>NZ_JBGONI010000026.1:0-70963 GCF_041439035.1 Vibrio sp. 1F263 | reverse complement strand
GGTATGGAGCACTGGATATGGCTAGCGATCTGCTTTACGTTCTGTAACCTTTCAATCACGACGGGTTATCATCGCTTATGGTCACACAAAGCGTTTGAAGCGCATTCAAGCCTAAGATTCCTGTTTGCACTAGGTGGCGCATTTGCCCTGCAGAACAGCGCGTTACACTGGTCTTCTGATCACCGTGTGCACCACAAGCATGTAGATAACAACGACAAAGACCCATACTCAGCAAAACGTGGTTTTTGGTATTCTCACATCGGGTGGATGATTCGTAACTACAGCACCTCGATGTATGAAAATTATGAAAATTGTCGAGATTTAAAGAAAGACAAAATTGTTATGTGGCAGCACAAGCACTATGTTCTGTTGGCATTGCTAATGAACTTCGGTGTTCCTATCGCATTGGGTGTTATTTACGGTGACGTACTTGGCATGTTGTTAATCGTAGGTGCTGTTCGTTTGGTGCTTAACCATCACACGACATTCTTCATTAACTCTCTTGCTCACATCTGGGGTAGCCAACCTTTTACCGACAAAAACACGGCCCGTGATAACGGTGTGTTAGCAGTACTCACTTTTGGCGAAGGCTACCACAACTTCCACCACATCTTTGAGAACGATTACCGCAACGGCATCTACTGGTGGCAATACGATCCTACAAAATGGTTGATCAAGAGTGCTTCTTTGATGGGACTGGCAAGCAAGCTTAAGAAAACCCCTCAAGCTCGTATCGAAAAAGCAGAAGCATCAATGTTACTTAAACGCACGCAGCAAAAGATCATGCATCGTGCCGACAAGCAACAAATCGCAGACAAACTTCAACAAGAATTCGATGCTCTAGTATCAAACATGAACGAGTATTACGAAGTCAAAAAGCAGCTACTTGAAAGCAAACGCGAAGATGTTGTGAAGAAGTACGAACACTCTCTACTTAAAGTTCGTTACCAACAAATCAAAATGAATTTTGAGCAACAGAAAAAAAATTGGGCAATGACAGTGGAACAGTATGCTTAAGATAGAACAATATACTTAAGGCAGGATAGTCCGCTTAATGCACCAGTAACGACACTGCTTAACTCTTATTTGAAGCCCTCATATTACTATGAGGGCTTTTTTATGAGCGTAACCTATTTGCCATTAGCCATTAGCCATTAGCCAAATACTCTCAAGTCTAAATTATGGGCTTCAAGAACCATAGTTATTGGATTCCAGAACTCTTTCTTCAATCTGAATTTATACTTATATTACTTTAACTTACTGAGTTTAGACCTAAGGAATTGAAAATGAGCAAACTGACTATTATTGCAACAATCGTCTCTAAAGAAGATAAGATTGAGTTAGTTAAATCAGAGATGATTAAATTGATCGATAGAACCCGTGTTGAAGACGGTTGTATAAACTACGACTTACACCAAGATAACAGTAACCCTGCTCACTTCGTTTTTCATGAGAACTGGGAGTCTGAAGCTCACCTAGAGAAACACTTAGCGAGCCAACACATCGCTGAGTACATGGCTGCGACTGAAGACTGTATCGAAACCTTTGTGCTTAATAAAATGACGCACATTGCCTGACCAGTCACTCAGTACTGATTCAATAAAAGCCCTGATCTCAACGCAGGGTTTTTCGTTTCTACAAGCTTATATCTGCTCATTCCAATAATGAAAAAACCCGCCAGAGTAGCGGGTATGGTCAATAATCATGACTGTCAAAGACAGATAGGTAACAACCATCAATCCAATATTGAGTACCACTTTACAGTGGCACTCTGACATTTCTTTTGCTGACCGCTAGCACGGGGGCACTAGTTAAAAGCACGAGCCAAAATGCCATTCCCTTGATATTGGTAAACACTTGAATTACTACTTACAAAGACCGATTCTCCGGGTTTAAGAGAAACTGACCGTCCTTCTGAAGTGACGGTCGCCTCTCCTTCCACACAGAACAAGATCTCCGCGCTACGTAAATACTGTGACTTGCTCTCATCAGTCGCAGACAAGATATCAAAGCCAAAGTCATCCACTGGAATCGGATAGCTCATCTTGCCCTCTTTCAATACAGGCTTAAGACGAATATCTTCTGGCTTAATCGGCTCAAAGATCGTGTTATCGATAAGCTCAGGAACGTCTATGTATTTGGGTGTAAGACCGGCGCGCAGCACATTGTCTGAGTTTGCCATAATCTCCAAACCTGTGCCTTGAACATAAGCGTGAGGTGTTTCTGCGAACAGGAACATCGCTTCACCGGGCGCCAGTTCAACCGTGTTGAGCATCAATGGTGCAAACAAACCAATATCACCCGGATAATGCTGTTTGAACTCCTTGCTGTATTGCAGAGCTTCACGTCCCATAACCGTTTTAGCTGGCCGCGCATGTGCAGCATAAAGCTCATCAAGTGCAGCTTCTTTACGTTCACCTTCAAGCGACATAATTGCGCTAAAGAAAGACTTCAGAGAATCACTGTCGGCATTAGCTTTAAGTACATTAAGCTCAATCGCTAGCGAAGGAATATCGGCTTCTTCGAACAAAGCAATAATATCGTCGATTGGACGAAAACCATTCATCGCTTTGTAGAAAGTCAACGCATAAACCAACTCAGGTTTGTGGTTTGGATCTTTGTAGTTTCGATTAGACGCATTCAAAGGGATGCCGCGTGTATTCTCTCGTTCAAAACCTAATTCTGATTTACGCTTGTTGGGGTGAACCTGAATCGACAACGGTGTTTCAGCGGCTAACACCTTAAACAGGAAAGGTAATTCACCGAAACGTGACGCCGTATACCCGCCTAAGACATCGATTTTATTTTCATCAATCATATGAGAAAGCGACTCACCGGTATCGCCTACTTTTGAGCAACCATTAGGGTGAGCACCCATCCAAATTTCTGCTTGAGGTTCTTGGTTTGGGTTCACAATACCAAAAAGTTGGTTAATGGAGTCTTTGCTTCCCCATGCGTAGTTTTGAATAACGTTATCGAGTTTAAATAGAGACATAATTACTTCTCATTAAAAATCTGGCTGCCAAGCTTGAGCGTGGCTGCGATATTACGGGCAGTGCGAGTCAGGTTTTGATTCGCTTCTGATAAAACTTGGTCTAAAGACTGAGGTGAACGTACGGTTCCAAATAAGCTAGACATTGAGCCGTAAAGTTTTTCAACGTCTTGCCCCAAAGAGCCCGCAATTCCAATGGTTGGAATATTCAGCTGTTGGGCTCTCTGAGCGATACCGAAAGGTGTTTTACCTTGCAGAGTTTGGTTGTCCATCTGACCCTCTCCAGTTACGACCAGTGAAGCACCTTCAAGCACCTTATCTGCATCCAAAGCATCTAATACCATCTCAATACCCGCTTTAATTTGGATATTGAATGCAAGACTTAACCCCAGAGGTGTACCACCAGCAGCACCAAAGCCCGCGCTGTCGCGATGATTAGTACCCGTATGTGCTTGAGCGATATCGGCAAAGTGACTGATCGCAGTATCAAGTTGTTCAACTTGAACTTTTGATGCTCCCTTCTGTGGACCAAACACGGCACTGGCTCCGCTTTCGCCACACAGTGGATTGTTCACATCACACGCGACCACGAACGTCACTTCTTTGCATCTAGGGTGCAGTCCATCAAGATCGATGCTTGCTAACTGGCTTAACTCGGCGCCGCCACCAGATAGCTCGTTGCCTTGCTTGTCTAATAACTTGCCTCCCAACGCTTGTAAGATGCCAGCCCCTGCGTCATTGGTGGCACTACCGCCCAGACCAATGATGATTTGTTCCACGCCTGTATTTAGCGCATCTTTGATCAGCAACCCTGTGCCGTAAGACGATGCTGTAAGAGGTGCTCTTTCTTCTACGGTTAATCGATCTAAACCCGATGCTTGGGCAAACTCCACCAAAGCAGTATTTACACTTTTTCCATTAACCTGTTGCTCAAGTGAAGCCCAATAAGCCGTACATTCACGTCCAATTGGATCCGTCGTTTGCAGCCGTTGTTTCTTACCATTGAGAGCCTCTAGCAACACGTCTACTGTGCCTTCTCCGCCATCGGCGAGCGGCATTTTCACAAACTCTGCGTGAGGAAAAACGTCAGCAAATCCACGCTCAATACAAGACGCAACTTGATGAGCGTCGAGTGATTCTTTAAATGAATCAGGGGCAATTACAATTTTCATTGTCGTTCACCATTCCCGCCCACCAAGGTGAGCGGGTTATTGAAATTAGAATTTGATTTGGAATGTTTTTGCTTGGCAAGATGCTAATTCGCCAAAAGACAAGTCACCGAAGGTTTCAGTTGCCATACCACCTTCACGAACGCGCTCGTCCATACTTGTCTCTTTCCAACTTGAAACCGCTTGAGTGAAAGAGATTGAATCCGATACTGAACCTGTTTCTGCCGGGTTATAAACACGCATGATCAGTGCATCTTCATCTTCCGCTTTCTTCAGCACACTCAGCACTGCGCCTGATTGTTGCTTAGACAGAAGGCTAAAGCTCATCGGTAGGTTTTGTTCGCCCACATTTAGCTTCATCGCGTTGTAAGGGATCTTGTTATAGCATTCAAATTGGGTGACATTGTCACGTGCTTGCGCCATGATGTTCGCGTCAATGTGGTTACCAGAGAAACCACACAACGTGAATTCACACACTAACTTGCCGCGCACTTGTGAATCAGGGGTCGGGATCTTGATACCTGAAGGACGACCCGGACGAAGCAACAGCTCTTCTTTACCTAACACGCCGATACCGCGGAATAGCGTCAGTGCGAAGGTATCTCTGTTTTCGTCACCTTGAGATGCAATCACTTCAAATTCACGCAGACCATTCGACATGATCGCCATACCCGCTTCGCCGTTTTCTAGCGCAGCAAAGTTCATTAACTGATACACAGGAACTGGCGCTTCTTTCCACTTCTCTTCCTCCCAAACCGCCATTGCAGGGTCGTTGGTTGGGCGAGTAATACAACCGAACTGGTTATCTGCAACCACAGTTTCAGAAACAAATGGCGTTGGTACTAGCACACGTACACGGTGGTCGTCGGCTTGGTTGTCTAACTCCATGCGTACTTCGATGCGGCGAGAGCCTTGCTTCAATACCACTTGGCATTGCGCTTCGACAAAACCGTTTTGACCCGTACGCTCTTCACGCTCTGCAAGGTTTACAGGAACATTCATGCGGAAAGCGATGTTCGCTACCGATTGGAAGCCTTGGTGGTCAATCGAAGTTTCTACCGGGAATTCGTCTGAGTACAACAGCCACTCTTGACGAGATGGTGAGTAATCGTACTCATCGCCGTCATCAGAACCGTCTTCTAAACGAAGCACTTGGTCGAATACTTGCTCTGTCTCTTTATCGAAAATAGTCAGAGTACCGTTGTCGTTTACATTGATTCGGTAGTATTCGTTCTCTAGTAAGTAGTCTTTTTGTTCTGCAACTTTTACTGCACCCTTCTCGTTACCTTGGATGTGTAACGTGGTGAAGCCCATCGCTGGCACAGTGCGTTTGATCTGAATATCAAACTCCATGAACGGGTCGTAGTTACCGTAGTGAACGATTTGACGGTCTACTTTACCTGGGTCAATTTGGCGTTTATCTTGGATGAAGTATTCAACAGGGTTTTCGTTTTCATCAAAAATAGATAACTCTTGAGCACGGATAGTGATAGTCGTGTTAACCACTTCTTCACGCTCGTATGGCGAAAGGTTGAACATCGCCAGTTTGTCGCAACCTTCGCGATCTGGCATGTGGTCAACAATCTTACGCTTGTAGAAGTGAATCAGGTTGGTCGCCATGTCGTCCGCAAGGATGTAGCGGTTTAGGATCTCAGCGTGAACCTTGTCAGAACAACAGCAACCAATCGAGTCGTGAGCGTGGTTCTTCATGCTCTCTTTCCACATTTTCTCAATCAAACCGTGGTGGTACTCAAAGCCTAATGTCCAAGCGATAGACGCTAGCGGTTCTAAGATATTTACAATCTTGTTTTCGATTTCTGCGTGGATCAGTTTGATGTCCATACGCGTAGAAGAGATCGTACGGTGAACACGCATGTATTTACCGTCGTTGAACTCGCCTTTGATTGTGTCGAGTTGGTCGCGCGCCGCTTCTACTTTCTCGAACACTTCTTCGTAACGGCTCATTGAGAATTCACGATCTGGGTAGATTTCGCGAAGCTTGTCCATTACTTCAAAGATGTCTTTTTGAATCGGCATTTGGTCGTGACCATTCGGTAGCAAGATATCTTTAGTCACAGATGGCTTTTCTAGCACTGGGAAATACTTATCTAAACGAGCACGCAAACCTTCTTCATCTTGTGGAAGGTATTTACCAATCGCGTAACCCAGCGGAAGCACTTGTGCCGTTACTTCACTGCCGTCGTTCGATTGCCATAAGAATTCTGTTTTGTTGGTGCCATGACGCTCTGAACAACCACGCCAGAACATTGCACGCGTGATGTCGAAACCGTTGTAGATCATTGGCAGTTGTGAGCTCATGCTGAATGAATCTGGTAGGTAACCAATCTTCATTGCATCGCCAAACTTCATGCAGTCACGAATGCCATACATCATGTTACGTACAATTGACTCACCAGAAACTTGCATTGTGTCGGTTTGTGAATACCAAGGGCCAATAATTAACTTGCCCGCTTCAACCAATGCTTTTACGCGTTCTGTGTTCTCTGGTTTGATCGCGAAGTAATCTTCTAGAACGGCTGTTTGACCATCTAGAACGTAGTATTTGTATTCTGGATCGCTCTCCAGACGGTTCATGATTTCTTCCATGTTGTTCACTAGAAGAATACGAGACTCTTCTGTTGTGAAATACCATTCACGATCCCAGTGCATGTGTGGAGTAATATGTACGCGTGATGTAGTCATAATCATTTACCTAAATGTGTCGCTTCGAGTAAATCTTAAATTCGAGCTCAAATACGACTAAATTAAAGTTTTTCAAGGGGTTAAAATTGGCTGCCACTAAATTTAAGGTGCAGAAAACCACGCCCAGAATCTGTGAGAATAAAACCGTTAGGAGCACAGGTATTTAGGACAGCCAGTTGTTTGTTATTTTTTATATATTGATTTCGCAGTGAGTTAGCAGCTAACTCAAAATTCAGTTAGTTCTGTGTTGCAGTACTTGCTTCAAACTTACCCTTTTTTACAGCGTGACCACGCCACATCAGAAGAGTAATGGTTGAAATCACTGTGCCGACAATGGCAGCACCGAACCAGATTGCAGCAGCAGAGAATGCGCCCAAACCAGAATCGTGTAACAAGAAGATAGAGAAGATACCCGCACCCGGAGTCGATAGACCAATACCTGCCGCGCCCACCATTGCACCTGTAACCACAGAGCCTAGTAAGAATGAACCGATTACACGGATTGGATCTTCAATCGCCATTGGGATTGCACCTTCAGTAATACCCGCTAGGCCAAGTAGCCAAGTTGATTTACCGGTTTCAATCTCAAAGTCTTTGAATAAGCGTGGAGCAATCATGGTTGAAGCCGTTACGGTGAACGCTGATACCATTTTTACTGAACCAAAGATTGCGTATGGGCCATAAACACCGTTCGCCATTGCACCTAAACAGAATGCGTAAGCGGCTTTGTTTACCGGACCACCTAAGTCGAATGATACAAACAGACCTAGAATCGCACCCAATAACAATGCATTGGTGCCTGACATACCGTTCAGCCAATCCGTCAGACCTTGGTTTAGGAACGCTACAGGTTTACCGATAACAAACAGCATCAAGCTACCTGCCACCAAAGTACCGATTACAGGGTAAAGGTAGAAAGTGAGGAAGCCGTTAAACGCAGGGCCTAAGCGAACATGCTCTTTCACCCAACGCATCACGTAACCCGCAATCAAACCACCAACAACACCGCCAAGGAAACCAGAGCCAATGATGTTTGCTGCAATACCCGCGGCAAAGCCAGGACCAAGTGCCGGTTTATCTGCTAATGAGTACGCTGTATAAGCCGCCAGTACTGGCACCATCAATGTACCCAGTAGGCCGCCACCTAGTTTGCGATACATCCATAGCCAAGAATCTTTTGTTGCGTAGAGCTCTTGCAGGTCAAAAATTTGCGCGATAAGAACAGCAACCGCAAGAACAGTACCACCAGCAACGATAAGAGGAACCGCGTAAGAAATACCAGAAAGCAGTGCTTGTTTAAGCTCAGTTTTCAACGGAAGTTTCTTTGGTTTGTCATCAGTAGCAACTTTACGTTCTGCTCCGTTACCTTTTTTCGACTCTTCAATCGCTTCATTAAGAATGCGTTCACCGTGTTTAATCGGTTCTGCAACTGGCGTTTCTACACGAGGAATGCCGTTAAAGCGCTCAGATTCTTTAATCGCCACTTCAGCAGCAAAAACACAAGCCACAGCATTGTTTAATTGCTCAGCCGTTAAGCGATCTTCTATACCGTTTGCGCCCTGTTTTTCAACATGCACGTTATAGCCAAGCTTTTTGCCCGCCTTTTCAAGATACTCTGCCGCCATATAGGTATGAGCAATGCCTGCTGGGCAAGCCGTCACACATACAATTGTCGGGGCATTTGTATCTAAGTTGTCTTGTTTTTCATCTTGTTGATTGTCGCCATCAAGAAGCGCGAAGATTTCTTCAGCGGTTGTTGCTTTTAATACTGCTTCGCGAACATCGTCGTCAACCAATGTAGTTGTCAGTGCAGTAAGCAAATGCATGTGGGTAGAACCCGCTTCTGCATTTGGAATCGCAATTAGGAAGATTAGATTTACATCTTCGTCTTCATCCAAGCCTTTCCATTTCATGTCTTCTTTAAGCGTTGCTACAGCGAAACCAGCTTCTTTAACCGCGTCAGTCTTGCCATGCGGTACTGCTAGGCCTTCGCCAAGCGCTGTCGGGCCTTGCTCTTCACGAGCAAATACTGCATCAAGGTACTCTTGCTTGTTATGCAGTTTGCCTTGCTGATCCAGTTGGTCAGCAAGTGCGTAAATCGCTTCTTCTCGACTGCTAAACGTAGTTTGCAGATTTACGAGCGACTTATTCGTTAGAGTAGTAAGTTTCATAACCTTTGTCCCATAGTCACGGATTAGTACGACAGTCGTCCCTGCCGACGGTAAGAATAATACAACTTCAAGACATTTAATCCGTGATCACGATCTCATCAATACATATTTGTATTTAATTTGTATTTGAATCGTATTGGTAAATCCTTTAAGAAAGCTTGTTATGTATCGTTTAATTTGTATTATATGTACTACAAAACGCCGATACGATGCTCACACTAACCTTTAAAGCAAGGCTTATATAGAGCAAATTTACGTATTTAAGGTACAGGTTGTTAATCAAAGTCTAGTTGTCCTAGCGCACAAATGAGGCAAAAATGGCAAGACTCCCTATGTATCGCCAAATCGCCGATGCAATAAGAGAAAAGATCAGTTCTGGAGAATATAAAGTTGGCGAAGCACTCCCAACAGAAGCGCAATTGCGTGAAGTATTCTCGGTAAGCCGTGTAACGGTTAGGCAGGCGCTGAAACTACTGATCGAAAACGATGAGCTTGAAAGTGTTCAAGGCAGCGGTACTTACGTCAAAGAGAACAAGATCAATTACGACATCTACAAACAGTCGAGCTTTCAAGAAAAGTGGGCGCATTTGGATGTGGTTACACACAGTGAAGTCCTGGCCTTTGAAATGAAGCCGTGTTCTTTGGCGATGTCTGAGCATTTAGATATCAAAGAAGGCGAATTGGTTTTCTACGTAAAACGTGTTCGTTTCATAGACAACAATCCAATCACGGTTGAAGAAACTTGGTTACCTGTTGCCCTATTCCCAGATCTCACCTATCAAGTGATGCAGACATCAAAATACGACTTTATTGAGAACACCAAAGGCATGGTAATTGATCGAAGTGAGCAAGAATTGGTACCGATTCTTCCGCCTGAAGACGTTGCTAAACAGTTAGGTATTGACCCAGCTCAGCCTATCATTGAAAAACGTACTCGCGGTTACCTCGCCAATAACACGGTGTTTGAATACAGCCGTAACTACTTCACGTCTAACGATTACCGATTTACTTTGGTCGCAAGACGCCAAAGGTAAGCAATACTATAGGCTTTGGTTTACCTAAACGAATGCACCAAAGAAGCTCTTCCACACTTAGAGCTTCTTTCGCCTTTAATACCAAATAACACACCAGATACGCGTTGTGTGATTTGATCACAGGTTTCGACGCGTAGCGCTCAATAGCATTAAAACACTCTTAAACATCATAAGGCTGTAACACTTTGATTGTGCTCTTCACATCAAACCGCCCATTCGTCGCTTGACCCACATAACTCTCTTTTTCTCGCTATTATCACCATTTGCACATCAACGGCTAAAGTTATCCAACTCTTCCTGGCATATGAAACTAAAACAAGCAAAGGTGATCCAAGTTATATTCTAGCGAGCTCTAAAATTTGTTTATTAACATCCAAACAACAGTAGTCAATCAATATTTATAACCACAATTAACATCAAAAAAAATGTTTGTCTTAGATCATACCAAACTCAAGTTTGCCTCGTGCCACAGTGTAGTTTTCTGTACATTCATTGTCATATTCTGAAACACTTTCTTATATTTTTTAAACTTTGTGGAGATTTCTATGTTAGAGCTCTTGATCGGATTAGTGATTACCATTGCTGTTGGTTACTTTATTGTAAAAGGCTATAAAGCAGCGGGCGTGTTACTAACTGCTGGCCTTGCCCTACTTCTTATTACCGGCCTTATTGGTCACACAGTCTTACCAGCTAAAGTCGCATCAACAGGTAACATGGTTACCGACTCACTAGAATTTGTTAAGTACATGCTTCAGTACCGTGGGGGCGGCCTGGGCATGCAAATCATGCTTCTTTGTGGTTTTGCTTCTTACATGACGCACATTGGTGCTAACAACGTAGTAGTGAAACAGTTCTCTAAACCGCTTGCTGCTATTAAATCTCCCTATGTACTTCTTGTTGCGGCTTACATCGTAGCGTGTCTAATGTCTCTAGCAGTAAGTTCTGCAACAGGCCTTGGTGTGTTACTGATGGCGACCCTATTCCCAATGATGACGGCGATGGGTATTTCACGCCCAGCAGCGGTTGCCGTTTGTGCATCACCTGCAGCAATCATTCTTTCACCAACCTCTGGTGATGTGGTTATCGCAGCTGAAAAATCAGGCATGTCTCTTGATGTGTTTGCTGTTCAAACAGTATTGCCTGTTTCTATCTGTGCAATCATCGTGATGGCTGGCGCGGCTTTCTTCTGGAACAAATACCTAGATAAAAAAGAAAACACGCCAATGGAAAAAGTAGACGTTTCTGAAATCGAAACAACAGCACCGGCTTTCTACGCTGCACTGCCATTCCTACCTATCATCGGCGTTTTCCTATTCAACGGCCGCACGATTCCAGGGCTTTCACTTGATATCTACACCATTGTTGTAGGTTCTATCTTCGTGGGCGCAGTTATCGATTACGTTGTTAAGAAGTTTGACGGCGAGAAAACATTAGAAGACTTAGATTCTTGCTACCAAGGCATGGCTGACGCGTTCAAAGGCGTGGTAATGTTGTTGGTTGCGGCGGGCGTATTTGCTCAAGGTCTAATGTCTATCGGTGCGATTGATAACCTAATCGGTCTTGCTGAATCTGCAGGCGCAGGCGGTATCGCATTGATGCTTATCCTAACAGGTTTAACGGTTGCTGCAGCTATCGCGACAGGTTCTGGTAACGCGCCTTTCTATGCATTCGTAGAACTGGCTCCATCACTAGCGGCGAAAATGGGCTTGAACCCAGCGTTCCTAATCATCCCTATGCTTCAAGCATCTAACCTAGGCCGTACCATTTCTCCAGTATCTGGCGTAATTGTTGCGACATCGGGTATGGGTAAAATCAGCCCGTTTGAAGTTGTAAAACGTACTTCTGTTCCAGTAATCTGTGGTCTTATCACGGTTATCTTTGGTACGTTAGTATTGGTTCCAATGGCAGCTTAACTTAAAGAAACACTCTATCTAGACTGATACAAGCTAAGATAGAGATGCCGATATAAAATGCCCTAACAAAAAGGCGCTGAACTTAATAAGTTCAGCGCCTTTTTTGCGTCATATTAATTAGAGAATTCAAAACTCTATCTATTGGAGCTTGACACTAAAAATGTCACAAGGGATTGAAACAGCACGGCTTTAAATAGTATTACTTAAAAAGAACAAGCCCTACTTCATGTCACCATAACGTTCTAAATAAAGAACGGTTGCTGCGGTACGAGAAGGCACTTGCAGCTTTTTCAACAAACTCTTCATATGTACCTTAACTGTCGATTCAGAAATAAACAGGTGATCGGCGATCTGCTTGTTACGGTAACCTTTCGCGACTTCTTGAAGAATTTGCATTTCACGTTCAGTCAGTTGGTCGAAGATGTCGTTTCGACTGTCAGCATCATTCAAATAGCGAGCTACCACACTGCTGTATGCCTTATCGCCGCTATGTGCTTGCTTAAGCAGTTCAATCAGCTCATCGGGTTCAGTATCTTTCAGTAAGTAACCATCAGCGCCCGCTTTAACAATCGCTTCGATATCCGCAGGGCTATCAGAAACCGTTAAAATAACGATGTTAGCGCTTGAACCATCAGTTCGAAGTGCTTTTAGGGTATCTAGCCCAGACATGCCTTTCATATTCAGATCCAATAGGATCAAATCAGGTTCTTCTTCATGGGCAAGTGCGACCGCTTCAGTACCGTTACTTGCTTCTGCAATCACTTCAAATTCATCTTCAAAGCTCAGTAATTGGCTTATACCTCTGCGCATCAATGGATGATCATCAACCAACATTACTTTACAAATCGTCAACTTTAACTTCCTTTAAACTTTTATATTTCAATATGACTGTACAGCCCTCACCTTGAGCCGCTTCAATCGTTAAGTCACCATTCAGTCTTGCCGCACGCTCCTGCATAATACTCATTCCGTAGTGGTTCATCTTCGAACTACTTGGGTCAAAGCCTTCTCCATTATCTTTAATCACGACTAATACTTGTCCGTCCTCATCGATACAGCATACATCTATCAAGTCGGCATTGGCGTGTTTTATTGCGTTTATTGTTGCTTCACGAATCAATTGAAGCAAGTGAACCTGACTGTGCGCATCAAGCTCTAGCGATGAAAGGTTATTAGTTAATTTAATCTTCGCATCGGTTCTTTCACTAAGTTGCTCTAGCATGGTGCTCAAAGCATCTCCAAAGCTACCCTCTTTGATGGATAACCTAAATGTGGTGAGTAGCTCTCTCAATTGAGTATAGGCACCGGCTAACCCATTCCCTATCTCAGATGCTATCTGCTCTGACTGCTCTCGATGTTTGTGTTCCGGAAGTTTACCAATAACACGCTTCAACAATGTCACTTGGATTTTTAAATACGACAGCGATTGGGCCAATGAATCATGCAGTTCACGCGCAATCGTCGCTCGCTCTTCCATAATAATAAGCTGCTCAGCTTTCTTTTGAGCGCGATTATAGTAGATAGCTCTCGATAACAGTTGGATAAAACTCTCAATTAGCGTCTTAGTTGAATGACCATGATGATATGAGCAATACAGATAGCCCAATACAAGCTCGTTATCATCCAGTTTCATTTCAAACTTTTCATAATCGCAAGTCGGGTTGTAACCTTCATCCATAATCAAAGAACGTCCCGAATTATCAACTATTTCTAACCTTAGCGATTCAATCCCTTCTAGGCTGACTAAGTGCTGCAAAATAGCTCTGAAATTTTCTGGTGCAACACGCGTTACCGTGAGTTCTTGAGAAGAATAATAGAGTGCTTGCAATGATTGGTTAGCATTTTGTAACTCAACCGTCTTGGCATCGACAACATCTTCAAGGTTTCGATACAGCACGCCTAAATCTTTCGCCATCGAGTTAAATGTTTTGGTCAAAATGCCCAGTTCATTATTGTTGGTAACCTCTAACTTAACCTCGAAATCACTATTTTTGATTCTCTGGCTAGCTCTAACGAGAGCGTGTAGAGGCTTAACAACTTGTTTACGTACAAAATGAACAACAAAAAGAGATATGACGAGTATTCCACCTAGACCTATACCACCAGCCCATGCCAATTTAATTAATTTATTTTCTGAAAATTCTTGTAACTTAAAAACAAAGCGGTCGATTTCAATAACAAAATTTTCAACGAGTACCAGGTAGTGTTTTCTATCTTCGCTATTTAAAACCTGCTTCAATTCATGCCAACGGCCAATTATTAAATAATAATCATTTGTAATATCAGTTGGTACTTCCCAACTCACCAAATTAGTCATCGATGTGGAATAAAGGGAACTTTCAAATTCACGAATATGAGAATCGTAATCCACTGATTCTATTTGAATATCATGCGCTAAACGGTAGCTTTGCATGCGCATCGAGCCAGCAACATTAACCGCCTCGGCATCATTAAGGCTGGACGCCAATGTAAAAATAGCAAAACCGGTGGTGGCAACTGAAAGGAGCAATATAAATAGCAATGATTTAGCTATTGTACTCGTCACAGATGAAACAGGTTTAATAAGCAAGGTTAATATCCTGAAGGTATAAAAATGGCTATCGGGAACCTATTGTCACACATCAAAAAACAGAGCTCCATTCAATATGTGACCAAACGCTTCATAATTTATTGATCTAAGACAATATAGGATCCTATTTAGCCCTTAAGGGGTATTTATACAAATATTTCTAAAACTACACTACTTGTGAGGATAAATGACAAGATATTAACGAAACAATGATCTACAATTACAACATCTTAGCAACATTAGTAGGCATTTAGTGGTAGACCTATCGAGACGACGCCTATTTTCTAGGCGAAAAGTAGATTCAAGCCAAATTCGATTGCCTTGGATTAAAAGTCTAGAAAGCTTCGCAGATGATTGTACACGTTGTGGTAAATGCATCGAAAGTTGCGAGACACACATCATCATTGTCGGCGACGGTGGTTTTCCTACTGTCGACTTCTCAAAAGACGAATGTACATTCTGTTATCAATGTGCAGACGTTTGTCCAGAGCCAATTTTTAAACCCAAGGAAGAAACGCCTTGGCTGGCAAAAGCAACTATCTCTGATAAATGCTTGGCCCAACAAAATGTTGAATGCCGAAGCTGTGGTGACATGTGTGAACCTATGGCGATTCAATTTCAACTTAGAGCAGGCAGTGTTGCTCTACCAAAAATCGAGTTAGATGAGTGTAGCGGTTGTGGAGCCTGCGTAGCAGTTTGCCCTACTTCGGCTATTCTTGTGAGTAATGCATAAAACAAAAATAACGAGAGCAATTTATGGCACTAAATGAAGTGCATATATCAAGTTTAGTCGTGCATGTGAGCCCAGAGCATCTAGACGAGATCAAAGCACAAATCGAGCAATACGATAATGCGGAAATCTACGGCAGTAGCCCTGAAGGCAAAATCATCGTGGTCCTAGAAACCGAGAACCAAGGTTTTGTTACGGACACCATCGAAGAGATTAATAATATTACGAACGTTTTAGGGACAGCTTTGGTTTACCACCAAATCGAGACTGGACTAGACGAAACGGATTTAGAAACTGGAAGCAACAATTCTCAACTTGAGGGTGAAGTATGAAAATGACAAGACGCGCGTTTGTGAAAGCAAACGCAGCTGCATCAGCGGCAGCCGTTGCAGGTGTAACTCTACCAGCAACAGCAACCAACCTGATTGCTAGCTCTGATCAAACAAAAATCACGTGGGATAAAGCGCCTTGTCGTTTTTGTGGTACGGGCTGTTCGGTACTAGTTGGTACTCAAAACGGTAAAGTGGTCGCGACTCAAGGCGACCCAGAAGCACCGGTAAACAAAGGCCTTAACTGTATTAAAGGCTACTTCCTTTCAAAAATCATGTACGGTAAAGACCGTCTTGAACAGCCTCTTCTTCGTATGAAAGATGGTGAGTTCCACAAGGATGGTGATTTTGCACCAGTATCTTGGGACAAAGCTTTCGACGTAATGGCTGAGAAATGGAAAGCCGCTCTGAAGAAGAACGGTCCAACAGGCGTTGGTATGTTCGGTTCAGGCCAGTGGACAGTAATGGAAGGCTACGCAGCGGTTAAGCTGATGAAAGCGGGCTTCCGTTCAAACAACATCGATCCAAATGCTCGTCACTGTATGGCATCTGCGGTAGGTGCATTCATGCGTACTTTCGGTATCGATGAGCCAATGGGTTGTTACGATGACTTTGAACACGCAGATGCATTCGTACTGTGGGGGTCAAACATGGCAGAAATGCACCCAGTACTATGGACTCGTATTACAGACCGTCGTCTAAGCCACCCACACGTTAAAGTAAACGTACTGTCTACTTACTACCACCGTTCTTTCGAGCTTGCAGACACAGGTTACATCTTCGAACCTCAATCAGACCTTGCGATTGCTAACTTCATCGCTAACTACATCATTCAAAACGATGCGGTGAACTGGGAATTCGTGAACAAACACACGAACTTCAAGCAAGCAACAACAGACATCGGTTACGGCCTTCGTGACAATGACCCACTACAGAAAGCCGCTGCGAACCCTAACTCAGGTAAAATGACTGATATCAGCTTCGAAGACTACAAAGCTTCTGTTGCTGAATACACCGTTGAAAAAGCATCTGAAATGTCAGGTGTATCTCAAGATGACCTTATCAAGCTGGCTAAGCAATACGCAGATCCAAACATCAAAGTAATGTCACTTTGGACTATGGGTATGAACCAACATACTCGTGGTGTATGGATGAACAGCCTTGTGTACAACATCCACCTTCTTACAGGTAAGATTTCTACTCCAGGTAACAGCCCATTCTCACTTACTGGCCAACCATCTGCATGTGGTACAGCTCGTGAAGTAGGTACGTTCTCTCACCGTCTACCGGCAGATATGGTGGTTGCTAACCCTAAACACCGTAAGATTGCAGAAGACATCTGGAAGCTTCCAGAAGGCACTATCCCACCTAAACCGGGTAAACACGCTGTTGCGCAAGACCGTGCGTTAAAAGATGGTACGATCAACGCGTACTGGGTAATGTGTAACAACAACATGCAAGCTGGTCCAAACATCAACACTGAACGTCTACCAGGTTACCGTAACCCAGACAACTTCATTGTATGTTCTGACCCGTACCCAACAGCAACAGCTCAAGCTTCTGACCTTATCCTTCCAACAGCAATGTGGATTGAAAAAGAAGGTGCTTACGGTAACGCTGAGCGTCGTACACAAGCATGGTACCAACAAGTGAAAACCGTAGGTGAAGCAAAGTCTGACCTATGGCAAATCATGGAGTTCTCTAAACGCTTCACTGTTGAAGAAGTTTGGGGCGAAGAGCTTCTAGCTAAAGCACCTGAGTATCGTGGTAAAACGATGTACGACGTGCTGTACAAAAACGGCAACGTTGATGCATTCCCACTGTCTGAAGCACAAGATCTTAATGACGATGCTCAAGCTCAAGGTTTCTACGTTCAAAAAGGTCTATTCGAAGAATACGCTGCCTTTGGTCGCGACCACGGTCACGATTTAGCACCTTACGACACTTACCACAAAGTCCGCGGCCTACGTTGGCCTGTTGTTGACGGTAAAGAAACACTGTGGCGCTTTAAAGAAGGTTCAGATCCATACGCTAAGAAAGGTTCTGGTTGGGATTTCTACGGTAAGCCAGATGGTAAAGCTCTTATCATCAATGCGCCTTACGAAGCGCCACCAGAAGTACCAAGCGACGAATACGACATGTGGCTATGTACAGGTCGTGTTCTTGAGCACTGGCACACAGGTACTATGACTCGTCGTGTACCAGAACTTTACAAAGCAGTACCGGATGCACTTTGTTACATCCACCCTGCTGACGCTAAAGCTCGTGGCCTTCGCCGTGGTGATGAAGTTCTTATCGAAAACAAACGTGGTGAAGTACGCGTTCGTGTTGAAACTCGTGGTCGTAACCGTCCACCACAAGGCTTGGTATTCGTACCATTCTTTGATGCAAGAATTCTGATCAACAAGTTGATCTTGGATGCAACGGATCCTCTGTCTAAGCAGACGGATTACAAGAAGTGTCCAGTTAAGATCACTAAGGTTTCTTAAGAGCCAAGCGCTTTTAGAACCTAGATACAAGATCTAACGTATTTAATATTGCGACTACTTTTTTCATCACTTTTTGAAGGAAGTAGTCCACTCAAAGAATTAGCCTTTAGGCGGAGAAATTAACCATGAAAAAACTGATTACTGCCCTACTATCAGCTGGTCTTTTGCTAGCTGGTGCAGTTCAAGCTCAAGCTGAGCTGGATAACCCAGGCGGCATTGGTGGCGTAGAATCTCTACGTGGTGCAAGTGAACTTGAAGCAACTCGCGCAGCAGATGACTTCAAAAAGTTTCCTCGTGACCAAGTACTTGAGAGTGACTACGTATACCAACCACCTTTAGTACCTCATACTATTCGTAGCTATGAAGTGTCTCTTAACGCTAACAAGTGTCTTGCTTGTCATAGCTGGAAAAACGCAAAAGAAATGGGTGCAACTAAAGTGAGTGTAACTCACTACATGAACCGCGAAGATGCGGTACTTGCTGATGTTTCACCTCGTCGTTACTTCTGTCTACAGTGTCACGTACCTCAAGCTAATGCTAAACCGCTAGTTGAGAACGAGTTCAAACCTGTAGATTCACTGCGTTAATCGTAGCCGGACTGTAAGAGAGGCTATATATGATAAAATTACTTAAAGCGTTTTGGAAAAGACTCGCGACACCAAGTAAAGCAGCGGTAGGCGTTGTTTTGTTCTTGGGTTTCTCGGGTGGTCTTTTGTTCTGGGGTGCATTCAACACGGGTATGGAAGCAACCAATACGGAAGAGTTCTGTTCTGGTTGTCACGCACCTATCGTTGCTGAAATCCAAGAAACAATTCACTACTCTAACCGTTCTGGTGTTCGTGCTATCTGTTCAGACTGTCACGTACCTCATGAGTGGACAGATAAAATTGTTCGTAAGGTTCAGGCTTCTAAAGAGCTATACGCACACTTTATTGCGAAAACCATCAATACTGAAGAAAAGTTCAAAGCACGTCGTGCTCACTTAGCAGAACGCGAATGGGCTCGATTGAAAAAGAATGATTCACTTGAGTGTCGTAACTGTCACCAGTTCGATTACATGGACTTCTCAGAGCAGAGCCCTCGTAGTGCGAAACAACACTCGACAGCGCTAGCTTCTGGTGAAAAAACGTGTGTAGATTGTCACAAAGGTATCGCACACAAACTACCAGACATGCACGGCGTTGAAGGCTGGCAATAAGGAGCGATTGAATGAGTACTTTAGAGAACGTAATTTGGCACATCCTAGGTTACAGCGCTATGCCAGTTATCATTCTTGGTGGCTTTGCAGGTGTTGCAGCCGTATCTCTTTGGCTTTTATCTATGACTAAAGACAAAGAAATCGATTAGACATCGAAGAGTACGTCAACTTTTATCAGCTAATTTTAATCTATTCTGATATGGGTTGACTCTAAAAAGCCACTGATTTCAGTGGCTTTTTTAATGTCTGGCGTTTTGTCTTTTTATTAACAAGTGTCAACCTCCCTACCTCACCTCTTTAGCCACATCCACAATACAAAGTACCTTTCTACAGAGCCCTTTAGATAGACACTTCGATTAGAAAAGAACGGTTATTACTACACCACTGCCACTTAACCGTTGTAAACAATATCGCTAAGATCGAAGCATAACTCTGTGACATTTCGGCCTTTTGTTTTTAATTTCATGTGTTTTGCTATTGATTTCACGTGTTTCACGATTAATTTCAGGTGTTTTGAGTAAATAAATCAACAATTTGACTAGATTCGTCGCGAAATTGGATTAGAATCACACTGTTTTTGACAACACTTAATTGAATTTAATGCAGTTCGACCTTAAAGACTCAGTAAAAATTTCCATAAACACATTGGTTGTGGGAATGTTTGTTACATCAATTCAGAAAAGTGAGCGTGTTTATTTATCTAACGCTGGACGCGTGTCTTCAAAAAAAGGAATTGATACATTAGTTAATAAAGGCATTAAGTATGTCTGGGTTGACAAGAAGCTCTCTGCTAAAGGTTGTAAATTTCATCCAGTTCCTGATGATGAAACGAGTGAGGAACAACAAAAGAGCAGTAAAAGTTCTCCAAGTAAATTGGTCTCTCGAGAAGTAAGACAAAAAAATGCAGAGCGAATCATCCAAGAAGCGCGTGGTCTTGCTCAGAAAATTATTACGGCAACATTTGATTCGCATACGTTTGTTTCGGATGAACTGGATGGTTGGGCGGATGAGCTGATTGAATCAGCACTGATCAATTCAGATGCCTTGCAATGTGTTTCTGCATTACGTAAGAAAGATGCCTATTTGCTTGAACATTCCGTTAATGTCGCCACACTTTTGGTCACATTTGGCAAGCATTTGGGTTTTGGCAAAGACCGATTAAAGCCATTGGCTATTGGTGGGATTATTCATGATGTCGGTAAAGTGCATATCGATGATAATGTTTTGCACAAGCCTTCTCGTTTAACCGAGGAGGAATTCGCTCACATCAAGCAACACCAAGTATTTGCTAAACCTATCATCAAAAAAATCGAAGGCTTAAGTCAAATTAGCCGTGATGTATGTTTAATGCACCATGAAAAGTTAGATGGTACAGGTTACCCTAATGGATTGAGTGGCGAGCAAATTCCGCAGCACGGCCGAATGGCTTGTATCGTCGATATCTATGACGCATTGACGGCTGACCGTTGCTACAAACGTGGAATGAGCCCAGCGGAAGCGTTTAAAATAATGTTAGGTATGACACCTAATCACTTAGACCGGCAATTGGTGTACAAATTTATTAATTGCATTGGTATTTTCCCTATTGGGGCCATCGTTGAGCTGAGCAATGGCCATCTTGGAATCGTATGGTCATCGAATGATGATGCTCCTGTTGAGCCTGTCGTTAAGTGCTTCTATTCACGAAAGAATAAACGTTTCATTGACGTCAAGTATGTGGATTTAAAACACAGCTGGCATACGATTGTAAAAGCAATTTCTCCTACGAAGGCTGAAATTGATGTCACCCCTTTCTTTTAATAGAGCCTGCTATTCGAGGGGTATGAGGTCAGCACATTCCATGTATGGCCTGATTAGATAAAACGGACAAGTCTAGAAAGCCACTGATTTCAGTGGCTTTTATTTTTTCAGAAGTTCTTTCATAAACCCTTTACTAGCCCATATCCATATCCATATCCATATCCATATCCAATTTTAATCAATAACCAAACACTCATTTCACCTCCAATTTACTCGCTGTTAGGTATATCTATAGATAAATACCTTAGAGTAAGACAGCATGAACACACACCACCCCCTATCCGCGTTATTACTACTGGGTAGTCTGACCTATCTCACGGGTTGCGCTTCTCTATCACCAACGCCGCAAGCCAGTTTAAACAATACAACCCAGATTCCCGAGCAATGGGAAAGCTCTCAACGATACGTAAACACTACGATGTCGACACAATTGCTCTCGCTGTTCAACAATCAAGCTCTCGCCGATCTGGTTCAAGAAGCCCTCACCAATAACCACGACCTACATAAAACTGCACTTCGCTTGAAGCAAGCTGAACTATTAGCGGCTCAAAGTGATCAATACCTTCAACCTTCTTTAAATACAGACTTTCAAGCCTCTAGACAAAAAACAAGTCAAATTCAGAACAGTCACAAACTGTCTTTGAATTTAAGTTGGGAGTTTGATGTTTGGGGACGCTTAGCTGACTCAGCAAGCGCAGCTAACGCGAAACAACAGGCAACACAACTCGACTATGCTTACGCACAAAACTCTCTCGCGGCTCGCGTAATAGATGCGTGGCTTGATGTTGCTTACAGAGCAAGAGTGATCGGGGTTGAACAACGCTGGCTACAAAGCCTTTCAAACACTGAGAATATTGTACTAGAGCAAGTGCTCGATGGGTTTAAAGAACAAGCAGACCTCGACACAGCTCGTGCTGCAACATCCAGAGTAAGAGCGAGTTTAGCGGCTAAAGAGCAAGATCAACTTATCGCAATCAGAGGGCTTAATACCTTGCGAGGTAAGAGCGACAACCAGCTTAACCGAATGATTTTCACGATCTCAGAAGTTGAAGCTCCGCCATTACGTCTTCCCGGAGAAATGATTGGATCACGTCCTGACCTCCTTGCCGCTTATCAGCAAGTGCTCGCCGCCGACAAAAGCGCGGCAGTTGCTTACAAAGATCTACTGCCTAAATTCACGCTGTCTGCCTCTGTTTATCGTAGCGGTTCAACACCAAACCAGCTTATCGACAATCCTTCCCTGTGGAATCTCGTTGGGGGGATCAGCGCACCTCTTCTTGACCAATCATCACTACAAACCCAAGCAAAAATAGCTCAGCTTCAAGCAGAAGAGAGCTTTGTTGATTACCAAAAGAAACTATTGGTTGCCATCAATGAGGTAGGAAATGCACTAGACAAAGAGTTCTACCTCAAACAACAAGAACAGCATTATCGAGATGCTTTTACATTCTCCAAGGCTAGTATGAAAAACTATCAAAACCTTTACCAGGAAGGAGCCAGTGACGTTTTGGCACTGCTTATCGCCCAACAATCTATTTACCAATCTAAAATCCAGTTGCTTAATACTCAGCGTAGTCGGCTCTCAAACAGAATTACCTTAGGGTTAGCATTAGGAATGGGGGTTTAAAATGAAACAGATACTTGTTACAGCTTTGGGCTTGCTCAGTATCATTGCCACCGCGATGTACATCATGAAGTCAATCCCCGAAGAAACAACGTTAGCGCTGGAAGCTCAGCCTCGACAATATATCAAAGTCACCACAGTCGACATTGCTGCCGGGGAACACCGCTCTACCATTGAAGGTTACGGTCAGGTAATTCCAGAAGAAACTTTAACGCTCACGAGTCAGGTTTCAGGAGTGATTCTTTCGAAAGCAAAAAAATTTCAACTAGGTGAACAAATCTCTAAAGGTGATCTGCTATTTCACATTGACGATTCCAGTTACCAAGTACTTCTGGCTAACGCAGAAAAGGAGCTAGCTAACGCACAACTTTCATTTTTCCAAGAACAACGCAAACATCAACGTGCTAAAAAAGAGTGGAAAACTTCAGGTATAGAAGAGGCACCGAGCCCCCTCGCTTTGCGAGAGCCTCAGTTTAAAGCAGCAAAGGCACGATTAAACGCCGCACAACAAGCAGTTGAAGATGCTAAGCAACAACTAAATAACACGAATATCCATGCTCCTTTTGATGCCATTGTCAGCCAAAGCAACGTCACCACAGGCAGTGTTGTTGCATCCGGAACCTCGTTGGGACAGATCAAATCCATAGAAACTGCTGAAGTACATCTTCAGCTCACAGAACGCGACTGGCAACAGCTCCCCTCCGATTTGAGTGCACTGTCGGTGACAATTCAGTCAGCATCTGATTTAGATTCAGGGCAACAATGGGCAGCACGGGCGAGTCACCTTTCACTGCTCGTGGAACAATCAACACGTATGCGTAACCTCATATTAAAAATAGACTCCCCTCTTCAACAGCCAGATCCTTTGCTGATCGGGAGCTTTGTTAGAGTTGTCATTCAAGGTAAGAGCCACTCAGATAGTTTTGTAGTTTCATCCTCTTCCATTACTGCAGATGGCAATATTTGGTACGTCAAAGAAGGTCAACTTCATCGTCACAAGACTCAATCACTGTTTCAAGATATCGATGCGATTGGTTTTGAACAGGGCAACCTAAATCAACACATCACTTTGGTTGTAAAGCCGTTGTCCAGCTACGTGGAGGGAATGCAAGTATTAGCACTTTCGGATAGCTCTCACGCAGACGACACGGAAAAACTCGCATTAAATCGGAGCCTCCCGACTCCTGCCTCTGGGGATAAATCACTTAAAGAGGTGAATGATGGACAATAACCTAAAAACTCATGGCGTTATCGCATGGTTTGTTCACAATCCTGTTGCTGCAAATCTTTTAATGGTTTTGATCATAGTCGCGGGTGGTTTTTCGGTTATCCAATCACGGGTAGAAAGCTTCCCCTCACTCCCCCCTACCAATATTACGGTAAGCGTCGAATATCAAAGTGGCTCAGCTCGCTCTGCTGAAGAAAGCATTGCGATAAAAATAGAAGATTCATTGTTAGGTGTAGAAGGCATCAAACAGATACACAGCAGTTCAAATAGTGACGGTGCCACGGTAACCATCACTAAGTCGAGTGGCTATTCACTCGACAAACTGCAACAAGATGTAAAAAGTGCGGTTGATGCTATTGGCGATTTACCTAGTGAAGCAAAAAAACCAGTGATCACGCGTCAAGCCGACCTTGAAGAGGTAGTTTCAATTAACCTGTTTGGTGACGTGCCTATCGGTGCATTACAGCGTTATTTAGACGAGTTACGACACAAGCTCCTAAACTCTCCTTTGATACAAAAGGTTGATTACATTGGCCGAAAATCTCAGCAGGTCTCGATTGAAATTGACGAGGCAAAATTGCAAGCTTTCAGTCTCACGATGGAGCAAATTGTCAGCCAAATTAGAGCAGAATCATTAACCCAAACGGCCGGCCAGCTCAAAGGTTCTCAAGGGACGTTAGTTCTTAAAGCGGACCAGCAACACCGTAGCGCGAAAGAGTTCGCTTCGCTGCCAATTAAACGCACAGCAACAGGGCAAACCATACTCTTGTCCGACGTGGCACATATTGAATTAGGATTTGACGACGACGGCATCATTACTCGTTATAACGGCCATCCATCAGTAGGATTAAAGGTGAAAATGTATGGTCAATCAAACATCAACCAGCTAGCCCAAGAGACCAAATCCATCGTTGATGCTTACCAATTGACTCTGCCGAACGGTATCCACCTGACCCAATGGAATGATCAAAGTGAGCCGATTAAAAACCGTTTATCTTTGCTACTTAAGAACAGTGCTCAAGGTATCGCTCTCGTTGTTATTTTACTGGCTCTGCTCTTAAACATACGTGTGGCTTTCTGGGTTGCCGTTGGCCTACCTGTTACGTTTGCCGGTGCAATGGTCCTTATGGGAAATTCTTTCTTTGGACTCACCCTTAATGAATTAACCACCTTTGGCTTCATCATGGCCCTCGGAATTGTTGTTGATGATGCAGTCGTCATTGGTGAAAGTATTTACGAACAAAGAGAGAAACACGGAGCGTCCGTTGAGTCGACCATCGCTGGCGCGCAAAAAGTTGCAACACCAACCACATTTGGTGTGTTGACAACCATCGTCGCTTTTATGTCTCTCAGCTTAATCGAAGGGGAACTCGGTAAGATCTTTGCGCAATTTGCCATGGCTGCAACTTTCTGCCTGATTTTCTCACTCATTGAGTCCAAATTAATTCTCCCAGCTCACCTTGCCCGAGTCAAAATGGAACCGACTTCAGCATGGGGTATTCCTGCCGTATGGCACTATATTCAACAGCGTGTTCTACGTGGTTTCAAATACATCACTTGGCATCTATACAAACCCTGTTTACAACTGGCTATACGCTACCGTTATGCTGTAATTTGTGGCTTTTTTTCCCTGTGTATTCTAGTTGGCGGTTCGCTAATAACTGGCAAACTTAAGTCGGTATTTTTCCCAGAGATTTCTACTAACTTCATCACGATCGAGCTCGCATTCGAAGATGATACTGGCTACGGATTAGTACAACGTGAAACACTTAAAGTTGAACAAATGGCGGCATCATTGAATGATTCGTTGGTGAAGCAATATGCGCTGTCTGTACCACCAATCCAAAGTGTATTGGTAGAAACCACCAATAACAGTTCGCAAATCATTGTTGGCCTTTCGAGCAACACTGAACGCCCAATCAGCGCGGGTGCAATCGCTAAAGAATGGCAATCCATGGTCCCAACACTTGAAGGCATAGACAGCGCCAATTTCTTAGCCGATATGATCAACGATAAAGCAATAAGCATAGAATTAAGAAGTCAAAATGAAGCAACGATCAGCAACGCAACTCGCGAACTGACTGATCATCTCAATAATGTACAAGGTGTGCATGGAATAAAAAGTAGCCTCGCGAATACACAAGCCCAAGTTGATATTAAAGTTAACGATATGGGGTTAACGATGGGGCTTACTACATCGAATCTCTTACAGCAACTCAACATGGCCTATCAAGGTTATGAAGTGCAGCAATTTCAAGAAGGTTCGCATGAAATAAAGGTCAAAATTCAGTATCCGCGGGCAAAAAGACAAACACTGGATAATCTCAAATACGCACAAATTCGCTTGGGCAATGGTAAGTTAGTACCACTCAATGCGGTAGCCAATATATCGACTCGATATGTGTCCAAAAACATTGAACGAATGAATCGTAACAGAGTCAATGTGATATCAGCTGATGTTGATAAAACGATCGCCTCTCCAGAAGAGATCATTGATAAGTTAGATAGCGACCTGTTTAAAAGATTACAGAATAAGTATCGTGACCTAAACATTGTCCTTTCTGGACAGCAACAAGAGCAGGAACAAATATCTAATTCACTGTATAGCGTGTTTGCTATCGCTCTTATCGGCATCTACGCATTGCTTGCAATACCACTCAACTCATATTTCCAGCCACTGCTGATCATGTGCACAATTCCATTTGGTATTGTGGGCGCCTTGATGGGACACTTAATCCAAGGGATACCCATCAGTATACTTTCTCTGTTCGGAATGCTTGCATTAACCGGGGTCGTCGTGAATGATAGCCTCTTACTTATCTCACGCTTTAATACCAAGATAATGAGTGGTGATACCGTATACGAGGCGTTAATTGAATCAGGAACAGGACGCTTAAGGGCTATTGTGCTGACTTCTGCAACCACGTATTTTGGCTTAGTGCCCTTACTGTCAGAAACCTCTCCTCAAGCTCAGTTTTTAATACCAGCAGCTACGTCAATGGGGTATGGAATCTTATTCGCAACGGTAATAACACTTCTTTTGGTACCCGTATTGCTAATGGTTCAGCAAGATATCAAGCAGTTGTTTCACAACATAACCACCCAAAGATCCGCTTCTTTTACTGGGGTTAAGAAAAATGAAATCTAACTTATCTATCAACGTGTTACTAGTTGAAGATGACAAGGAACTCGCCGCTTCAGTTGCAGAGTTTCTCGAATTTGAAAACATCAAATGCGATCATGCTTACAATGGGTTAAGCGGTTTTACACTCGCAAAACAAAACTACTATGACGTTATTCTCCTTGACCTAATGTTACCCAAAATAGATGGTTTTACTGTCTGTGAAAGACTTCGCGACGACGGTGACGATACGCCTATTTTGATGCTGACGGCAAAAGATACGCTGCAAGACAAAGAAGCTGGCTTCAATGCAGGCACCGATGACTACTTAATCAAGCCATTTGCAATGAAAGAGCTCGCCTTACGTATCAAGGCGCTCTCTAAGCGAAGGAGTAGCCAACAAAAAAGGTTAATACAAGGTGACTTAGTCTATGACCTAGAAAGCCAGCAAGTATCAAGATCAGAGCAAGTCTTGGACTTAAATCGACTCAACCTAATGCTTTTAGAACTCCTCATGCGCCGAAGTCCACAAGTGGTTACTCGTAGAGAAATAGAGGAGTGTTTATGGCCAAATGACGCACCAGAAAGTAACAACATAAAAGTGCAGGTTTATCAACTGAGACAAAAAATCGATAAGCCTTTTGAATCTAAGTTGATTGAAACCGTCGTTGGCCAAGGTCTGAGGATCAAAGGGTAACCATGAGCATGAAAAAGAGCTTCCCAATACGGGGTCACCTTACTACCTTTTTCTTGGGCTTGTCACTTCTGACAGCCTTACTATTCGGAGAACTTTTAATCCGTCACTTTGAATATGGAATAGAAGATTCAGTAAAAATGCGACTCGCCAGTGAATGGTTGAGCTTTAACGAAGTACGCCTTATAAATCCAGAAGCCAAACTACCTAAATCTTACGTAGTGTCATTTTATTATGACCAATTGCCTAACATAAAGGTCGATGGTAAAGACGTACTTCGGGATGTGACATTTGTTAATGACGAGTTCACAGTCGTCTTCGTTGATGAAACGGTTACCAACGACATCAAGAAAGAGGCTGTCTTTGGTGTCTACCGTTTTGCTCTCGAAGACGGACGATTGGTATTCGGAGTCGCTAGGTACGACTACCGCCTAATTGGCGATACAATAGATGTGTGGTTCGATCATCGCTTCAACCTTATTATCTATATTGCTCTTGGCTATATATTTTTTATTGTATTAGCGCTTTGGCTCTACAGTTACCGAGTAGGAAAAAAAACCGAACAACTCGTCGAATGGTCAGAAAGCGCGTCCAACGACCTATTGGCGAACCCCGCTCCCAACTTTAAATTCAGTGAATACAATCGAGTTGCGCTTTATCTAGAAAAGGCACTCAGTAAGAATGCGCATTTGGTAGAAAGAGAACAACGTTTTCTATCTCATGCTAGTCACGAATTGAGAACGCCTATTGCAATCATACGAGCAAATATGGAGATCTTAGAGCGCATCTCCCTGCCCTCAGATTTACAGCGCCCGATCAATCGTATCGACCGCGCGAGCAGCAACATGCAGCAAATTACCGAAACCATGCTCTGGCTAGTCCGAAAGAGTGAAACGCCACCGAATCAGAGCTTAGTTTCGGTCGTCGCTTTATTAGATAATTTGATAGAAGAGTTGGAGTATTTAATTCAAGGTGAAGAGATCGACATCATCCGCAATTACCTTCATGCCCCAACAGTGGAACTTCCAGAGACTCCAATCAAAATTGTCGTTGGTAACCTCATTCGTAACGCTTTCCAATACACACATAGCGGCACTATCCATATCTATTTCGAAGAAAACAGCATAGTCATCAAGAATATAAACACACAGAAACTTGATCTGCCATTTCAAGATAGCTTTGGCCTTGGGCAGGATTTAACCGAGAAAATATGTAAGAAGCTAGGATGGCACCTTGAAGCAGAGGAAATAGAGGGAGGCTTGTTGGCTCGGCTTCATTTGCCGGTCGAAGAAAAATCAAATACCAATGCTTAACTTCGTTTAAGTCGAATGACCAAGCCTCGGGGCAATCCGACCGGGTGTTTTGGTCGCCATTGACTGAATTTAAGCTTCATCACTCATATTCAGTCGCAGCCTCTAGCCGAAAAAGTAAACAATAAAAAGGGCTAACAAATATGCTAGCCCCAACTCATCGTGATTAAGTAGTCAATTACTTAAAAGTGATAGCTAACACCAACACTCATCAAATATCCGCTGGTATCGTAGAATGCGATATTGGAATTGTTACTAGAATAACCCGCTAATGCGTTGAATCCCCAGTCTTCCCACCCCATAACGTCCATATATTCATAGCCAAGCGTTGCGCTATATCCATTGTCTTCACGTGTTTTCTTGAATACTGGATTGGATGCATCATATGAGCGGTGACTGTAATCTGCATTGACCGAGAATGCATGATCATCCACCATCATTATGTAGGTCAACGAGCCAGAGTAATCAGAGAAAGAAACTGCTTTACCGTCTGCAAGATGTTTTTGATAAGACAACGATGGTTCGATAAAAGAGCTCTCACTAACAGGCATCTCCATAGATAGGCTTGCATAATAGCCTTTAGCGTCACGTTGGAGTACACCTGTTGGCACTCCTAGATGAACGCCCGATTTGTCATTTTTAATGTCTTGCTTGTAGACAGCGAAATCACCCGATAAACCAATATCTAATAAGTTGTCGAGTTGTACACGAAAGGTATCACCAGAGATGTCGGTTTTAGTCCTCGTAGTATTGGCTATAAACGGGTCTTCCCATACTTCACCATTTGCGATTGTTGGAAGGTAAGAGAAAGATACAACCGATTCGTTGCCATATTCCAGTGCGTAGCCAAATTCAAAAGCAAAAACACCTTCAATGATATCGCCACGCGAGGTCCCCATAAAGACCTGCTGGTCGCTATCTGAACCAAATGTGTAGCGCAACTGTCCTAATGGTACAACAAGCGCACTCGAATCCGATTCTCCTTTGCTGTTCAAGCTGCCTTTTTTTACAGCCTCTGAGTCATCGGTTTCACTACCAAAGCCGACCAATACTCCAACTTCGCCTCCCCAGCCTGGTTCATCAAGTTCAGCCAATACATTTGCACTAAACAAAACCCCTAGAGTCATTAACATGCGGTAATTCATCGCTACTTCTCCTTATGAAAGTAGCGAATAGTTTGCCAACTCGAAGGTAAATTTGGGGTGAATAGAGATACTTCATTGTGGGAGTATACTGACGGCATATGCAACAACTCAGACAGCCGTTTTTTTTACGACGATTTGTATTGTTACACCTCAAGTGGTAGTGGGCGTTTGGGTATTGATGCGTTTGATAAGTGCACCTCTGATATAAGTGGCTGATACCCTAGCAGAAATAGGTATCAACCACTCACGTTAAACAAGCTAAGCGTCGCTTTTCGGAGCCTGTACATCAACGACTTCTTTATCGACGATAGGAAGTACCTGTTTTACATAGTTACCCGGTGCCTTGCCAATCACAGGGTGAAGCTCGGAACCTTGATTGAAAGGTTCGATTTTCTCGTCAGCTTCAAAGCCTTGTAACCATTGATCCCAATGTGTCCACCATGAGCCTTCGTTGTGACTTGCGTTGTTTAGCCATTCGTCAGCAGAGTCGTCTAGGTTGTCGTTCAACCAGTAGCCGTATTTCTTTTTCTCTGGATGGTTAACAATGCCTGCGATATGACCAGACTCGCCCAGAACAAACGTCTTGTTGCCACCAGTGTTCAATGCACCACGGTAAGTCCCCTGCCACAACGCGATATGGTCTTCTTTGGTCGAGATGAAGTAGCTTGGTATCTTAATTTTATTCAAATCAATCCATACGCCGCCCACTTTCACGCCTTTGTCTTGAACCAGTTTGTTTTCAAGATAAAGCTCTCGCAGCAAGAAGTTATGGCATTTAGCCGCCACGTTAGTGCTATCACTGTTCCAGTACAGAAGATCAAACTCCATCGGGCTACTGCCTTTGAGGTAGTTATCAATATAGTAGTTCCAGTATAAGCTGTTCTCTCGAAGCAAACTGAACGTCACACTCAACGAACGACCATCCATATAGCCCTTGCCATCGTTCTGCTTCTCGATCGCGTTGATGATTGTCTCATTGATGTACGCGCCCACCTCACCCGGCTGCGAGAAATCCAACAAGGTGGTAAAGAAGGTCGCTGTTTTAATACGTTTCTTCATGCGTTTTGCAGCGTAGTAAGCCACCGTCGAAGCCAACACCGTGCCGCCAATACAGTAACCCGCCGCATTGATTTGCTCTTTACCGGTAATGTCTTCAATCGCAGCAACGGCTTTAACCACGCCTTCCGTGACATAATCACCAAACTCAGTGTCTTTCTGCGCTTCACCTGGGTTGCGCCAAGACATCATGAATACGCTATGTCCTTGCTCAAGTAACCAGCGCACCATCGAGTTCTTCTCACGAAGGTCAAGAATGTAGTACTTATTGATGAACGGCGGAACGATCAACAAAGGCGTCGCGTTAACCTGCGGTGTCTTTGGATGATACTGAATCAGCTCAAACAGCTCGTTTTGAAAAACAACATCACCTTCCGTGTTCGCAACATCTACACCCAATCGGAAAGCGTTGTTGTTGGTCATGCGGATCTTGAGTATATCGGCGCTTGCTTCAACGTCTGCTTGTAACTGCTCTAACCCATCAAGCAGGTTTTCACCATTTCGCTCAAGCGTCAGTTTCATCAACTCTGGGTTAGTCGCAATGAAATTGCTAGGAGAGAGAGCATTGATTGCCTGACGTGAAAAGAACGCCACACGCTCTTTGGTTTTCTCGTCGATGCCTTCGATAGAATTGATGGTGTCGATGTAGCTTTTACTGAATAACAAATAGGATTGCTTGATGAAGCTATAGAAAGGGTCGTTCTTCCATGCATCATCGATAAAGCGCTTATCACTGCGATCTTCTGAGATGACACTTTCAGTGTTGCCCATCAGTGCTGCGTTTTGCCAGATTTGCAGTTGCTGTTCCCACCATTGAGATTGCAGCTGAAGCAGGACGGCGGGTTGGTTGGCGGCTTGCTCGAAGATTTTTGATGCATCATCAAAATTCAATTCTTGCATCGCTTGATTTAGGGGAGATTGCGCGGCTTCCTTGTTTTGTTCAAAGTTATCCCACCATTGCTGGTTTGTTTGTTGAAGTTTAACAAGGTAGTCCGAAAAGAAGTGTTGAAACATAACATGACTCCAATAATCGGAAAATCGCCACCGAATGTGACAGTAAAACTGCCTCACTCGATGGCGATTAAATTTATGCAGGTGTGACTGTTTTCAAGTTTTCAGTTGTTAGTGTTTCAACATCGTCTTTGAATTCTTTGGCAGCCGCTTGCAGTTTCGAACTGTCACTCATCATTTGCTGAGACAGTTGAGTTAATGCCGTGAGTTGTTGACTATTGAAAGCGGTCAGGCTGTTTACATCTTTGATTTCGCTGACTGCCTTCATTTGAGAAAGGCCCATATCCGTATAAGTCTGCATCGCATTCATTTGCAGTTCTGTCATCGTTTGAATGTTCTTAGCAACCAACTTGTTGAACTTTAAGTACGGTTCAAATTGCTTTTCTGTTTGGTCAGTCATTGTTTTGAAAATATCCGTGTACATAAGTAACTCCTGATGAATACATAGTTTAATAAATTTGTATAATCATCGTTTCAGCCAACATTCATCTATGAGCTCGCGATGCTTTGAAAAGCTGATCCGATGTTTTTAAGCTTGCTACCGATACCTTAGGCTCTAACCTTCAAGACCTTTTAGCAAAACAGCGGTTCCCATTCCTCCACCCACACAGAGCGAAGCAACGCCATAAGTCGTTTTCTGTTCAAGCATTTCATAGATGAGTGAAACAATAATTCGATTGCCAGACGCACCTAGAGGGTGACCAAGCGCGATTGCACCACCATTCACATTGACCTTTGGCTTGAACGCATCAAGCGGTAAATCATGCTGCTCTGACAATTGGTACATTACGCCAAGGGCTTGTGCTGCAAACGCTTCATTCAATTCAAACAAATCGATTTCTTCGAGGGTGAGATTCGCTTTATCAAGCGCTTTAGAAACCGCTTCTACAGGTCCTAACCCCATGATCTTTGGGTCCAAACCTGACTGTGCGTAACTGGTCAGTTCCACTAAAGGTGTCAGGCCATATTTCGCTACCGCCGATTCAGACGCTAAGATAATGGCACTTGCGCCATCATTGATGCCCGAAGCGTTACCTGCCGTAACCGAACCTTCACGGTCAAAGGCTGGGCGAAGCTTTTGCAAAGCTTCGAATGTCGCGTCTGACTTCGGATACTCATCGGTATCAAAAATGACGGTTTGTCTGCGCTGCTTGACTTCTACAGGCACTATTTGCCCGCTAAACTTACCCGCCTCAATCGCTGCGACGGCTTTCTGTTGGCTTTCTAGGGCATAGTTATCTTGAGCTAGGCGCGAGATATTTAACGTGTTCGCGATATTTTCAGCCGTCATGCCCATGTGATAATGATTAAACGCATCGGTTAAGCCATCACCAACCAACAAGTCTTTCATCGAGATGTCACCCATTTTGTGACCATTACGAACACTCGCGGGCACTACAAAAGGGATTTGGGACATCACTTCAACGCCAGCAGCAATAACCACTTCAGCATCTTGTGCTTTGATGTGCGACGCTGCGTCCATCACCGACTTCATGCCGCTGCCGCAAATCATGTTCACACCGTATGCAGGTGTTTCCTCAGGTAACCCTGCATAGATGGAAGCCTGACGAGCAACCCCCATACCTTGACCTGCCGAAATCACATTACCAACGATCACTTCATCAATCGCATCCAACGAAAGATCGACAGACTCCAACGCGCCTTTGATCGCAACGCCAGCCAACTCGCCCGCAGATACGTTTTTTAGCGACCCGGTGAATGCACCAATAGGAGTGCGCTTAGCCGCAACCATAAATACTTTTTCCATCATTCCAATCCCTTCAGTTTCGCCAATTAGTGCATGTACAAGCCGCCATTCACAGACAATGTTTCACCTGTAATGTACGCCCCAGACTCACTCGCTAAAAAGCCAACTGCATCGGCAATTTCAACAGGCGTCGCTAACCGTTTCATTGGAATTTGATTCTTTATAGAATCAAGGACTTCAGGTTTCATTTGTTCAACCATAGGCGTGCCTGTGTAGCCAGGGGCAACAACATTTACCGTCACACCACTCCTAGCGCCTTCAGCGGCAAGCGCTTTTGAAAAACCAATCATCCCGGCTTTCGCTGCTGAGTAGTTAGTTTGTCCGAATTGACCTTTAAGACCATTCACTGAAGAGATATTAATGACGCGGCAATTGCCCTTTTCACACATAGGCGCAAACAGTGGTTGAGTAACATTGAAAAGGCTGTTTAAGTTCGTTTCAATCACGTCTTTCCATGCTTCGGCATCCATCTTCTTAAAAACACTGTCACGCGTTATACCCGCATTGTTGACCAACACATCCACCGTGCCTTCTTCTTCTAACAACTTGCTTAAGCTCAGCGCACATTCCGCAGTATTGGTAACATCTAATTCAAACAATCTCACTTGATCTTCGGTGAATTGTTTTTCGTTAAACCAATCCAAGGCACATTGGTAATTCCCAGTAAAATAAGTCGCGATAACACGATAGCCGTCTGCAACTAACTTAGAGGAAATTGCTGAGCCGATACCGCCTTTTGACCCTGTAATTAAAGCAAGTTTTTTCATTAATGATTCCATCCCTTACAAGCAATTAAATAACAATGATGTTAATAAGATAATGTCTTAGTTGATAATTAAACTTTACGTTTTGCTTTAATTAAACCCTACAACTCAAAATCAAAAAGTATTATTACAAATAGATAATATTTTCGCATTATGATTAAAAACTAGACTTACATCCCAAAACCAATGAAATGTTAAATACATGTAAACAAACGCAAAGCTCTGATATTAATAAAGTTTATTTAATTTCAGTTTTATCACCAAGCAGATAAGCCTTTGTTAATATGAGATAAACCTATATCTCTCAGCTTGTTTCAAGAAGAATGCAATGTGGGAATTTGAAATGATTGATCATGAGAATAATAGGAAAGACCTTATTACTCATTAATAAATATTTAATGATGGTTATATATGATCTTCAATATGAATTGCAGGGTAAATAGAAAAACAAGCATTATAGGTAGCATAAAAAAGCCCACTCAATCTATGAGTAGGCTTTAGTTAATATCTTGGAAAAATAGAGTAATTAAAAGTCAGTGACGAATACCCATATTAAATGGGAATCGGCTCCTACTTCGTGAATGTTTCATTAGTATTTACATCTAGATAAATTTTGTTTTCAAGAGACAACCCACCACAATAAATAAAATAAACATCTCGGTTACTGTATTTAACTGATTTAACCCAACCGCCTAACTCTTCAAAATCACTTGGGTCGCACTCCCCTTCAGAGATAAGTTTAGCTACCGTGTTGCGGAACTTCTCTTGATGGAGCTTCAGATCATCGGATTTAGATAAGTATGAATCTAGTATCTCTCTGTTTTCTTGCTCAGAGATAATCACTTCATCACTAGATAGTCCAGACATTGAAATCCATTCCGCCGTCTGTGGTCCGCCTTCCTTTAAAACAATATAGTCAGAGATACGCGCCCATTCGCCTTGCTTCTCTAGTAGTTCGACCTTTTCACCCTTATAAAGATAGTCGGTTATCAAACCATCAATTTCGGGCTGCTCGACTACTTTTAGTTTTCTATCTAAAACGTAGAACTCAGTCTGTTCTGGCTCAGGCTGAGTACTAGTGAGGGATGCAAGGTCAGATTCAGATTGCGCCGCGACTTCAACAGCCGGCGCTTCCTCTTTCTCTGGCGGAGTGGGGTCTTTTTTCATGACGAAGAAATAGTATGCAGCCCCTCCTCCGCCCAATATTAATAACACAAGTAAAGCGATCAGCGCTTTTTTCATCAAATCCACCAGCTCTTCCGTTTTAGGTATATTTCAAGTGTACATCAACTCATGTTGCTGCTCATCTATACTCTTAATAGAGAGCGAGTTAAGTAGAGGTAAATCATGAATTTTTTGGTGAAGGTTGTCATTATAAGTGTACCTCTGAGTGCCGATATCGCGTTAGCAGACCATTGTGACCGTGAAAACTGGCAAACACTGTTAGATCGCCAGTTATCATTTGAAGAACGCTATAATCAATACACCAAAGAATTTAACCAAGTTCTCTCGACCTATGAATCACAAACGTTGCTATCGAAACATTTCAACGAAAAGCAGATCATTGGGCTTTGGGCAAAGTACGAACAAAGATTTAATGTGCAGCTCAATAGTCATATGAATACCGCTTATGATGTCTCTGAGGTTCTATTAAAACAGGCGTATATTGTGTCTACAGAACTAGATGGAGCGGAGTCTCTAACGCATTCGTGGCAAACCATAGCTAAACACTGCGCTAAAGCAAGACTACCGCGTCAAACAGAAAGTGCACAGGTACACGTACAAAGCTCACAATCACTCTCGCAAGATCTTCATACACTCAGTAAAAAATTTCGTCAGCTCTCTTCAAAATACCGTAAAGAAGCGACGATGATTGACGAAGCTCGCCACACAAACCAACCGATAAACGATGTACAAAACTGAAATGATTACTCACTTGCTTAACTTGATTATCCCAATAATCATAGTTCGAACAAACCAACACATTCAGAAATATAATCAGTCAAAGCTTTATCAATAAGTTGTAAAACTAATGTGGTAACTATCAACAATGACGTTCAATTTCCGACCAATGCAAGCGACTATGTGAGATATTCATCACAAAATAGATTTACAAACGCCAGAAAATTGTTATCATGATTATTCATATAACTTAATAACAAGAAATATTTTGGCTAGGTAATATGCAAAAAACTATGGCTTTCAACTGCTTGAGTAACACGGAAGGGACTGCAGAGATAAGAGGTAAACTTTTATCTGTCGCTAAACACATGGAAGAGTTCGGTTCAGTAAGTGAGCTAGAGCTATGTAAGATATTTGGAGAGACGATTTGGAATGACGGTGTGGATTATCATTCACATGCTTTTTCATTCAGAATCAACGCTCAAACCGGGGATTGTTCAATCTCTAACTTTAAGTATCACTAAGTTTTGCACCTATCATATACGGAGTACCTTTCACGAGGTGCTCCGTTTTTTATTGTTGCGTATCCGCATTCGTCAGATAGCCGTTAATAGCGACCGTACTTCCTATTAGTCATAAAATCATTTCTTTTTCAGCTCATGTCATCGGGCAGCGTGTCACCTACCTACGGCTTAGTCGGTGTAAACTGTTAGTTCGTATAGACAGTTTGTTCGTATAAACCGTTAGCTCGTATAAACCGGAAGTGGCGCATTGCCTTTCACTTGCCTAATCGCAAGATGGGTATGTATGTCTTTTACGTTGGAGAGTCGCTGTAGCTTTCTGGTAAATGCTTCGTAAGCCATCAAGTTAGGGCTGACAACTTCTAACAAGTAATCATAAGCCCCAGATACAACGTGGCAGCTGATGACCTCTTCCATCTCGACAACCGCACTTTCAAATTTATCAATCGACACTTCTTGGTGGTTGTTCAAGCTCACCTCAACAAACACGCTCATTGCGATGCCGACCTGTTCCCGTGACAGGCTCACACGGTAGCCATCAATAATCCCTTTTTCTTCCAGTCTTTTGATGCGCCTCGCGCACGGTGAAGCCGATAAGCCAACTTCATCAGCTAACTCAGCGGTGGTTAGCCTGCCGTCTTTCTGAAGCAACTCAAGAAGATGTCTATCAATCCTATCCATAGCAAATACCAATTATTGGTTAAATTTGTTAACAATTGACAAGATATTAGCAGAAATCATCAACAATAACTTAAGTTAGAACAAAACTTGCCAACCTGTGGCACACCAAGTACCCCATAATGAGTCATCATCCACTTTCCTTGTTTATTATGAAGCTTGGCTACCTATCTATTATTGTCACTCTGCTCATCTGGGCGAGCTTTTTCCTTTCTCTTAAAGGCGGCGCAAATTCAGACTTAACACCTGCTGACATCGCACTGACTCGATTCCTCATACCTGCATTGGTGCTATTGCCTTTGATGTGGAAAGCACGCAGCACGATCGCTGCTGTCCCGAATCGATACTTGGTCGGTATGTTTGTGGGGTGTGGGTTGCCTTATTTACTCGTTGCAGGGACAGCCATGCAGTTTGTTCCGGTATCACACGGGAGTGCTTTGGTTCCGGGAACGCTTCCTCTGTTCGTAACAGGGATCGCGGTACTCTTTTTTAAACAACCGCTTAGCCGACATCGTGTCGTTGGTTTAGGTCTTGTTTTACTCGGGATATTGTTGTTTCTAGGAAATAGCTTAAGCAGCTTCAACTTTGAATACACCAAAGGTCACTTGTTGTTTTTGTGTGGCAGCTTAATGTGGGCGACTTTTACCATCTCAGCACGTGTTGCCAATCTTAATGCGCTTGTGAGTGCGAGTTTCATTTCATTTTGTTCCACTTTGCTGTTGCTGGTCCTTATCCTTACAGGAACCCTCCCTAGCCATTTAATGAGTACACCAATTGCTCAATGGCCAGTCACAGAGCTTGCCGTACATTCAGCGGTACAAGGCGTCGGCGCAGGCCTAATAGCGGCATTCACTTATCTCTATGCTGTTAATACACTAGGAGCAGAGCGATCAGCCGCCTTTGGCAGTGCAACACCCGCCGTTGCAACTTTGTTGGCGATCCCACTGTTTAACGAGATTCCAGATACGATGACTTGGTTAGCGCTTGGTTCAATTTGTATTGGCAGCTTGGTCGCGAGTAACATTTTCATGAGAAACGATCAGTCTATGCAGTATCAACCGCCAAGCCATAGCAAAGCCTGATACTGCGTTCAAACCTAAATACAGTTCCCCTAAACATCAATTTTAGGGCTTGTAGTACATAGATAAGCCTACAAACGTAGGCTTATCTAAAATCTGCTTTTTCTGAACTCGCTTCTCCATTAAACTGTCCGGCCTTTTTGCAGATCCAAGAGAACACCATGCAACGCGATTACACTTTAACTTGCTTAAACAACATGCCTCGTGAAGAACTAGAAGAATTTAGTTTAAGAATGATTCATCGCCTTGTCCCTGAAGATGCAATGACGGAACTGTTTACGTTCGAACAGGAAGAAGTGGCCAATGAAGAGCGTATGCAATCAGCGAAGTTTGATGCGATGTTGCGAATGACAGCAATCGCGCTGAGTGAAATGAATCTTGCGTTTAGTGAGTCGGATAACTCACAACAAAACATCGAGCGCATGACTCGACTATTGCTTTGGCACTTCTATGCAATGTCGTTCAACCTTGAGCAAGCGATCAGCCTTGAAACTCACTGTGACAAAGTCGAGAAGATTTTGTCGAAAGCACCGACAGAAGCATTTGGTTGGGTTAAAGAGCTCACAGAGTTGCTGCACTTCTATGCAAAAGTGAACGAAGAAAACGACGCTAAGTAAAGAGCACTAAGTCACGGGACGAATTGAAAAAGCGCATATTTCCAATTCTGCTTCAAACACTCCAACAAGTTGCTCGCTCCCCCTTGGACAAGTCGTACAGGTTCTAAATCGAAGAAACCTACAACACTCGAAACCCGAGGTCTGGTGTTGAGCTGACCAAACGCAAAAGGCCCAATCGACATACCGACTGGGCCTTTTATCTGATGTGTCAAAGTTCTCTCACGAAAGCTCAATCGATTTCAGCTGAGCGAACCATACACCACCAAATTAGAATGCGTAGTTTGCGTCAACAAGTTCGCTTACTTCAACTTTGCTTACTTCTGCGCGAGCTTCAAGCCATTGTGCAACTTGCAGTTGTTCTGCTTCTGTTACTGAACGGTAGCGCTCAATAGAACATAAGAAACCTTCAAACAGCTCAAGGCCACCGCCACCAAAGCACAGACCGATGCTATCGATAAAATCGATGAATTCATCAATGAACACATCGTACTGGTCAAAATCAGCAATCGAAGTCGTGCAGCTTACTTCAAAACCTAAAATAGCGAATTCACCTAGGTATAATTTCTTGCGTAGGCGACGATTTTTGTTTTCGATTTTATCTAATTTCATAACTGTCTCTCTTTTCGTTTGATAAAGCATTTATACACAGTTCCTCGTTAATTCCCAAGAGTTTTGTATTACACGAGAGGCTTAACGGGAAAAATCGTGCTGCAGAAACAAAACCTTAATCAAAACTATAAAAATCTGTCACTTAACTGCTTCACGATTGGTCACACATTGAACCAGCTATTAACTCATTAGAAATAGCTTGGTTACACGTGAATAACGAATAATAAAGTCAGCCAACAGGAAGCAGTCCCGATGAGCAAGGAAACATTTGATAGCACTCGTTTTAACAAGAGTAACAACAAGCCCTTCGAAGAAGTTCTAGATGCGAACCTTTCAAGAAGAAATGTATTGAAAGGCGGTCTTGGCATCAGTGCAATGACGGCGTTTGGCGCGTTTGGTTTAGCGGGTCACAGCGCGGCCAACGCTGCGACAATGCAAGCAACGAGCGCACAAAAAAGCACTGCAACACTTGCCTTCGAATCGGTTAAAGGCTCTTTGACAGACAGTGTCGTTGTACCAAAAGGCTATACAGCACAAGTATTGGTTCCTTGGGGTACCCCACTGAATAAGCAAGGCAAGGCTTGGTTAAAAGATGGAACCAACAACGCACAAGATCAAGCGAACTCACTGGGCATGCACCACGACGGCATGCACTTCTTCCCGCTTGATGGCAACAGTAACGACGGCTTGTTGGTGATCAACCACGAATACATCGACCAAAAAGCACTGCACGCTAATGGTCCAACATACGATGAAGGCAACCGCCCTAGCCTTGATGAAGTACGCAAAGAGATCAACGCGCACGGCGTGAGTGTTGTTCGAGTAAAACTTGAAGGCAACCAATGGGTGATGGTCGATAACGATCCACTGAACCGCCGCTACACAGGCGCAACAGTAATTGACCTGTCTGGCCCTGTTGCTCACAGTGAATTTGCCAAAACCAAGTTCTCACAAGACGGCAGCCAAGCTCGTGGCACGTTAAACAACTGTGGTAATGGCTACACGCCATGGGGCACTTACCTAACGTGTGAAGAAAACTGGCCGGGTTATTTTGTTAACAAAGGCGAGACAACGCCAGCACAAGAACGTATTGGTATCGCAACCGACAAAACACGTTACGGTTGGGACACGCTTTCAGGCAATAAACAACAACGCTTAGACGAGTTTGCACGCTTTGACGTAACACCAAGCGCTGATTCGCCGATTGATGACTACCGTAACGAAGCACATGGTCACGGCTACATTGTCGAAATCGACCCATACACAGCGAACTCTCGCGCTAAGAAACGTTCTGCACTGGGTTGTTTCCGTCATGAAGGCTGTACGTTCGGTAAGTTGACCGAAGGCGAGCCGATCGTATTCTACTCTGGTCACGATTCTCGTTTTGAATACCTGTACAAATTCGTTTCTGAAGAGAAATGGGACCCGCGTGATTCAGAGCCGAGCAATCGCCTAAGTGCGGGTGACAAGTATATGGACAAAGGCACGCTATATGTGGCTAAGTTCAACGATGACGGTTCAGGTACTTGGCTACCACTGATTCTGAGCAGTAAGACCACAAACGGCGGTAAGCTAGGTGATTCATTTGATTCTCAAGCAGCACTTATCATTAATACCGCAGGCGCAGCCGACCTTGTAGGCGCAACGCCAATGGATCGCCCTGAATGGTGCTCTGTTGACCCGATGACAGGTACGGCTTACCTAACGCTAACTAATAACAACAAGCGTAAAGAAGCGAACTCTGCGAACCCTCGCGTAGACAACAAGTTCGGTCATGTTATTCGTTGGGATGAAGGCAAAACAGCAGGCGAGTTCGATTGGGATATCTTCGTATTTGGCTCTCCAGCAGTAGAAGACAAGTCTATTAACCGCTCAGGTCTAACGGACATGAACCAATTCGCAAGCCCTGACGGCTTAGCGTTTGATGCTCGTGGCATCTTGTGGATTCAGACAGATAACGGCGCAGACGAAGTAACTGGCTACACCAATGACCAAATGCTGGCAGTGGTTCCATCTCAGTTAACGGATGACAACGGCAACAGCGCGGTAATTGATGCAAACAACCAAGCACAACTTAAACGCTTCTTTGTTGGTCCAAACGGTTGCGAAGTAACAGGCTTTACCATTAGCCCTGATTACAAATCACTGTTTGTGAACATTCAACACCCTGCAAACTGGCCATCGTCAGAAGATGCGACCGCACAGACTAAAGGCAATGTGCGCCCAAGAGCATCTACCGTTGTGATTCGTCGTGAAGACGGCGGTGAAATCGCGGTTTAATAAGCAAATCTAGCTAAGATCATCAACCTTACTATTATCTAGTTTCTGTTCGCTAGCTAAGTAAAATCAAAAAGAGCGATAAGGCTAAATGCCCTATCGCTCTTTTTTTAAATTCTATACGATCTTTGATTCAACTAATGATCTGCGGCTTTGTGAACTGCTCTTCACCCCAAACCAAATCACGCACCGTCATCCTCGAGAAGGAGGAACGACTGAATCGGGATCTCAAACCGTTACCGCTGATCACAATTAACTCACGAACAACCAAACACCAACGCCCATCATCAACGTACCTGCAATACGGTTCATTAACTTAACGTTATCGGCTTTGCCCAGCATATGCTTTAAGCTCTTTCCGCCTGTCGCGTATAAGGTCATGCAAACAAACTCAGAAACCAGAATAATCGACACTAAAATCAACAACTGCGGCGCTAAGTCTTTATTGCTGTTAATAAAAGGAGGCAGTAACGAAATCATGAATGCCCAACCTTTTGGGTTCGCGATTGCCGTTACGAAGCCTTGTACCACCAAATCCCAATCATTACTGACTTTTGTTGTTTGGTTGTCAGTACTGATCGCCAACTTGCCTCTCGAACGCCACATCTGAACGCCTAAATAGAACAAATAAGCTGCACCAACAAACTTGAAGCCCGTAAATAGCCACGGGTAGTTCAACATAATAGATGCAATACCCAATACCGCAGCAATGGAAACCACAGCGACACCGGCCAGTTCACCGATCATCATCCATAATGTACGTTTGTATCCAACACTCATTCCAAGTGTCAACGCCAAAGTCATACACATACCGGGCGTGATTGACACGAAGAAAAACGTGGGAATAAAAGCCCAAAGTAGTGCGCTATCCATATTATTACCTTACTGGCTTATTTTTATTTAGTGGCTTTTGCTTCTTGATCGGACTTGAAATGAAGCGAGGTTGAAACGAAGTCGTGATGACAATAACCAATATTGCGAACAATACAAACAAAAAGAGCCACATAACAGTGGCTCTTTTTAGTCACCAACCGTAATTACTTACGACGGTTTTTAATTCGCTTCATCATAGTCAAACGACGTTCAGCGCTTGCTTGATCTTGAGGCTCTTCGTTCGCGTTGTTCTTACGACCTTGGCGGTTTTTGTAAGCCGATTTAGTGTTCAGCTTCTCGATGTAAGCATCACGTTTCTTCGGTTCATAACCCGGTTGTTCAACACGGCGAATACGTTGTTGAATCAGTTTTTCGACTTGAACAAAAGTCAGCTCTTCTTCGCGGTTAACAAAAGAGATTGCATGACCTTGTTTACCAGCACGACCTGTACGACCAATACGGTGAACGTAATCTTCCGCTAGGAAAGGCATATCATAGTTAATTACGTGTGGTAAGTCTTCGATATCAAGACCACGAGCCGCAACGTCGGTTGCAACCATTACGCGCGCTCTGCCTTCTTTGAAGTCATCCAAAGCACGACGACGAGCACTTTGCGCTTTATCACCGTGACAAAGTACCGCTTTAATGCCGTCTAGCTTGAGCTCTTTAACTACATCGTTTGCTGTTTCTTTGTAGTTCACGAAAACAAGCACTTGGCGCCAGTTTTTACGACCGATCAGCTCAGAAAGTAGCTCTGTTTTACGCTCTTGATCAACTGGATACACCACGTGACCAACAGTTGCAGCCGTTGAGTTTTCACGCTCAACACTGATACGTTTTGGTTTACGCAGAATATCAACAGACAGTTGGTTTAACTGAGTTGATGTTGTCGCCGAGAACATCATGATTTGTGGTGATGTTTCTACATCTAGCATGATCTTACGAACGGCATTGATAAAGCCCATATCAAGGATACGGTCAGCTTCATCAAATACTAGAAATTCTAGGTTTGCGATAGACACGTTACCCGCTTCTAAGTGCTCTTCTAAACGGCCAGGTGTTGCAACCAAAATATCCACACCCAGCTCTAGTTGACGAACTTGTGAAGACATCTTGTTACCACCGTAAACCGCAGAAACGCTTAGTTCCGTGTATTTAACGTAGTCTTTAATGTTTTGAGCGATCTGCGCAGCAAGCTCACGAGTTGGAGCAAGAATAAGGCCGCGAGCCGTTCCTCTAGACGCCTTTTTACCGCTGTTCAAAAGGTGCTGAATAACAGGCAATGAAAATGCCGCTGTTTTACCCGTACCGGTTTGAGCAGTAGCAAAAATATCATGGCCTTTACGAGCCATTGGAATCGCCTTTTGTTGAATTGGAGTGAGTTTTTCATAACCACACTCAGTCAACGCTTTGACTAATTCAGGAGCAAAACCTTGAGAGGAAAATGACATTGTTACGGGTTCCTTAAGCAGACAGCCTACATTCTTATTTCAGCCGAGCACTATAAAGTAATTAGAGTGATTTATCTCACATTTATCGTGATATAACGCAAACTTTCTCATTTAATCTGGTGTTTACCCCACCTTCAACGAAGTAAACACCGAGATCATCAGTTCAAACAGTAAAAATGGCGCTATTTGATGCCACACAGCTTGAGTAGAATCTGCTCGAGTTCATCCCAAGGCATTAACTGCGAGTCGATCACTTCAAGACGAGACTCAAAGCCATCAAGGGAAATTTCATTCACGGACACCACTTGATTCGCCACATTGAATGCGTAGCAACCTTGGTCAGTATTCACCACGGCTTTTACACGTTCAGCCGTTAGATCCGACAACATTGAGAATAGCGCATCGAAGTCGAACTTATGCTCTGCACCAAATAGCCAACCGCAACTGAAATAGCCCTGTCCTTTATTCTCTTTACGGATGAACGCTTCACCGGGAGGAAGTTGGAATTGAGGCTCTTGTTCAGCGTGATCGTGATGGTGCGCTTCAATATGAGAGGAAGCACTGCCGTATACTCTTTCAATGTCCAACACTTCCAATGGCACTTCACCATCGTGAATTAGCTTATGGAAGACTTTTGCTGGCGTTTGATCCGTCACCCAATCATTGAACACATCGATGTCTTCAGAATGAACAAGGTCAACCTTAGTACCAAGAATCACATCTGCACTGTCCAGTTGATCATTGAAGTTCTGATTAGACGTATATTTCTCAATCGACAGATTTCTTGGGTCAACCAAACCTAGCGTCGCTTTTAGGTCAACGTAAGGTGTGTATTGCTCTGAAGTTAACGTCGCAATAACCTGCTTTGGATGACCAAGCCCTGTAGGTTCAATCAATAAACGGTCCGGCTTCTGGCGTAGTAAAGCATTAATACCCACCGACATAGGCACACCAGCGGTACAGCACATGCAGCCACCCGGTACTTCTTTAATCAAAGCACCTTGATCTGTCATCAATGCGCCATCGATGCCAATTTCCCCGAACTCATTAACCAGAACAGCCCAGTTTTCATTCTCAGGTTTATTTTTGAGCAGGTTCAAAATAGCTGTCGTTTTGCCAACACCCAAGAAACCCGTAATTATGTTTGTAGGAACTTTTTTGGTCATATCAGTTCTCCTTTTTTTAGGAGTATATACACAATCACGGAGAAATTGACCCCAATCGCTTGTTTATACGGAGAATGATTTAAGCCAGAAGTTGTATGAGTGTCACTAGAAAGGGGGGAACTATGAAAAAGGAATGCTCCAGACGAACTAAAGGCGTACTTACTCAGTACGCCTCACCCTCGTTACTCAATCGTGAGTTCGCGAATCAGGAAGCCTTAAATATCGACCTGAACATTTAACGAGGAACTAAAACTTTATTCTGAATCCATCCAAATTGTGTGTAAAACCTCACTTCTCCTTGCGGTTCGTTATGTTGCTTTACGGTTTAACTATGGTTCATTTTTGGGGATATTCAAGCCGCCACCGGAGAATCGATCAAAATTGTGACGGCGATTCAACTATTGCCTATAGATTCCATTTATGTAACACGTATATTCCATAAATGAAATTCAACTTTGCATCTTTGCTGCTATAGGATATGCAGAGGACGCGTATAATTTATTGCAGTCCCGCCTCAACCCATTCAGGAGCCTTATCTCAATGACCAGAAGAGAGAAAATTAAGCAGTCCCTACTCGCCAAAATGCCAAGGGATGCTATTAATCAATTTCTCTCAAGAGATAAAACACCCGCTTCCGTTCTCTTTCTTTCTTGTATTGTAGGTGTACTTGCTGGCGTGGTGGGTACCTATTTCGAAGTCGCGGTTCATTTCATCACAGAAACTCGTACCGATTGGCTTAAAGATGAAATCGGTAGCTATTTACCCCTTTGGCTGGCCGCTTTCCTTATTAGTGCTGCATTTGCCTTTATTGGTTACTTCCTCGTTCACCGCTTTGCTCCAGAGGCTGCAGGCTCAGGCATCCCCGAAATTGAAGGTGCTATGGACGGTATGCGCCCTGTTCGATGGTGGAGAGTATTGCCAGTAAAATTCTTTGGCGGTATGGGCGCATTAGGCTCTGGTATGGTTTTAGGTCGAGAAGGACCAACCGTTCAAATGGGCGGCAGTATTGGTCGCATGGTCACCGATATCTTTCGAGTTAAAGATGACGATACTCGCCACTCACTATTAGCTTCGGGTGCCGCAGGTGGTTTAGCCGCCGCATTCAATGCACCACTGGCTGGCATCATGTTTGTAGTCGAGGAGATGAGACCACAGTTTCGCTACTCACTCATATCAATTAAAGCCGTCATCATCTCCGCGGTTTCAGCCAACATCGTTTTTCGATCAATCAACGGACAATCTGCCGTTATCACTATGCCTCAATACCAACCGCCTGAACTGGATGCTCTGTGGTTATTCTTGTTGTTAGGCGTGTTGTTCGGCCTGTTTGGTGTGATTTTCAATAAGCTGATTACCCTTTCGCAAGACCTGTTTGTGGCAATACACAAGAATGACCGTAAACGCTACTTAATGACAGGTTCCCTGCTGGGCGGTTGCTTTGGCTTATTGCTGCTCTATATACCCGAGTTGACTGGCGGTGGTATTGGTATCATCCCGAACATCACGAATGGCAACTACAGCGCAAACGTGCTGCTGTTAATCTTCTTAGGGCGCGTGCTCACCACGCTACTTTGTTTCGGCTCTGGTGCACCGGGTGGTATCTTTGCACCAATGCTTGCCCTAGGAACACTCTTTGGTTACGCGTTTGGGCTTATCGCGGCTGCATTCTTTCCTGAACTGAACATAGAGCCGGGTATGTTTGCGATTGCCGGCATGGGCGCCTTATTTGCCGCCACCGTGCGAGCGCCTATCACTGGCATACTGTTGGTTATTGAAATGACCAATAACTACTACCTCATCTTACCGTTGATCATCACCTGCTTAGGCGCGGTAATCATTGCTCAGATGTTAGGTGGTCAGCCAATTTACAGCCAACTACTTAACCGTACGCTGAAAAACGAGAAACTAAGACAGCAAGATCTCCCTCAGCAAGAGGAAGTTCGTTAATTACATTGAAAACTTCAGTTCAAATGTGGGACTTAAACGTAACTCGTTAAGTTCCACTAATACAGTCAAATTCCACTACTACAATAAGCAAACCAAGCTCAATATTTATAGAACACTCAAGAAAATCAAAAACACTTTCATCGCGCTTTATATATCAATTTCGAATCAAAACCTTAAAAGCAAACGTTAAACTTGCTATTATCCACGAAATTATTTACATGCCTAACAACACCGATTGTGAGCATGACTGAACGTTTTGATTAGAGTATACGTTCTACATTTAACTGAGTGGAGCAAGTCGTTGAACTGGAGAAGATTAACCCAAGTAAAGAATGTTCCACCATCTCAGGCATCTTTAGCACTTGGCGTTATAGGGCTGGGGCAAGCTTGGGCATTATATCTTCCAGGGGTTGGTGAGCTCATTCGTTCTTACCTTGCTGCGTTTGGCGCACTGTTATTGCTACCCGTTTTACTTCGTTATCTCACAAGTTTTGATACTTTTATCAATGACATTCGCCATCCACTTAGCGGAAGCTTAATGGCGCCGATGAGCATGGCGTTATTGATTCTATGTGACTATCTCGCCGAGATATCTCCAATAATCGCCTATCCAGTCTGGTTCTGCGCGTTGTTGTTGCATTTTACCATGATGGTGTTGTTCTTTAGTTTCCAGATCCTCAATTTCAAAATGTCGAACATTGTGCCGAGTTGGTTCCTGTATCCCGTGGGGTTAATCAGCAGTTCCTTAGCAGGTACACAGTTTGGACACACCGTTTTTTCAGAGACACTGGCGGCCACTTGTATCGGTATCTATTTCCTCATGCTGCCAGTGGTGTTGTATCGCTTGGTGTTCGAAGGAAACCTGCCACGCCGAGCAAGACCAACACTCGCAATCATGGCGGCTCCGGTTAACTTATCTTTAGCCGCTTACTTGGTGAACTTCGACAACCCAGATCCGATTCTGACAGGAGCATTGGCTGGCATTGCTATCACCATGACTCTATTGATTTACTTATGTTACATCCGTCTAATGCGTCTGAAGTTCCAACCTTCGATTGCAGCCGTCACCTTCCCGTCCGTGATCAGCGCCATTGCTATGCACCGCTTAACCACATTTTTCGGTGCTGAATACCCACAATGGTATTGGCTGCATAAATTCGGCTTCTTTGAATTAACCATCGCGACCATCCTAGTGATTTGGGTGGCAGGCGGTTATGTGAAAATGTACTGGCCTGAGTTTTTTGATTCTGATTACATGTCCAAAAAGGTTAAGCGTTCTTAAAACGAACGCCAGAAGATCTTACCCTGATCACCCCCTACTCGAATATCCAATTGTCTCTCGCTGGACAAACCAAACGAAAAAAGGCCTCACAATGTGAGGCCTTTGAATAGGCAAGGTGTTAATAGTTCAGGCTAGTGTCAATAGAACTGTCGAGAGCTATTAGAAATCGGCGTGAGGGCCAAAGACTTCGTAGTGGACGCGAGAACGGTCGACTTTAAGTGCATCTAGCTGTTCTACGATGTTCTTCATGAAGCCAACAGGGCCACAAATGTAAAAATCGCTCTCTTCAAAGCCGTTGGTGTCAGAGATAGATGCTAGATCCATTTGACCTTCATGTGTGTTCTCACACGCAGACTCGCCTTTGTTCATGTACCACGTTTTCGCTTCCCAACCTTTATCGGCAACAATGTCTTTAACGCGAGTCGTGAAAGAGTGTTGACCTACGTTTTCACAAGCGTGAAGGTACAGTACAGGTTCGTTTTTCTGCTGGTTGTTTAAGAACTCAAGCATTGATTGCATTGGTGTTACACCCACACCTGCAGAGATAAGCGTTACTGGCTTGCTACGCTCTTGATACATGAAGTCACCCGCTGGAGCATATAGGCTAACTTCATCACCGACAGCAACAGTATAGTGCATGTGATTAGATACTACGCCTTGAGTCTCTTGACCTTGGCCTTCACGTTTCACAGAAATTCGGTACTGCTTGCCGTTTGGCTTGTCTGATAGTGAGTATTGACGGATCTCGCTGTACTGAGCACCTTCAGGTTTTACTTCGATACCGATGTATTGACCTGGAGTGTAATCCAGAACGTCACCGCCATCTTTTGGTTGTAGGATGAAGCTTGTTACTAGAGCTGATTCTTCAATCTTATCTGCAATCACGAAAGTACGTGCTGCTTCCCAGCCACCTACCGCTTGCTTACGCTGTAGGTAAAGCTCTGCTTCACGGTCGATAAATACTTGCGCTAAGAATAGGTAAGCGGCAGTCCATGCTTCTTCTACTTCTGGAGTAAATGCCTCAGTCGCTAATTCACGTAGTGTTTCAATCAGGTGCAAACCAACAATTTGGTAGTGCTCTGGTTGAATGTTAAAGCTCGTGTGTTTCTGTGCAATACGTTCAACCGCGGTGGTTAACGCTGCTAGGTTTTCAATGTTTTTAGCATAAGCCGCGATAGCTTCAAACAGTGCGACACCTTGGCGACCTGTTCTTTGGTGAGTCATATTGAAGATATCTTTCAACTCAGGGTTATGTGTAAACATACGTTGATAGAAGTGTTGAGTTAAAGCAGGGCCTGCGCTTTCTAAAAGAGGAATCGTCGATTTGATGATGTTGATATGTAGATTGTTTAGCATTGATTTACTCCGAACACTTAGTCTTTTGACCTTTCATGTCAAATTGACTAATTTATTTAAAGATGACTTTATATTAATTCTTTCTCAATGAGCTCTTTGGCTACTATTTTTGTGAGAATCACGTGGACTGATAAATTCGCATTAATTGATTCAAATCAATGATGGGTCAGATATTCAGTCATATAGACAACACGCAATGGACACACTGCACAAACGGTGCCAACATGCGAAAGCTTGTTGTGCCTAGCATTCCTTCAAAAACCCTCTTCAAACTTTAGTCAAAAAGACCTTTTTTTTATGTCATAAAAACTCTACCATGTATAAAAATACAAACAGTATGAGCCCTTTATGCAAGATATCTCAGCATCCACTCTCATGGAAATGACCATTGGTTTAGCCAGCGGTGTGAACGATCAAGACCGTTTCAATCGCTTAATCGATGCCATTCGTAAAACCATAACGTGTGATTGTGTCGCACTTTTAAGCCTTCAAGGCGACACGCTAGTACCCATCGCAATGCAAGGGCTCAGTCGAGATACATTCGGTCGCCGCTTTATTATTTCAGAACATCCACGTTTTGATGCGATTTGTGCATCGCGTTCTCCAGTTCGTTTTGATGCGGATAGCTCATTGCCTGATCCTTTCGATGGCTTACTGATCGACCACGACGGCGATTTGCCTATGCATGCCTGTATGGGTTTGCCTCTTCTTTTTGGTGACAAATTGTTAGGGGTACTAACCCTCGACAGCCTAAAACCTGATGTCTTCGCGAATATTCCTGCTCGGAACCTAGAAGTTCTCGCTGCTATTGCTGCCTCTACGATGCAAATGGCGATGACTTTCTCGCAACTTGAACATCAAGCAAAACAGTCAAAGCAATTACTGGAAGAGCTGAATGTTGAAGCGTGGGAACGTGACGGCGGCGAATTGATTGGTAATAGTGACACCATGGTCGCGCTTAAAAACGATATCGCGGTTGTCGCACCCTCTGAATTTAATATTCTGATTCATGGTGATACAGGTGTTGGTAAAGAGCTCGTTGCTCGAACCCTGCATCACCAATCGCAGCGTAAACGTAACCCACTCGTCTATGTCAACTGTGCAGCTATTCCTGAGAACTTGGTAGAGAGTGAACTATTTGGTCACGTTCGTGGCGCGTTTACTGGTGCAGACAAAAACCGCTTAGGTAAGTTTGCTCTAGCCGATGGCGGCACGCTATTCTTAGATGAAATTGGTGAATTGCCTTTAGCAGCACAAAGTAAGCTATTGCGTGCACTGCAAAACAACGAAATCCAACCTGTAGGCCAAGACAACATTCAAACTATTGATGTTCGTGTTTTAGCTGCAACCAACCGAGACTTAAAGCAAGAAGTTGAAGACGGTCGATTCAGAGCCGATTTATACCACCGATTGAGTGTGTACCCTATCGCAGTGCCAGCTCTGAAAGACCGAGGTGACGACATCAGCTTGCTAGCAGGCTTCTTCCTAGAACAGGCACGTCGTAAACTTGGTATCAACCAAGTTAAATTCCGCTCTGATGTACTGGTATTTTTAAACCGTTACGGTTGGCCAGGTAACGTACGTGAGCTTGAGCACGTGATTAGCCGCTCAGCACTAAAAGCATTAGCTCGTAGCACCAACAAAAACCTCGTGACAATCACTAAAGAAGATTGTGGCCCACTCGACCAAGATCAGCCTATAGCGACGACACAGGTAAAAAACACACCTTTATCAACACCAACGATCGACCTATCTGCAGGTTTACGTGGCGCTACCGATGATTTTCAACGCAGCATCATCACTGAGGTGTTGGAAGATGCCAACTTTAACTGGGCGCAAGCAGGGCGAGTTCTGAAAACAGACCGAGCAAACCTGACTCGACTGTCCAAACGTTTAGGGCTAAATGTGGCGAAGTCTCACACGATCGAACGGACAAAATAGATATTAGCGGTTTGTTGCGAGCATCTGACAAAACTTGTGTATATAATGCTGCAAATTGTAACGCTAATTTTAAATATGTAGAGAGAGTTATGAAGTTTATCCGTTGGTTTTTAGGTCGCGTCATCTTGCTGTTGAATTTTGTTTTCAGCCCACGCGGTGTGAAGCGTTCTCAAGAAGAACAAAGCAAAGTGAACGAACAGGCAAAAACGCACACGTTGTACCAATTCGAAGCATGTCCATTTTGTGTAAAAGTGCGACGCTCGATGAAACGTCAGTCTGTTCAGTTTGAACTTCGTGATGCAAAAAACAACGAACAACACCGTGCAGAACTTGAAGCTGGCGGCGGTCGTGTGAAAGTGCCTTGTCTACGTATCGAGAAAGACGGTAAAACTGAGTGGATGTACGAATCTTCGGATATCGTATCTTACTTAGAAAAACAGTTCGCATAAGCGGAAAAAGCAACACAAGCTAAATACAAAAAATCCCTCTTCATGAGGGATTTTTTTATGTCTGTAATCGATACGCTCTTTCGATTCAAAGAATCAAGCTTCTCGCATCTATTTCGCCACAATCAGCATCAACTCTACACGGCGGTTACAGGCTTTACCTTGTGCTGAAGCGTTGTTACACGCGGGAACGTACTCACCGAAACCGCGGGTGTAAATAGCACGACTCGAAACATAGTTACTTTCTAAGCGAGCTTTCACTTCTTTTGCGCGCTGTTCAGAGAGCGGATCATTAACACGATCACTGCCTGTATTATCCGTGTGTCCTTCAATGACGACATCAATGTCTTGGCGTCGAGAAAGATAGCTGCCTAACGTGTCCAACCAATTGTTGTAAGCGGGTTCAGGAGATGTCGAACCTGTTTTAAAGTTCACATGCTGTACAAGCTTTACCATCACATGGTTGCCAGGTAAAACTTCAAAATCGATACGGTTTTGTCTTAAAAAGACTTCCAGTGGATCATTGGTCGAAACGCCACGTCCGTAGTTAGTGGTAATAGTTCCTTGCTGATGAGTGGTTTGAACCACACCCCATTCAGGGTACATAATGTCATAATCAGTTTTCGGTGCAGTTTGTAACATATCCTCACCGAATAACCCTGTTGGTAACGTAGTTTCGCACCCAGCCAAAGCTATGCTTAACATTATCGCTAAATATCTCATTACTTCACCAACCACTTATGCAGATAAACCATTCACTAATGTCTATATCGGCACTGAGAGAAAAACTTTAGACAAAAACTTTATACGAAAAGAAAGCACGTCCAAAAAAAGTGTTTTTGATCACAGTTAATCGTCAACTCGCCTGTCATCGCCCGCCCGTTCCAACTGTTTGCATTTATTTACCTTATAATTGTTTTCCAATTCGTACTAAATAGTTAGAATCTCACGACTTCTCAACGCTAGAGCAAACATTATGTTTAAACCATTTACTAAATTCATCACAGCACTTGCTGCCGTACTGATTATCGCGGGTTGTAGTGAAACAGACGAGCCACAGAAAGGCGTTCAATACGAAGCGCTGCCTACTGCTCTAACTGAATTTAACCTGTCTCCGATCACTGAAATCTTCTCTCTAAATTGTGGTCACTGCCGTCAAATGGAAAGTGCAATTCCAGAGATCGAATCTCTAACAGACCAAACTATTGGCAAGATGCACGTTACGTTCAATGAAAGTGCTCAAATCAGCGCAATGATCTACTACACAGCAGTAATGCAACTTGATGCGACCCCTGACCACGCGTTCATGGACGACCTATTTGGTGCGGTTCAAATGGGTGCAGATGCGACTCCTGAACAACGTCAACAAGCTCTAGAGACTGCGTTCACTTCTCGTGGTCTGGTTAGCCCATACCAACTGAACAAAGAACAGCAAGTCGCTCTATTTGACTACGTAAAGAAAGCTGAAGAGATCTCGGTTAAAGGTCAAATCAACTCAGTACCAACATTTATCATCAACGGTAAATACCAAGTACTAACAGCAGGTCACCAAGATGTTCAAGGTATCGCAAAAACGATCAACTACCTTTTGACTCAGCCTTAACGGCTTTTCTCTATAAAAAATCAACAATAAATAGGTTTTACTATGTCTAAATTTATCATCCCGGTCATTGTCTTTATTTTGGCTGGCTTCATGAGCTACCGCACTTGGATGAACCATAAATCTGGCGAAGAAAATATTGAACAAGGCCAACAATTCCTTATCGAAAACGGCGCTAAAGAAGGGGTTGTTACGACTGAAAGTGGTCTTCAATACCTAGTTCTTGAAGAAGGTACTGGTACAGAGCACCCAACTAAGAACAGCAAAGTAACGGTTCATTACCACGGTACACTTATCGACGGCACTGTTTTCGACAGCTCTGTTGATCGTGGTGAGCCAATCTCATTTGCTCTTAAACAAGTGATAAAAGGCTGGCAAGAAGGTTTGACTTACATGGTCGAAGGCCAAAAAGTTCGCCTGTTTATCCCAAGCCAATTGGCTTACGGTAAAGGTGGTTCAGGCCCTATCCCACCATCAGCAACTTTGATTTTTGATGTTGAGTTAATCTCTATCAAATAATTGAAGAGACTGATTTAAGCCCTAACATACGAGCTATATTGGGGCTTTTTTATATGTGAACGTTTGAATAATTGAATAATTGAATAGTTGAAGCCACTTTTGTAACGTCGGAATATACCTCAAAAAGCCGAAGACTAGACGACTGGTCTAATTTAACTTATAGTAAGCCCATGAACGATAAAACGAACGACACACGCCTGCATGTTTTAGATGTTGGCTACCAATTAATAGTGAACAACGGCTTTAACGGCGTTGGCTTATCGCAATTGCTTAAAGAAGCGGATGTTCCAAAAGGATCGTTTTACCACTACTTTAAATCTAAAGAGCAATTTGGCGAGGCTCTGATCCAGCACTATTTTGAGACCTACATCAGCAGAGTTGAAACTATTTTGGTTCATGGTGAAGGCAACCATTACCAGAGAATTATCAGTTACTTCACTCGATGGTCACAGATTGAAAACAGTACTTGTAACGCTCATAAATGCTTAGTCGTTAAGCTCAGCGCCGAAGTTTCTGATCTTTCTGACCCTATGCGCCAAGCGCTATTGAAAGGTGCTGAGAAAGTGACGCATACCATCGAGCAGTGCATTGTCGGTGGTATTGATGATGGCTCGATAAAGGTTGAAGAGAGCCAAGAAACCGCTCAAAATCTATATTCTATGTGGTTAGGCGCAAGCTTATTAAGCAAACTAAGCCAGAGTTCACGTAGCTTAGAATCAGCTTTAAACCTAACCCAACAGATTTTAAAAGGTAAAAACTAACCACGTACTGTGTTTAGTCTTTACTAACGACAGATAACCCGCCCTCTTATCATTTGATGACGGCGGGATTTTTAGACAACAAGACTAGACGACTGGTCTAATTCCAAATAAACATAATATAAAATTAAGGATACCCAATGACTCAACAAGACAACCGCCGCATCGTATTGGCTTCTCGCCCAGTAGGCGCACCGACTCAAGATAACTTCCGTTTGGAGACAGTAGCCGCACCAACAATTAAAGACGGCGAGATGTTACTTCGCTCAGTTTACCTTTCTCTAGACCCGTACATGCGTGGCCGAATGAGCGATGCTAAATCTTACGCAGACCCTGTTGCGATTGATGAAGTGATGGTCGGTGCAACCGTGTGTCAGGTTGAAGAGTCAAACAATAGCGATTTTGAAGTTGGCGAATGGGTACTGGCTTACACCGGTTGGCAAGATCTTGGTGTGTCTGATGGTGAAGGCCTAATCAAACTAGGTAAAGAGCCAACACACCCTTCTTACGCACTAGGCATCATGGGTATGCCAGGCTTTACTGCGTACATGGGCTTACTTGATATCGGCCAACCTAAAGAAGGCGACACTCTAGTCGTTGCGGCTGCAACAGGTGCAGTAGGCGCAACCGTTGGCCAAATCGGAAAATTAAAAGGCTGTCGTGTCATTGGCGTTGCTGGTGGTCAAGAGAAATGTCAGTACGCGAAAGAAGTGCTTGGTTTTGATGAATGTATCGACCACAAAGCCGACGACTTCGCGGAGCAACTGACTAAAGCATGTAGCAACGGCATCGACGTTTATTTTGAAAACGTTGGCGGCAAGGTGTTCGATGCGGTAATGCCGTTGCTTAACACTGGTGCTCGCATTCCTGTTTGTGGCCTTATTTCACAATACAATGCGACATCACTTCCTGAAGGCCCAGATCGCATGTCTAGCCTTATGGGCACTCTTTTGGTCAAGCGTATTAAGATGCAAGGTTTCATTATCTTTGATGATTACGCACACCGTTACAACGAGTTTGCTGTTCAAATGACAGAATGGTTGTCTCAAGGCAAGATGCATTACCGTGAGCACCTAGTTGAAGGCCTAGACGAGGCGCCACAAGCATTCATGGGTCTATTGGAAGGCCAAAACTTCGGTAAGCTTGTTATCAAAACAAACGAAGCTAAATAAATTCAAAAACTGAACCAGTTAACTAGGTAAAATCATGATTACTTTGCATCACCTAAACAAATCTCGCTCAAAACGCATCATCTGGCTATTGGAAGAGCTTGGAGTAGATTACCAAATCAAACCATACCAACGAGACAGTGTAACGTTTCTAGCGCCACCAGAATTGAAGGCCGTTCATCCTCTTGGTAAATCTCCGGTTATTGAAGACGATGGCGTCGTGATCAGCGAATCTGGTGCTATCACCGAGTACCTAATCGACAAATACGGTCAAGGTAAGTTCGCACCAGTGCGCGGCACCGCTGACTACGTGGAATACTCACAGTGGCTTCACTTCGCTGAAAGCTCTGGTATTCTGCCAATGCTACTTAAAATCTTTGTGATGAAAGACGGTTGCGAGACTAATTTCCTTGGCGGCTACGCTGATGATGAAAACCAAAAGATCCTAACCTTTGTCAACGAAGCGCTTGAAGGTAAAACTTACCTTGTTGCTGATACTCTGACGGGTGCCGATTTCATGATGTCGTTCATCGTAGAAATCGTGGGTAACTTCGGTGCCACTGCGCTCTACCCTAACATTGCTAAATACGGTGATCTTTTAACGAGCCACCCTGCTTACCAAAAAGCCGAGCAACTAGAGCTAGAACACTCGAACTGATCGAGTTTCAATCAAGCTCGGACGCGCTTCGGATAAGCACAAGCAACTAAATGAAGCCAAAGCCGATTTATCTTTCGCTTTGGCTTCTCATTTGTCTTCATTTCGACAACAATACCGAACTCTAACTGAATAGCCATAGAGTTTGATCTTCATGTCAGCAAACCTTGCTCAATACACACCACTGCTTCCCTTAAACCAAACCGCGACTCAAGACTTGTCGATACCGACTCGGTTTACGTTTCCGTATTACTATACCCCGCACCCTACGTGTGAATTAGCTATGCTGCAGCTTCAACAGTCACTCATCGACTGTGGTGTAAACGAAACCTCGCAAGGTAATCTCTACGCTGTTCTTCTTGTTCAGGATCCAACAACTCAAGAGCTAGGGTACCTTTCTGCATTTTCAGGTTTGCAGTTAGATCCGTCTTTGGCCTCTCAGTTAAACAACATTAACTTTGTTCTACCAGCCTTCGATTCAGAACAGTTTCAATCTCACAATAGTGCAAACCTCGCTCGCCAATCACAACTAGCGGATGACATTAAGAAGCTACAACAATCGCATAACCTAAACGCATTAGTAGCTGAGCTTGAAGAGTTAACAGTCGAATCAGCACAAGCTATCGAAGCCTTTCAGTTGGCGATGACCGCGAATAAAGCTCAACGTAACGAACTCAGAGAGCAAGCCAATCAAGAAAAGGCATTGGGGAATCTAGAGTCAGCTGCGAATTTGCTCAAACAACTGGGCAATCAAAGTAGCCAAGAGAAACGCGACCTAAAAGCGCTTCGTATCGAATGGAAGCAAAAGATCGCAGAACGCCAATCACAAGTTGATTTGATCGAAAGCGAACTGAAAAACCGTAAGCAAGATCACCAAGCGATCTCAGCCGAATTAGAAGCGCAACGGTTGTCTCATTATCGCTTTAACAACCAAGCTCTCGAATCAAAGAACCTGCTTGAATTGTTAGATGGCAAAGACGCTCTTGAAGGCTCTGGCGACTGCTGCCTACCTAAGCTGCTTAATTTTGCTTTTGAACACGGCTTTCAGCCATTAGCATTGTCTGAGTTTTGGTGGGGATTGCCTCCAACGGCTGTCATTCGCCAGCACGCAAACCTGTACCCGGTTTGCCAAAGTAAAAGCTTCGAGATCCTCGACCACCAGCTAAACGGCATCGAATTAGAAGAGAACCCGCTTATCGTGAACCCTGCGGTTGGTAAGTCGTTTGATATTGTCTATGAAGATGACGAGATCGTGGTGGTGAATAAACCCGAGGAGTTCTTGTCGGTTCCTGGTAAGTTTATCGAAGACTCTGTTTATACCCGTATTAAAGCGCGTTATCCCGATGCAACAGGCTCTTTGATTATCCATCGATTGGACATGTCGACGTCAGGCTTATTGATCTTGGCGCTGACCGCAGAGTCCAATAAACACATCCAGAAGCAGTTCATTGATAGAACCGTAGAGAAACGATATACAGCTCTGTTAGATGGTGAAATCGACGGCAAATCTGGCGATATCAGCTTGCCCTTGCGCGGCGACATAACAGACAGACCAAGACAATTGGTTTGCCATGAACATGGACGTAATGCTGAAACTCATTGGGAAGCGGTCAGCACCAACAATGGCAAAACCAAGGTTCACTTGTACCCTAAAACAGGACGAACCCACCAGCTGCGCGTACACTGTGCTCACCCGTCAGGCCTTGGTGTACCGATTCGTGGTGACGACTTATACGGATACAAACGTGAGCGTTTACACCTTCACGCTGGCTACTTAAAACTGATTCACCCAACAACCGGTGAATGGATCGAGTTTGAAGTGCCTTCTGAGTTTTAAGCTGTTTTTATCCTGCTAAAACTATTACCGCACTAAAATTTTTGTCCCATAAAAGTTCTTGTCTCGTTAAACGAATCAGGGTTCTAAATCTGCTTGAGATATAGAACCCTGAAATTTAATTTTTTAATGTGCTTATTACAGCTCGGTAGCGTACTTTCGTTACTAACGTCAATGTTGCAGACACTTAGCCCATTACATCTTTGCGCTGATCAACACATTCAAAAGAGGCCATCTCAAATTCACGACAGATCCAAGGTCGATTTTCGTAAATAGTACACATCAGTGTTTCTCTATCTACCGCAGAACACCAACCGTCGTCGAGTCGCAACATCGTTTCGCCGCCCCATTCATCATAAGCGATATGCTCTTCAGGTACGCCTGTATCTGTGATGATCATAACCTCTAAACGGCAACAGCATGCCTGACAATTAGCACATGTTACTTCGGGTTCGGTTACGTTCTTTATCTCAATCGTCATAAGTGACTACGCTGCTAAATTTTGCGTATAGTAATCGAAACCGACCGCTACGGCTAATAAAGATAGTGCGGCGCAGTGTTTTGATTGATGTAGAAATAAAAATAGGCGCTGTGATTTACTCACAACGCCCATACTATTTATGGTTTTCCATCGCGACTTGTCGCCACTATCTCGCTTTACAACAGACTAGCCTCGATTTAGAACAGACTAGCAAAAAATAGCTTTACGTAGTCCATCAAGCGTTTGAACAAGCCAGCCTGCTCTACCGCTTCCAACGCGATCAAAGGTTGAGTTTGAACATCTTCACCATCAACGGTGTAATGAACAACGCCTAAGGTTTGGCCTTCTGAAATCGGGGCTTTCAGTTCAGATATTAGTTCAATCGATGCCGTTAACTTTTTGCTGTCTGACTTAGGCAGCGTAATAAACGTATCTTCTGCAACGCCTAGCTTCAACGTATCTTGAGCACCAAACCACACCTTCTCTTCAGCGACTTGGTCACCGCCTTGATGAGGGTTTAGCGTATCGAAGAAACGAAAACCATAGCTCAACAATTGTTTGCTGTCTGACTCACGACTCTTAACGCTTGATGCGCCCATCACAACCGCAATAAGTCTCATCTCACCTTGTGTCGCCGAACTCGCTAAACTGTAGCCGGCACCAGAGGTGTAGCCTGTTTTCATGCCATCGACCGTCAAGCTTCTATCACGTAATAAGCCATTGCGGTTGTGTTGTGTAATCTTGTTGTAGCTAAACGAGCGTTCGCTGTATAAACCATACACATCCGGTAAATCGCGAATAATCGCACGGCCTAATAGAGCGATATCATAAGGCGTTGAATAGAGATCGTCCGCATCTAAACCATGTGCATTCGCAAAATGGGTATTTTCCAGTTTTAGCGAAGCTGCCCAAGAGTTCATCAAGTCAACAAATGCATCTTGTGAGCCAGCAACATGTTCTGCAATCGCAACACTCGCATCGTTCCCTGATTGAATAATCAAGCCACGGTAAAGATCCATCATCGCGACATCAGTGTTCACTTCGATGAACATTTTTGAAGAATCAGGGAAGTTTTTCGCCCATGCGTTTTCGCTAATTCGCACCTGATCATCCGCAGAGATGTTACCTCGTTTCATCTCTTGTCCAGCCACATAACTGGTCATAAGCTTGGTTAAACTCGCTGGGTTCAACTTAGTGTGTGCGTTTTTTTCTACCAGCACATCACCAGAGTTAAAATCAATTAACACATACCCTTTTGCGCCTAGGCTAGGTGGGCTTGGTACTATAGAAGGTGCCGCGACAGCAGTATTTGCTACGATCGCTGCGTTACTTACAATGAACATACTTAATAGAGGGAGAGAGTATTTTGAGAACCGTTTCATTGAATTAAACCTAAGTTAACGTTTTGTTCAGTATAGACAAATGCTAGCAAAAGAAGCGCGAACTTTACGTTGCTTTACGTATTTGTACGGTTCGTTACAAATAAAAAAGTATAATCTGCGACCTGTCCGTTTTTTACACAAAAACGATTGACTCAATGAATGCATTCAACACTTCGCTTTACCTCTCGGGCATACGTCTAAATAACATTTCAACAAAGCCCATAACCCGCTGTTTGCTTTCGCTCGGCTCTAAATCAGGTTGGATACCAGACTGCGCCAGTGCTTGCCACTGTATAACTTCCGAATTAGGAACAAAAAAAGCAATATACAAAGATCCTTTCTCGCTTACCTTTCCATCATCACTATAAAATGGCACACCTGTAGATAGCTGAATCGCATCAAAGATCGATTCATCGTTCAGTTCAGATTCTTCAGCTAATCCAAAACCCACTACGACATCACCAGCCCCGGATTTCAACTGATAACCTTTCAATGAAAGTTGTTCTTTAATCGCTTCGCGTACAAGATCAGTGACGACCGTCTTGTCATATTTTTCAGAAAGGTACACTTGCTCTGATTCGGGATGCCATGAGTACGTGACTACCCCATGCTTCATGAAATCAAAGTCACCACTGGTCACCACGCCATAATTGTGAGTTGGAGTCGTTTCATTGGTTGTACACGCTGTCAGTCCAATCGCTATCAAAGCCAACAACGCGACTTTATTTACGCCTTTTGTTGCACATATGAATCGTTTTATCATTCGCGGCTTCCTTTCCTATACAAGAATAATTATCAATTTAACCTTCAACATAAACAGTAATTATATTAATAGAAAGATCATTAAACGTTTGCGTAATCGCTAACCTTCACTTCTACTCATTTTGGGGGTTTAACCACAGAAATAGACTCGGTATAGTAAACTTAGTTAAACATAACCAAACCATTCGGGGCACGGAGCTTCCTCAATCATCTCATGAAGAGAAGAATTGGTACCGATAAAGCATCGGCAAATTTAAGAGGGTCACACAATGGAATTCAATATGGTTGAAATTTTAGGTTACGCGGCATCTATTATGGTCGCAATTTCATTAACAATGAAAGATATCGTGCGTCTGCGTGTCCTTAACTTTGTTGGCTGTACTCTATTCACAGCATACGGCGTTATGATTGATGCATGGCCAGTGGTTGCAACCAACGGTTTCATCGCTTGTGTGAACATCTACTTCCTTGCAAAAATGCAAAAGGAAAAAAAAAATGAAGCGATGAAAGCAGCAAAAGCTTAGATTAACGGCTAGCACTTTCAAACAATTCTAAAAAAGCCCAAATAGAACGTTCTATTTGGGCTTTTTCATGCTTATCAGTTTTAGAAAACTTCAATGACAGACAATACGATATTGACTCTCTCTGTATACCTGTGTGTTATTGCGTCCATTCTTTTTCGCTTGATAAAGTGCTTTGTCAGCTTGGTCTATCGTGCCTTCTATGTGGAACAGTGCATTTGCATAGCGACACCCAACACTGACCGTTACAGGTAACACTAACCCCTCAATTTTTTCGACGCTACGCCTAAGCTCTTCCGACAACTCGTACAATTGATATTCATTGCAATCAAAAGTCACAAAGATAAATTCCTCACCGCCATAGCGAGCAATTAGACGATTTTCATTTGCAAATTGCTTCAATACTTTTGCAACGGCACAGATCACTCTATCGCCTTCATTATGCCCGTGTAGATCGTTTACCGATTTAAAATGGTCAATATCTAGAAGAATGATACCAACACCTTTTAACGGATAAGGCGAACACTCTAAAATTCTCATCTTAACCTGAGAAATAAAGTCCCGCCGATTACTCAACCCCGTAAGATAATCTAAGCTAGCTACATCTAAGATCTTTAAATGACGGTGCCGCAGGTAAAGCACCAAAACGGCGATGATGCTAAGCAAACTTATAACCAAGGTCATCAAACTAACTAGCAATAAACTGTGGTTCTTATTGAGCTCTTGCTCCAAAACTCCAGCAGAAATGATCCAATTCAGATATGGGTAGAACTTATAGAAAATGTTTTTGTTTGTCGTACCGTTGTCATCTGAAATTGAGTAACTAAAATGCCCTTCAGGCTCAGCAACGACCTTATCGATGAGCAACTCTGATGAATAACCAATTAAGGCTTTCAAGTGTTCGTGTTCAAAATTGGGTCGGAGGACTAGCTCGCCTTGCAAATCAACAATATATACATAACCACTATCGCCATATGAATACTTTCTTAGTTTATCTTTAAGCGCTTCGAGATCGACCAAGTACATGAGTTCATCTTTATAAGTGGTCGCCACCAATGTATTACCACTCGGTAGCCTCACTGAATACGCGACCTTCGCACGCTTGCCGACTTCATGTGGATTAGCATGAGAATACTGAGTCATTCCAGACTTTGAGGTCAGTTGCGTTTGAATATGGGTTAAATGCGCGCGATTTTGCCCTTGTAAAAACGGATGATACAGGTGGACACCTTGTGGTGGCATCAAATAGATATAACCTGACTCTCCAATCACCAATTCGTTAGCAATTCGGATGACTTCTTTAACTTCTTGTTCTGGAGTGACACCTAGTGTGTGAGAAGCGACAGTATCAGTCACACCTTTGAGATAGGTTTTAATAGCTTCGTTAACGGTAGTATCTACGATGTCGTAGCTTGCGTTTACAATAGTACGGAAGAAGAATTGATTAGACTCTAAAAGTGATTCTTTGGTTCGGTTAAATTGAATAGCAGAGAGGACCAAAGATACGAGGGCCAACACGATGGAAAAGTTGAGGATATACTTACGTCTTACTTTCAAAATTACCTCATAGCTTTTAAATTTTAGGTAACGCTATTGTTTTTATAAGTAGATTGTTTTATATCATATTTATCTATTTTACTGAACGATAGTCGATATTAATGGCGCTCTTCATGTGCAATCTGTGACTTATAGCAAAAACGCCGAACTGGATTCAGTTCGGCGTTTTGATTTTACGTTTAAATTGATAACTTAATTTATACTAAAGTCCTGATAAATCGACTTAAAAGCATTCGCATTTATTACCTATTACTACGCTCTATTGTCTATAAATACATTGCTTAGCATTAAATTAAGAGCACACTTTGGTCCAACTGCCGTCACTACCCGGCTCGGCACTTGTCCACCAGTTTGCTTGGTAAACACTACCGTTATGAACCACTTGGTCGCCCGTGTTTGCGTGGCTTGGGTTACCCGCCCAATCTTTCTGAGGTAAGTCGGGATATACAGCTAAACCCGCAGTATCGCATGTACCTGGGTTGGTACCGCCATCACCAGGATTACCGCCACCAGTACTGATATCACCCAGTGGTAGATCCGGCTGCTCAAAGCTAAATGCATAATCGACACTATTCACATTCACTGTATAGTTTGCAGGGCCAGAAATTGGCAAGTAATAAACCATATCGAGTTCATACACACCACCAGCAGGGAGCTCTTTCCATGCAGGTAACGTAAACGCTACTCTGTGCATCGGACCATCTAGACCACCAATATTATTGGCACGAGTGTGACCAGAAGCAATCACAGACAAACCACCGCCCGATTGATCTTTTGCGTTATCAGGTGCAGACACTGGGATATCGAACTGGAACTCAGTACCACCAGGAAGCGCTTGACCTGTATTGTTTGTAAACGTGATCTTAGGGTTAATTGGATAGTTTTGGTCACCGACTTTGAAGCCACCTACAGAGACAGTAATATCTAATGCTTCCGTTGGGATAGCACCCGTTGCAACCTTGTTTCCATATGGAGTAGCTGACTTAAACTTATCGTAGATAGCTTTCGTCATAGTGTTACCCATGTGGAACTCACCGTTTCCGCTATTACACGCCTGTTCGGTTGTATCGATTGAAGTTCGGTTACCGTTCGCATCGAGTACGTAACAGTTGTAATCCCCTGCTAGTTCCCAGAACATGATGCCACCGATTTCTTTGTCGATAACGTAATCGGCTTTCACATCGATAGAATCTTTATCTTCCGTTGAAAGGAATACGCCCTTCTCTGCGTTCCACAACCAAGGAGCAACAGCCACGCTGTCATAGTTACGCGTGTAAGTCCCCATTAGAACATCTGAAGGGTCGTTAACAGGATCAAGCTTGTAAGCTGCTGCATAAGAACCCCAAATGCCTTTCTCTAAGTTCTTCGCATGCCACATTGGGTTTGAACCTGCACCCATTTCGTTGCCTTTCGGATCAGTATCGTGCCACATGTTATCGATACCAATTGCGCCATGGCCACAGTTGTTCTTCTCGCCTTCACCAGTACCTGCTGAACATTCAGCTTGGTTTGGCAGTGCTGCTCGGCCCCAAAGACCATTCTCACCACCAGTTACACCTTGCCAACCACGTGTGTAGTAAGGCACACCGATGTTAATACGACCTGCTGGCATAGAACCACGGAAGTAGTGGTAGGCCCAATCCGTATTCAGGTAACCGATACCGCCGTAAGCCGCTGTGCCGTATACGTTCCACTGTGCTAACTCTGAATCTTTACCTGTATCAAACAACGCAGCGTTATGGCCTACGTGATCGTTCCACGCACCGTGAAGGTCATAAGACATGATATTTACGTAATCGAGATATTTGGTTACATCGAATGTTTCCATACCACGCAGTAGGTAACCCGAAGAAGGCGCCGCGATCGTTAACATGTAGTGATTGCCATCTTGCGCAGAGGCTGCATCAAGCTTCTCACGCAACACTTTCATCAACACTTGGTAAGAAGCCCATAGGTATTGACGACGTGGTTCCATAAAGTCTTTATCGTACGGATTACCTGCGCCCGCCATTGACGTCGGGTATTCGTAATCGATATCTAGACCATCGAACTGGTATTTACGAAGCATTTCAACCGCTGAAGTTGCGAATGTTTCGATACCTTGATGGTTAATAGAACCGTCAGCATTGGTCGTCATGGTATAGAAACCACCATCAGCCACTCGGCTACCATCAGTGGCGAAGTGGCCACCGGTCTCCGCCCAACCACCGATTGAGATTAAAGTCTTAACATCGTGTTTTTTCTTCGCTGTCGCTAATGCACCGAAGTGACCTTTGAAGCCTAATGCTGGGTCAACTTCCACGCCCGGCCACTCTTTACCAACCGCTGCGTTGTTCGGATCGTTCACATCACCCACGTTTACTTTGCCATCTGAGCCGATGCTCACGAAAGCGTAGTTAATGTGTGTGAGTTGTTCCCAAGGAATGTCATTTACTAGGTAAGCAGCTTGTGGGTCATCCCCTGCACGCCAGCTGGTGAAGTAACCAATGACACGACGTGGGTGATCCGCGCCCATTTTCTCACGGCCTTCATCATCGTAAATCGTACAATAAGGAACATCGACACCTTGAGTTTGATACAAGCCATCAGGTCGACAAGTGCTCACCGTTGGTACGCCATTCACCGTCAAAGAAGCCAGCGCTGAATCTGTCGTTGCGCCTTGATTGTCAGTCGCTTTTGCGTAAACCGCTAAAGAACCCGCTTGAGTGGTTGTGTAGTTAAGCGTGTATGGGCTTGTCGCAGCCGTTCCGACTAAAGAACCTGCCACATAAAAATCGACCTTATCAACCGTACCATCGCTGTCTGTTGCCGTTGCGGTAAGCGTTACCACACCACCAACATCAACCGAAGATGCAGAAAGCGCAACCGATACTGTCGGCGCTTCATTTCCAGGTGTAACTGAATCGACAGAAATAGAGACCGCGCTCGCTAAGCTAGCCGCACCTTCATTGTCTGTAGCAACAACCGAAACCTGATGGCTACCAGACGTTGCAGCCCAAACCGCTTCGAAAGGTGCTGCTGTAACAACCGCGACTGAAGTTCCATCAATGAAGAATTCAACCGAAGTAACACTGCCGTCGGAATCTAGCGCCGTTGCACTCAACACCACGTTATCGCCTTCAGTGAACATGTCAGAGGCAGATGGAGTCGTTAACGAAGCCGTTGGTGCTTCATTTGGTGTACCTCCACCTCCATTGCCGCTACACACATCTAGCTTTTTCCACTGTGCGTAGTCACCTTCAAATTGACTTGGGTTGTTGTTCTGATTCCAGTAATTTGCTGAGTACGCGCTGCTGTCATGTGAAACTTGATCGCCGCCTGTGTAAACCGTGGCAGGATCCCACGCTTCTAACGTTGAGCAATCCACAGCCGCATAGCTATTGAAAGCCATTAAGCATGACGCAGTGAGAGTACTGAGTGTAAAAACCTTTTTGGCCACTCTTCCTTGATTTAGGTGCATGTTAGCAGTCCCTTAAGTTGTTGTTTTAAGATATTTAAAGTAAATGACACTTTTTTTGCCACTTAAATTCCTTCGAAAAACAACTGTAGGTAACAGTGCCAATTAAACACCTAAAATATTTACTATTTATAAAATGACTCGCATTAATTTGTTTATAGCATGCAATGATTCGACACTTATTTTGCACCAACAACTAAAATTAATTTATTTCGGAAAGCTAAAAAAATAATGTCTCAAGAGTCAGAAATGTGATTTGAGTTTGAGAAAAATTCGTATCAAAACTAACCAAAAAGTAGGGATTTATTGGCGATTTGGGATTATTTTATGAAATCGCCCACTTTTTGATTACAAATATGTTAGTATCAGCGGCTTTTTTGACGAGCCTCACATTTTTATCCGAATGTGGGAGAAATACATAGGCTTGAAAGAGCCAAATATAGCGAAGAAATAATGTCCAACTTGACGCAAGTCGCCAACGAAAACATCAACGCAGAATCTACTTCTATCGATTTCAATAGAGCTCAATCTTTGGGTGAAAAACTGGAACTCGGAAACCCAGTCTTTTGGCTGAGTGGCAGTTTCCTGACCCTCTTTGTCATCCTTGCTTTCACCAACACCTCCGTATTGTCCGAACTTGTCAACATCGGCTTTAGTTACTCAACTAAATGGTTCGGTGCTTTCTGGCAAGTCCTACTACTACTCAATTTCATTATCGGTTTAGTGCTTGCACTAAGTCGCACAGGCCATGTTCGTTTAGGGAAGCTTGCCCTACCAGAAATGACTACGTTTAAATGGATGTCTATCGTCCTATGTACACTCCTTGCGGGTGGTGGCGTGTTCTGGGCAGCTGCAGAGCCAATTGCTCACTTTGTTTCAGCTCCACCGCTGTATGGCAACGCAGACCCTCAAGCGATGGCATTCAATGCACTATCACAATCTTTCATGCACTGGGGTTTCCTTGCATGGGCTATCTTAGGTGGTCTCTCTTCGATTGTGCTTATGTACTTGCACTACGAAAAAGGCCTTCCTCTTAAGCCACGCACCCTGCTTTACCCAGTACTGGGCGACAAGGCAATCAACAGTTGGATTGGTAACGTCGTTGATGCGTGCAGCATTGTGGCAGTAGCCGCAGGTACAATCGGCCCTATCGGCTTCCTTGGCCTACAGATCAGCTATGCGTTGAGCGAGCTGTTTGGAATTTCTGACAGCTTTGCTACCCAAAGTGTCGTTATTCTATTCGCTATTGCAATGTATACGCTGTCGGCATTAAGTGGTCTAAGTAAAGGCATCCAACTGGTAAGCCGTTACAACATCATCTTATCGGTGTGCCTAATCGTTTACATTCTCCTTGTTGGCCCAACCAGCTTTATCATTGATGGTTACCTACAAGGCATCGGTGAAATGGTCGACAACTTTATCCCAATGGCGCTATACCGCCAAGATACTGCGTGGCTAGGTGGCTGGACTGTATTCTTCTGGGGTTGGTTCTTAGGTTATGGCCCAATGATGGCGATCTTCATTGCTCGTATCTCACGTGGCCGAACTATTCGCCAAATGATCGTTTCTATCAGCATCGTTGCACCGCTTGTGACTTGTTTTTGGTTCAGCATTGTTGGTGGTAGTGGCTTAGCGTTTGAATTAGAGAACCCAGGCGTAATATCTAGCGCATTCGAAGGTTTCAACCTTCCAGCTGTACTACTGGCTATTACTTCGCAACTACCGTTCCCGACTCTGATTGCAATCCTGTTCCTTATCCTGACGACCACGTTCATTGTGACCACAGGTGACTCAATGACCTACACCATCAGTGTAGTAATGACTGGTACTACAGAACCTAACTCAGCAGTTAGAACGTTCTGGGGCGTCATTATGGGGGCAGTGGCTATCGCGCTTATCTCAATGGGCTCTGGCGGCATCTCAGCTCTGCAGTCGTTCATTGTGATCACTGCCGTTCCTGTTTCGTTTATCTTGCTGCCATGTCTATGGCATGCACCGAAGATCGCGAAGCAGATGGCAAGAGATCAAGGTCTCGCTTAATACCTAATCCGATTTAGTTTCGGATAGCGTAGAACACTAAAAAGCCACTCAAGTGATTCACCTGAGTGGCTTTTTTTATCTGTTCGCTGTCGACTTTATTAATAGTTATGTCTACTAGCGCTTGTATCTACCGAGATTTCGGCTTATTGAAACTTTTCACCAGCAGCAACCATGAATGACATCTCAACCAATAGTTCAGGGTTAGCGAGTTCTACTTTCACGCACGCACGGCTTGGCGCGCAGCCTTCAGGGAACCACGCTTCCCACACTTCATTGAGTGCATCAAAGTTAGCGAAATCCGTTAGGTAAATAGTCACTGACAATACACGAGATTTATCGCTGTCTACCAAACTCATCATTTCTTCAGCTTGTTCGAAGATTTGCTGAACCTGACTCTTAATTCCTGCCGTTGTATCCGTCTCTGGTACTTCAACAAAGCTTGCAATACCGTTAAACACAGTCACATCAGACCAACGTTTGGTCGGGTTAATTCTATGGATTTTCACTGGTTATACTCTTCTTATAATTAGGGTGCACATCAGCGTAATCTAATCCAAATTCCTAACATTGAAAACAAAAATTAGAAAGCTCGTAGTACCTGCTAAACAGCACTATCGCCAACCTATGACTTTGGTGTTCAACATCACTAGCCTACGCATTAATATCAAAACAATAAATCACCATCTATTGAGTCTCTAGATAAATATATTAAGTATTACTCTCAACGCGAAATTTAATCTGAACTCTTGCGGTCATATTCAGAGATTTTATTAAATGGAGTACTTTTATGCATGTTCAAACCTATGATTTAAAACAGAGTAATGTCGGATACAACCTAGGCGTGATTGGTGTAGCATTAGTGTTAGCTTGGATTGGTATTTACAAGTTTACGCCAACTGAAGCGATGCTAATTGAGCCTTTAATTGCAAACCACCCAGCAATGAACTGGCTTTACAATCTATTCTCGGTACAAGCAGTGTCTAACATGGTGGGTGGTGCAGAGATCATCGTCGCGATTGGATTGATCGTGGGATTTAAGAAGCCGACTATTGCTTTCTACTCAGGTATTGCAGCAGCGGCTATCTTTGTTGTGACACTGAGCTTTCTAGTCACCACGCCAAACGTTTGGAAAGTATCGGATGGCATCTTAGTCACTAACTTCTTCCTAGTGAAAGATATTCTGTTTTTGGCAATCGCTATTAGCGTAATCGAACGGCTTTGTTGCGTAATTCAATGGAACTAAATCAAGAACCTACGATCTGATC
>NZ_JBGONI010000025.1:0-73798 GCF_041439035.1 Vibrio sp. 1F263 | reverse complement strand
TATTCATCAACGAGTGCCCACACAGATTGATAGGTTTAAATTGTTAAAGAGCTTTGCTTATCGAAACTTTCTTTTTACAAAGAAACCTTTGAAAGCGGACGTGAATTCTAGCGATTTAATCTTAAGTGTCAAACACTTTTTAAAATTAATTTCTTTCGAACCTTCCGTCTTACTGATTACCGCTGAAGCCTTGTGGCGTCTGCCGTGTCAGTGAGGCGGCATTATAGAGATCATCGAAAACATGGCAACCCCTATTTTAATAAAAATTCAAAAAAGTTGCTTAAGCGGCTACTTTTACGTCAAAACCCTCTTTCACAGGTTAAAGCTCATACAATCAAGAGCATATAACTTAGAATTTTGCGACTAGATCTTTCGAAAATGCCTCTATATCCAGTTCGATACTCCACTTTTCACTTAGCTCCACTATGTTATCTAACGATTGCTGAACCGTTTTTATCGTCAATGTATTGTTATCTAGGTCGTATACCTGTTTTTGCGTAGTGTAATAGAAGTAAAGGATAGTTAATGCTTCTCGATCACCTTGCTCAGCTTTCGGTTGAATACGCTTGAGCTTACGATAGATTTGATTGTGAGTTTGTTTAAGGTTCCACACATAAAGCGCTTCCTTAAAGTAGTCATGCCCTTTCACACGGCTCGCGATAAAGGCATTCAGTGCGACTGATAAAATCACGCCAAGTACATTCAAATGAAAGTTCCCTGTCGATTCACCAGTAATTGAAGTCGCCGAGCCAAACAATTCGATCAGAATGGTGCCGAATACAATGGCAAACAATGCAAGCGACCCAACCAATGAAACCAACAGTAGGTTCATCTTCTTTCTATATTCTTCTTTATTAATCTTCTGTAACTTCATCGACTACTTCCTTATGTAAGTCACCTAATAATTTGCGCATACTATCTATGTAAACCTTGGTTCGCTTCAACCTTTACCATCTTGTAATGTGGTCACTCTCTATTTAATACGTAGAGTTATTCCGATCAGTACTATACATAACTCCATTTGACTTCATTAATAGAAAAGAGTTACATACCGCCATAATTTTTAGTTATTCATCAATTCATGCTGATAAAGTCTGTTTCGCTTTATCACATACTGACAAGGTACATTCCATGCGTTCATTTGTATTACGCGCTCGCGCAGCCCCTACAGAGAGCAAACTTATCTTAGAAGGTGTTGGGCAAGACGCTCATACTGAGATTCTGGCTCATACTCTGATGAACACGATCTTCGTTGCTCAATCTCACCGTGAGAATGTCACCGTGCACCTTGTGCTAGAGAGTACTAAAGACTTTTCTCGTACCATTACATTCGATTCAAATGAAATCACCAACATTGGTGGCTTTCATGAATCTGCACTGTTATCTGCGGTAGTAAGAGCGGTTGACGCTTCTCAAGGCATGACAAAAGAACAGACACGTCAGGTAGAACCGGGCATCACTGTTCGCACTATGAGCTTTGAAAAGTTGGTCAAAGAACTGGCCGAAGACCACCAGCTGTACATGATGGATAAGAAGGGTGACTTTATCCGTGATGCAGAGATTGCTGAAAACCCATGTTTCCTTCTTACTGATCACATCCCTATGCCGAAGAAAAGCTACAACAGCTTGAAGCGTTTAGGCACAGAGAAAATCAGCTTAGGTCCAAACATGCTGTTTGCTTCTCAGTGTGTTGTGTTGATCAACAATGAACTGGATGTACGTGGTTTTTGATATCCACAGCTCTCTCTACGATAGTTCACTCTAAAACAACAGTTCGCTATAAAAATAGCTAGCCCTAAAACAATAAATGGAGCGATATACGCTCCATTTATGGTCAAGTTAGCGTGCTAATTAAAAACGCACTTCGACGGTCATCCCTTCAATCCAATATTCTCTAGGCAAATCAGCCGTAAAGTTCAATGCTACTTTGAGATATGCTGGCTGCCCTTCAAAAGGGCTTGCTAATTGAGTCGGCAACTTACTGACGATTTCTACCGAATCTGCAATCTCAGCCTCAAAAGTACTACCATTTGGAAACCTTACCTTGGTATGAGCTCCTATTATCGCATTCTCTAAATATTTAGGGTCTAAATACGCGACCACTTGCGGGATGGTATTCTTCGCTATCGTTACAAGCTCGTCACCTTCGAACACTCTCTGCCCTTCAACGACATGGATATCGACAACGCGACCTGCATAGGGAGACTTAATCGCCAACCCTTGCTCAACAACACGTTTAAGTGCTAGATCTTTCATTAAAGCACGTCGAGCCTGACTAACCGGACCCGCTAATTCTCTTTCTTGTTCAGCTAATTTCGCATTTTGATAATCAAGTTTTTGTCCATTAAGCTGATTGTTAAGTGAGTTACTCATTCCCACTATACTTGCGTAGTCCACATCGGATACCTGACCTTTCTTCCTGTATTCTTCATAGCGCGTTTGAATTTGCTGTACCGTGTTTAAATTACTGCGCGTTTCTTCAATACCTTTCAAGTGCAGTAAGCCAATATCATCAGGAAACCTGATTTCTAAATCTAATAACTCAGCATGAAGAAATTCGATTTGCGCTTCCACTTCCAAATTCGTCAATTGAATTACGGTCTGGGATTGCTCTACTCGAGTTCCGCCTTCTATCGGAATAGGTCCAACAACGCCTGCAACCTTAGCTGTCAAGGTAACTGGATAAGACGTAACAATAGCCGGAGCAATCACGAGAAAATTTGTCTTCAAGAAAAAATAAGCCACGAATAAAAGTGGGCTTATTACCAAGCTCAAGATCAAATACCAACGAAAGCGGTAGCCTCCTCTTTTCGCTTGTCCGTAAGCAACTTTGACACCATCATCCGATTGAGGGTTATTCTTTTTATCAAGATGAAATTTCACTTTCATTGTTAAAACCTTTTGCCTTTTTTCAATACCCACCAAGGAGCCATACTGGATTCTTCATGACTTCTTCTAAATAACTCATTCACCATAGAGAACGCCGTAATCAACCGCATAAAGAACTGATAAAACGGATACAAGATTAGCCATTTTGCCATCTTAAGATCTTCTTTCGCTCTTTCGGAAACCAACCCAATATAGACAGTAAAAAACAACAACACTGTCGACAAATAGACGCAGTAGATAAGGATCAGAAGTGCAGCAACAAAATCGAAGGGGTAAGCCCAAAATATGTAAAACATGAATAGCGAAACTAGAATGGGCAGCAATACGTTTTGTAGAACGCCATAAACTAAAGTAAATATAAAGTTTCCCCAACCGAGTAATCTAGGGGTTAGACCTTCATTGTGTTTCCTTAAAAACAGAAATAATAAGTCTCCATCCCATCTTAGCCTTTGTTGTACCAACCCTTTCAGTGTATCGGGTACATCAGTATGGCCCACAGCTTTAGGTGTAAAAGCGAGTTTATTGTTTGGATGTCTTTTCTTGTACTGTTTGAGCCTCATCGTTAAGTCGAGATCTTCAGCAGTATGGGTATCCCACCCTCCAACTTGCTTCAGAGTGTTCTTTCGAAAGGCACCAAATGCTCCTGATATATTATTTAGAACACCCCAGTTGGATAGCCCCGTCTTACCAGCTTGCATTGATAACATATATTCAAGAGACTGCATTCGCGTAAGCAAATTTTCTTGCCAGTTTCTAACGCGTAAAGCACCTCCAGAAGCAATCACATTCTTATCAGTAAATTGCTTCATCATTTGTAACGCCATGTCGTTATCAAAAGAAGTATCACCATCAACATTAATAACAAAGTCACCAGTAGCGTTATCTAAACCAGCATTTAACGTTGATACGCGACCTCCTCTTTGCCACTTAGGAATGACACGAACATCTCTGTTTCTTACCGTTTTATGTCTTTGCTCCCCTCGCATTGCAGCTAAGTAGGTATCTTCATTTTGAGTTGCTCCATCGACTACGGCTAAAATCTCAATCTTTCCGGGATAAAGCTGTTCAACAAGCGTGTCGATCGTTATCTCAATTGCATCTCCTTCTCCATAACAAGTAATTACAAACGAGATGCTTGGGTATTCTTTTATCTCTATATCACTGGCCGAATAAGACCAGCGAAAGATTCCACTTAACACAAGCAGAAAGAGTGGGAGCTCCACCATAATCATCATGGGGAAAAGCATCAGCCAAAGCTCAGAGTTCTCTAAAAGCATCCCCCAGAAGTACTGTTGGAGATCAAGGCTAACTGACAGCATAGATTTCACTGACTTTACTTTCTAACCAATAACCAACATCTTCTTTCATTGTTGGATCGGGTATACCCCATGCAAAGACATTCAGCGTGAAATCGTCATCTTCGATTAAAGAACAAAGTGCTTCTATTTTCCCGCGTAATACTTCTATATGTTCCATCTTAGCTTTAGGCATAAATACAAGAAGAACATCGTTTTTAAACTGACAACAAATATCAGAATCTCTAAACAATCCGTTTAAACGCTCTGTAATTTGCTCGATCAAAGCAAACATTTTTGCGTCTCCATTTTTAGACACATACTGCGCTAAATCAGGCAGGTGTAACCCCAATAATAAGTGCTCTTCTTCGTGGCGAAGTGCAATCCTATTAACCCAGCTAAGAAGATTAGAAAAATACCCGCCGTCTACTTTCCCGCTTAAGGTCAGTTCAGGCGCCGATAGCTTCACTCCATGACGGAATATATACTCTCCCTGAACTCCAAGTTTCAGCGAATAAATCTTCCTAACAACCAACTTTGAAATATCGTTTTTTGTACCACACTCGAAACAAGAAGCTAATGTCTCCGCCTCAGAAAAAGAGTGAGAGCATGAGTTACATGTATGAGTTTCTAAAGGGCGATCATAATCCACTCCAATATGTCGAAGCTGAGTCAAACATTTCGGGCATTCTAATTTTTGATTGCGTTTGAAAAGCCCTTGTTCAGCAACATGGCCACACGTGAAACAATGGAGAGAGGTACGCTCAGTAATATCAATGTCTTTGCAAGAAGGACACGCTTCGATGTAGTTTAAGTGGGCACTGGCACATTCATGACACACTCTTACTCGATCGATTAAATCCTCAATTTCAAAAGTGTCTCGCTTAGTCTCTGATAATACAAAACGATAAGTTGAACTTAACTCCGGATAGTAAAGCTCCACTAACGGATAGGAATATATCGATTTATGAGACAAATATTTGTGAGGTGATAATCGACGTCTTTGATCCAAGCCTAACCACCCAACAAGAGGGTCTAATGTATCCGATGTGTCGATAATACTTTCTAACGTTCTGCGGTGTTGAATCACCTCTTCTTCAACACTTTCTGGATTTAAAGTGCCGTCTGATAAACACTCTGATAATGCACTATCTTCTAAAATATAAATCTTCCAAGACCAAAATTTCCTGCTACGGTGGAGTTGGCTCATCACGTCGTCTTGCGAACTAAGATCGCCATTTAGAACTATGACGCCGCCCAATAATTCAGGGAGTTGATTAATGTCACTGACTGGCACGAGCTCAAATGATTCTCTGGTTTCAAGTGTAGGGGTTCCAAGGCAGTAAATTTTCAACTTATCTTTCATTCATTAACTCCAAGTCTTTTGACGCTGTCATCGTTGAATTAAAGCTAAACAAACGTTAATTTTGAACGATGCTATTTCATTATTCACCCTTACATAAATACTAGATATCGATATGAAAACCGTCCAATAATTAGCCAAAAAGATTAAATAAGCTCACCAATTAATTAACACCTACGAAACATGAATATTGTTAATACTTGGCATCAAAGCGGTTACATTCAAGTCTAAAAGTAGGGGTTGATGAGTGTTATTTTCGATAGCAGCACTTCCGGAATAATAGCGTTCTCAAAAAAATTAAGCCTAATGCCCATGATTTTTTGACCTCCTAAACACAAAAAGAGCTCAACTAAGTGAGCTCTTTTTTATTATCTATATCTTGCTATCAATGGAGTTATCTAGGAATCAGACCCGATTAACCAAAGATGAAGCTGTATAGGAAGCCTGCACCCATCGCCATGCTTAGGATAACGAATAGGAATGCTACAATCATTTGGTTCTTGAAGATTGATTTAAGCAGGATAACTTCTGTCAAACTTGCACCTGCACTACCGATAATCAATGCCATTACTGAACCCAACGCCATACCTTTCTGAACTAGAGCAGCACTTAATGGGATTACCGCTTCAGCACGAATGTACAGTGGGATACCAATTACAGCGGCTACAGGAATCGCATACCACATACCTTCACCAGCGTACTGTGCAATTAGGTCTGTAGGAATGAAGCCGTAGATGAATGAACCAATCGCGATACCCATCATCAGGTAAGGGAAAACTTGTTTGAAGTCTTTCCAAGTTGAGAACCAAATTCTCATCCAACGGCTAGGTTCTTTCTTCTCTACGATTTCAGCTGTTACGCTTCCATCCGCTGAACAGCATGAAACAGTGACTTGTGGCTCTTCTTTTTTCGAATCGCAACAAGATGTCTCCTTAGTCATTACTGGTGCAGGTTCGCCACATACACTTGTACCACATGAAGATTCCGCTTTAGCCGGTGCTGCTTCCTCAGGAGCAGAGTCACCACAGCTAGTGCCACAGCTTGAAGCTGAACCTGTTGATTCATACCCTTCAGGTTTTACGTAACGCTCAAAGCCAAGCTTCTCAAGTGCGTAACCAGCCACTACAGACACCGTCATTGCTACCAGGAAGTAGAACACAGCAACTTGCCAGCCGAAGGTAATCACGAACAAACCAATGATAACCGGGTTCAATAGTGGGCTACCGAATAGGAACACCATCATTGGACCGAAACCCGCTCTTGCACGCAGCAATCCTTTTAAGAAAGGAATGGTCGAACATGAACAGAAAGGTGTAATTGCACCCAATAGTGCTGCAACCACATAACCCTTACCATTACGCGAGCTCAGAATCGATTGAATCTTCTCTGGCGTAAGAAACTCTTGCAGAATCCCAACAATGTAGCTGATCGCTAAGAAAAGGATAATTAGCTCTACTGCTAAGAAAGCGAACATATCAAGTGCGTCTTTTAGCATTGTTAACATTTCATTGCTCATAATTAACTCCAAACTGGATTGAAGGTCAGACTCTATGAGAAAAGTAACCAACCCTTAATTTCGAATATTCTCGAATTATAGAAATAAACAGCTTCAGATCAATATTTATTTCGGTAAAAATCGAAATAATTTTCGAAAACACAGTTTTTCAATGACTTACACAGCTATCGTTTTTTAATTTGAATTCGACATACATTTCGACTAACATCGAAATTAAATCTTGAGGAGTTAATATGAACTTAGAAGTCGTAGCGAAAGCACTTAAAGAGTTGGGACACCCTATTCGCCTAACTATTTATAAGAGTGTCGTTAAAGCTGGCTACCAAGGCATTGCAGTCGGCGGCCTACAAGAAGAGCTAGGTATCCCTGGTTCCACCTTGTCTCACCACATTTCAAGCCTAGCGTCTGCAGGCCTCATCAGCCAAAGACGAGAAGGAAGAACCCTATTCTGCGTGGCAGAGTATGAATGCCTAGAAGGCGTGATTGATTTCTTACAAGACGAGTGTTGCGTAAATGAACAGTGCAACTAATGCATCTTTGAACGGGGCACCTTTGAATAAGGCACCTTTGAAGCTCGAACAAGTCTGGGCCGAGTATCAGCAAGCATTAAAGTCATTCCTGCATTCAAAGGTCAACAATTCTGCGGATGTAGACGACTTGCTCCAAGATATCTTGATTAAGACCTATCAGAACTTAGACAAGGTACAAGACGCGAGCAGTGTTAAGGCTTGGCTGTTCCAGTTAGCCAACAACACCATTATCGACTTCTACCGTAAGCATGCACGCCAACAACGCGATAGCCAAATTGATACTGAAGATCTGTGGTTTACCGATTTAGACCACGACTCTGAATTTAAGCAGAAGCTTTCATTGTGTATTGAACCTTTCATTCAAGCACTGCCAGAACAAAGTTCATCGCTACTGCTTGCCGTCGACATCAAAGGCCAAAGCCAAAAAGGGATCGCAGAGGCGCAAAATATCAGCTACTCAACCGTTAAGTCTCGTGTTCAGAAAAGCCGCGGGGATCTTAAGAACTTGTTTGAAGAGTGCTGTAACCTGTCACTTGATCAACAAGGCAATGTGATTGACTGCGAGCTCAAACCAGATAACGATTGCAGTAAGTGCTAATAGCCATCCCTAAAATAGAACAAAGCCAGCAGTTGATGCTGGCTTTGTTGTTTTCATAATCTGAAAATCACGCTTTGTTTATGCGAATCGAGTGCTTAAGCGAACCTAGTGCTTGATCGTACCGAACTACGCCGCTTCCGCTTTTACGACCGGTTGATAGCGTCCCGGTTTATGGTTCATCGCCAAAATCAAGTTGGTTACTATCGCACCCAGTACAGACAGAAGAACCAGCGACACATCAACAATAAACAGTGAAAGCACAACAATCGTACAATCTAGTGCCATCTGAACCTTACCCGCACGAATCCCAAAACGTTCTTGTAAGAACAGCGCCAGAATGTTGAAGCCACCTAAGCTCATCTTATGACGGAAGATCACCAACATGCCGGTACCAATTAAGCCACCGCCCAGTAAGGCTGCATACAATGCATGAATTTCGGCAATCTGAATCACGTGATATAAATGATCCACAGCGAACGAAACAATCGAAACCGCGATAAAGGTATTGATGGTGAAGCGCCAGCCCATACGAGCAACCGACAAAATATAGAAAGGTAAGTTAAGTGCGAAGAACACTTGGCCAAAGCTTAGGTCTGTTACTTTGGTAATGAAGATCGCTAGACCAGCCGTGCCTCCGGTGAGCAAACCGACTTGATTGAAAAAGATAACGCCGAGTGACACTAGCGCGCTACCTAAGATCAGTGCCAGTAAGTTTTCGCGAAGGTTATGATCTTTATCCATGTGAATGACTCTCCCTGAATCTTTTAACATCGCGTTTCAGTCCCGTTGAAACGATTGAAGTACAAATTTACGATGTTTAACAGATAAGTCGAGTAATTGCGCAGTGTTACTGAGTGATTAATTTGTATACTAGTTTTTACAGGCTTTAAAATACTTCACTAAAGCAAGCAGTTATATCTAAAAAATTAAATATCCATCCAAAATTCTCCGCTTCTACCACATAATCAGCCAGCTTCGTGTTTTCCTATTTATTAGCTACGTTTCATTCCAATTCCAGCGATGCTTAAATCTATGCATAAAACGCATAGACTAAATCACAAAAGGTCATTTGATACATACCCTACTCGTCATTATGATGCGCGACTTCTTACAACATTGAGCGCATGTAAACACCTTATGTTTTCACAATCTCTTTTTGCCCAACTCGCCAGAATGACGCTATTCCTTGTTATTAGTTTGGTAATTGTGCATCACAGTCAGCCATTGATTGATCTCTTGGCTCAGCATGCCGTTAGCAGTGGATGCCACCAGCAGTCAGCGCATGAGCATTCCGGGCACGAACACCATAATAAGATGACTGACCAACACATGTCAGCGCAAGACCACTCACATCACCACCATTAATTTAAGAGTATTAGAATGAGCATTTTCCGTTTTCCTTTACTGGTATGGCTTGGGATCGGCACACTTATTATCAGTCTAGGGATCAGACAATCATTCGGCATTTTCATGATGCCAATTTCAGAGCATTTCGGCACTGGCCGTGAGTTTTTCAGCTTCGCCATTGCTCTACAAAACCTGCTGTTCGGTGTGTTCCAACCTTTTGTGGGCATGGCCGCTGACAAATGGGGAGCAAGACGCATCATTATTGCAGGCGCATGTGCTTACGGTTTGGGTTTACTTCTTACCTCTATTTCTACCGAATCAAGCATGCTTTACGTTTCACTAGGCGCATTAGTTGGCCTTGGATTGAGTGCGACGAGCTATGTGATCGTGTTGGGCGCAGTAGCAAAAGTAGTACCTGCAGAGCACGCAGCGAAGGCATTTGGTTTAACCACAGCAGCTGGTTCATTTGGTATGTTCGCGGTAATTCCGGGCGCGCAATACATGTTGAACGAGTTTGATTGGCAAAGTGCGATGCAAGTATTTGGCGTGCTTTGTTGTTTGATGATCTCATTTGCGCTGTTTATGCGAGCACCGAAGTTAACAACCAATAAACAAGTACAAGACACCCAGACACTGAAAGAAGCACTGTCTGAAGCATTTTCGAACAAAAGTTATTGGTTGATTCATGCGGGCTTCTTCGTGTGTGGTTTCCACGTGATGTTCATTGCGACGCACTTACCAAGTTACTTAGCCGACAAAAACCTACCAGCAAGCAGCGCAGCAATGGCACTGGCTTATGTAGGTATCTTCAACATCTTCGGGTCTTACTTCTGGGGTGTGATGGGCGATAAGTTCAGCAAACGTCATGTAATGTCGGCACTGTACTTAGTGCGTACTGTAGTTATTGGTGCGTTTGTGACTTTGCCAGTGACTGAGTCAACCGCGGCTATCTTCGGTGCGGCGATTGGTTTCTGTTGGTTGGGTACGGTTCCGCTAACGTCTGGTTTAGTTCGTCAGATCTTCGGTGCTCGTTACCTGTCGACGTTGTACGGCTTGGTATTCTTTACTCACCAAGTGGGTAGCTTCTTAGGCGCTTGGGTTGGTGGTCGTATTTACGATTACTACGGATCTTACGAGCCAATCTGGTGGTCAACAGTGGTACTGGCATTTGCAGCAGCACTGATCCATTTACCAATCAATGACAAGCCGATTGAGCAACTGAAATTGGCAATGGCTTAACGTTTTATGCTGACTCCCCCACTAGCGTAAGCAACAAGTCGTTCCAATAAGCGAGTGAGTATTGAAAGGAAGTATCCTGATATGCTCACTCGCTTTTTTGTTAGTCGTTATTATCGAAATGATAACTAACGAAACTTGCATAAACCTCACTGAATAATAAGACTATTCTTTTCGTTTTAATTTATAGTATCCACTCGCTCCTTTAAAACTAATCCGCAGGCTTATGGAATACATAGATCAGACTGTCCTTATCGCAATGGCACTCATTTTTGCTGGCTCATTTGTGCAAACCGCAATCGGCTTTGGTTTGGCTATTGTTGCAGCCCCACTGCTGTTTTTGGTCTCTCCAGATTATGTACCTGCGCCTATCTGTTTAATTGGTCTGTTTATCTCGTTATTCAACGCTTTTAAACATCGAGCGAATATCTCGATTGGCGGATTAAAAATCGCATTGCTGGGCCGTATTCCGGGGTCACTGGCAGGTGGTGCTTTGTTGGTGATGGTTTCAACGAGCGTGTTATCACTATGGTTGGGCTTATTGGTAGTATTTGCCGTGATTGTTAGCCTACTGCCCTTTAGACTCGAACCAACCCCAACTAAGATGGGTATTGCGGGGTTCTTTTCTGGGTTCTTTGGCACCAGTTCTGGTATTGGTGGTCCACCGATGGCACTGCTACTCCAACACCAAGATGCCAATCAGCTTCGTGGTAACCTTTCTGCGTTTTTCGTGTTTAGTTCGATCATTTCGTTGGTTGTACAGATCCCAATTGGCTTCTTCACGCTACACCACTTGATCATCACTATACCTTTGCTGCCTGCTGCTTGGTTGGGTTACAAAGTGGCGTTGATGACGACACAAAGCATCCCTAAAGAGAAGATACGCATTGGTTCTTTACTGTTATGTTCTATCAGTGGCTTTACTGCAATCTGGCAAGGCTTAGCTGGTTAGTATAGAGATAACGCAAGTACTGAAGGTTGCTTACGTTTTGTAACTGTTTTGATGACAGCTCACTCATCTCGATAAGCAAGCTCATATGACTGACTAGTGACGTTATCCATTATGCTCAAATACTCTAATGCGGCGCCTTATTTAAGCTTTAAAGTCAGTACCACACTGTCGTAAACATCTCTATCTGGCGGTCACGATTCCCTCTCATTCACCATCAATAAACCATTACTGCATAAACCATTTTTTCATAAGCTTTTTGTATACAGAGCTGAGACTGTTCAAATCAGGCTGAATGTTCAATTGGTAGCGTAGTCCTATTCATAATACGTCTATATACTGCATATTCATTAAGCAGGAAAATGAACACATTCAGTATTAAGGACTTTCAAATGAAACAACTTGGGTTTAAGCAAGTTCTTTTAGTCGCCGTATCAGCAATAATTGCAATAAGTGTAGGCTCAGCCAACTATTTTTCATATCAGAGCAATAAGGAAGCACTGACTGAGAATATTTACCAGAGCACACAAGACCGTATTCGCATTGAAGGGAACAAGGTTGAGACTTACCTGGATACTAAAACACAAGCAGTAGCAAAAGTAGCTGCTGATTATCGTCAACATAATTATCAAGATAGACACGCCGAGCGAATGCGCGTGGGCTCATTGGGTGCTGATGTTGCGAACCTAATGATAGGTTTTGACAATGGTGATGCTTATGCCTCATTCGATTACCCGGGCTGGAATAATCACAAAAGTCCACCAAGCTACGACCCTCGTAGTAAAGCTTGGTACAAAGAAGGTAAGCGTTCAGGAAGCCTTGTATATACAGACCCATATACAGACTCCACAACAGGTACCTTAATGGTGAGCATTGGTAAAGATGTTGGTAACGGTGTGGTATTGGCAGACATTCCACTCGATGTTCTAAGTGACACTGTCTCTGAAATCGACCTCAACGGTGCTATTTCGATGATGATGACCAATGACATGACGGTGCTGGCTAGCACATCCAATGTGGTTAAGGTGGGCACTAAATTAACGGATTACGCTTCTTTGAAAGACGTTGCAAAAAAAGCACAAAATTCAGAAAGCACAATCGTTAATTATAGTATCAACGGCGTTGAGAAAGTGATGTTCAGCCATGCGGTTAGCTATGGTGATAAAGAGTGGTACCTGCTTGTTGGATTAGACAAAAGCGTCGTATTCGCAGCGCTAGAAGTCGCTCAACAGCAAGCGATTATGATCACGATTGTCTACCTATTGATCAGCGTAGTTGCCACGTTATTCATTCTCAATATTCTTTACAAACCCATCCTAGCGTTGAAAGAAACCATTACAGGGCTATCAAATGGTGATGGCGATTTAACTCAGAGGCTCGAAGTAAAGAAGCACGATGATTTAGGGCAAATCGCATCTGGTGTAAACCAATTCATCGAGCATATACAAGACTTGATGCTAAAGATTGACGCAGCATCGTCTGAACTGAAAGAAAATGTGCAGCAACTTGAACATAAATCAGATGAAAATAACCACATTTTGAATCAGCACGTGCAAGAAACTGAACAAATTGTCACTGCCATTGAAGAAATGAGTTCAACAGCTGACGCCGTTGCCCAAAATGCAGGTGAAACGGCGCAATCAACTAAAGTCGCGTCGGATATCGGGGAGCAATCACTCAATGCTGTCGGTGATGCACAAATGAAGGTTAATGCACTAGTTTCTGAGATAGAGAACACATCATCGAACCTAGAAAGCATGAGCCAAGAAACTAAAGGGATCAGTGATCTTTTAACAGTGATTGGTGAAATCGCTGAACAGACTAATCTCCTTGCGTTAAATGCAGCGATTGAAGCCGCACGAGCGGGCGAGCAAGGTCGTGGGTTTGCAGTAGTAGCGGATGAAGTGAGAGCCTTAGCGAGTCGAACACAAGCGAGTACACAACAGATTGAACAAGCGCTGACTCGTTTGCTTTCAGTGAACAAGAATGTTGAAGAGTCTATGAATAAGACGAAAGGGACTTGTGACGAAACATTTAATAACACCGAGAAAGTGGGCAGCAGCTTAAATGAACTAACGTCACAAGTAACGGGTATCAATGACCTAAGCATTCAAATTGCAACGGCCGCAGAAGAGCAAAGCAGCGTAACTCAGGAAATTAGTCGTAACATGGTGGCTCTGAGTGACATTGTAAATGAACTCAACAAAAATGGAGATCAAGCTTTGGTGCAAACCAACAATATCTCCCAAGTAAACGAACGACTGGCATCAATGGTTGGTATGTTTAAACTGCGTTAATTCATACTAAAACAGTTATTTAAAATGAAACTCGTAGTGTGTAGCGGTTATGGTTTCAAATAGCGTCTATAGTTTTTCAATAGCAGTCATCGTTTAAAATAGCCGCCTTCTCCGAAGGCGGTTTTTTATTCCTCTCTCTCAAAAGCCCCACTATTGCTCTTCTAGGCAAGTTTATTACTCATTTGCTATCTCTTAGAAACATCGGTAACAAAGGTTCTATTTTTTGCGTCGGAATCAGTGGTACCAATAGATAGATAAGACCAGCAAAGGCGATAGACGCCGCCAAGTCTTCAGGTCGATGCATGCCAAGCCAAACTCGGCTATAAGCAACGCCACCAGCCCAAACTAGCAAACCGCCGACTAAGTAAAAACGTTTCGCTTCTAGGAACAAGCCGCCAAAGAACGCCAGACACACGCCAACGAAAATCATGTGCCCAGATGGGAAAGAATAGTCAGTCTCACCTAGCCAATGACGTGTTCGCCACTCACTCACCTTATCTTTCACAGATGTAATCGCTGCATTCTTTTCTACCAATGGCAGTTCGTAAAACAGCTCTGGCATTTCAACGACTTCTTGCGTCACCAAATACTCAGAATAAGGGCGCGGGCTTTCTGTAGAGAGCTTTAAGAAAGTTTTTGCTGCAAAGCTGAGAACCAACAACAAGCCGAGCTGCATACAAAGGCTGACGAGCTTAGCTTTGGAAAATTTCATCGTGAGCAATACCAAAGACAAAACAGCTAGCGTTACCAAGAACCCTTGATTACCCGCCGAGTAAGTCACAAACGTTATGAAGGCGCCTTGGAAAGGCGAAACCGCAGCCCCAAGGTCAAAATAAGATCCAAAGATCAAAAACGGTACGAGAGAAGACAAACTTAAAACGAGCAGTAGTAAGCCTTTGGATTTGTTAGAGAACGGAGATGTCATGACTAAGATCTTTTGGATAAAGTGGATGGATGCTAGCGCAGCTTAGCACTGCCAATATCAATTTTATGTCAAAACGGTCATTAAGCCGTCATGGTCTAATAATGTTCGATTGATGAACCTCTTGAGTATTGATTCGGTGAACGGCTACGCCAGCACCAATAATGTTCGACATCCACTTATGTTCATAGAGCAACAAAGACCACTCAAACCAGCTGAGACAAAGGCGTTATCCCACTAAAGACTGCCGGACACGTTCTGCTGATAAAGTGAACACTTACCCGATTATAAGGCCGGAATCTGAAAAACTTTGCTGTCAGTCCTTTAAATCCACTATTGAAAGGATTACCATTTGGTCTGCTTTAAAAGCAAAACAAATTATTAATTTTTATTCTCAGGGCGGGGCGAAATTCCCCACCGGCGGTATGTTTTTAGCAAAATCTAAAGATAAGCCCGCGAGCGCTCGATTCGTCGAGGTCAGCAGATCTGGTGAGATGCCAGAGCCGACGGTCATAGTCCGGATGAGAGAGAATGAAAACACACTCGTTTAAGTTGGAAAGGTGTACCTATTTATTAGGTTCATGCCTCCAACTTAGACGGGTGCATTTCGTTTTGGATAAAACCATAATGAGCTAATACCAATCACAGTAAATAAATGATCAGAGATAGCGCAGGAAAAACGCTTGAGAACAAGGCAAAATTTTTCGATAAGTAGTTATTCTACAGTCAAAAAATTTAACGCCGTGATCAAGGGTTTTAACCAGCTAGAATGACCAGTTGTTTACTACGATTGGTACAAGTCACTTGTAATGAGTAGGCTTTGTCGTGCTCGGTTGAGATCCCTCATACAGCCCTGATTCTGGTGATATTTTAGGAGTTTAACCATGAATCAGTCTTCACTACTTGCCGAATTTGGCGAACCAATCACTCGCGTTGAAAACGCACTGCAAGCTCTACGCGAAGGTCGTGGCGTACTTCTACTTGACGATGAAGATCGCGAGAACGAAGGCGACATCATCTACTCAGTAGAACACCTAACTAATGCGCAAATGGCGCTTATGATCCGAGAATGCAGTGGTATTGTGTGCTTGTGCTTAACAGACGAGCAAGCGAACCAACTTGAACTTCCACCTATGGTTGTTGATAACAACAGCGCAAACCAAACTGCGTTTACCGTCACTATCGAAGCAAAAGTCGGCGTAACAACAGGTGTTTCTGCCGCTGACCGTGTAACAACGATCAAGACAGCTGCAAACCCAACGGCTAAGCCTAGTGACCTAGCTCGCCCTGGCCACGTATTCCCACTGCGTGCGCGTAAAGGTGGTGTACTAGCTCGCCGCGGTCACACAGAAGGTACTGTGGATCTAATGCAAATGGCAGGTCTTCAATCGGCAGGTGTACTGTGTGAAGTTACCAACCCAGACGGCACGATGGCAAAAGCGCCAGAGATCGTTGCTTTCGGTAAAATGCACAACATGCCTGTACTGACCATTGAAGATATGGTGATGTACCGCACTGAGTTCGACCTAAAACTGGCTTAATGTTTAATATTTAATGCTTAATGCTTAGTGCTTAGTGCTTAGTATCCCGATATTAACTCAAGCGCATTGACCTAAACAGATCTAGGCTCACCAATGGAGCCAAGCTTATTTTAAACAGGGCATAGTGACTGTCACTCAAACAGCTTTTACAGCTGACTGATACCGTCCAATAAAGCCTGTTAGAATCAGAACCGCATACAAAAATTAGAGCCTCACTGATTTAAGTGGGGCTTTTTTCATACTCACGTCCGATAAAAAACCGAGCCAATTAGCAACTATTATCATTAACAATACATAATTGTTATGTTATAACATCGCAAATAATTACTCATAACTAGGACAAAAGCATGAAAAAGCTTGCCGCACTGGCGTTACTTTCCATCAGTGCACTACTCATATGGATATTTTTACCATCAAAAGAAACACAACCAACAACGCTAAACATTTCTGGCCCCTTTGAATTTACCGACCAAGATTTATCTAAAAACGGCTATTTATTTACACGGTTACAAGTCGTTGAAGCGCTTACTGCTATCGATAAGTCAGGCAACGTCACCCCTTTATTAGCGAAAGAATGGACAACTAACGCAAACAATTTACGCTGGGAATTCACATTGCGCCCAGACGTTGTGTTCCACGATGGCTCCCCGCTTACCGCGCAAGCTGTTCAAACTTCTCTTTCTCACGCTTTAAAAAAACCTGGCGTATTAAAGCGTGTACCTATCAAAGAGGTATCAGCTTCAGACAACCTTCTAGTGATAGAACTATCTCAACCTTATCGACCATTGCTGGCAGTGTTAGCTCATTACACAGCAGCGATTGCAGCACCAAGTTCGTTTGATCAACAAGGAAATGTTGCACAACTGAGTGGTACAGGTCCTTATAAAATCCAAGAGTTACAGGCTCCTCATAAAGCGCATGTTGTCAAAAATGCTGACTACTGGGGCACAAAAGCCTCGATTGAACATGTTCACTACCTTGCAGGTCATCGCTCTGAAAGCCGTGCTTTGTTAGCACAAACCGGTCAAGCCGATCTGGTTTACACACTCGACCCAGCCAGTATCGACCTGCTTGAGTCAGCAAAGAATGTTGAATTGGTGATGGAGTCCATCCCAAGAACGATCCTAATTAAGTTGAATAATGAACACCCACTTTTGAATCATTCAGATGTGCGTCAAGCTATCAGTCTAGCTTTGGACCGAACGGGTATTTCAAAACAAATTGTCCGCGTTCCAGGCTCTGAAGCCTATCAACTGTTTGCCCCTTCTCTTGGCGCATGGCACATCAATAACCTTGAGCAAACTCAGCGCAATATCGACCAAGCGAAAACATTACTTGCAGGGCAAGGTTGGCAGGAAAATGAGGAAGGTCTCCTTTCGCGAGAAGGCAAAACATTCGATATTACTTTAACTACCTACTCAGACAGACCAGAGCTGCCTATCGTAGCTACCGCGATTCAAGCTCAGCTTAAAGAAGTCGGCATTCAAGTGAATGTTTCTATCGATAACTCAAGTGCAATTCCATCAAAGCACAAAGACGGCACATTAGAAATGGCGCTCGTGGCGCGTAATTTTGGCACTACGGCGGATCCTCTAGCCTTACTGATGCGAGATTTTGCTAGCCATAAAGGCAGTGACTGGGGACCAATGAACTGGTCTTCTGATGAGTTCAGCAGCTTACTTCAACGTCTATCGGTTGAACCAAACCAAGAACAATATAATCTAATGACTCAAGAGGCTTCATCCATATTAGCGGAAGAAATGCCGCTGATTCCTGTGACTTTCTACACTCAATTAGTCGCGGTGAATGAACGTGTTAACCACTTCTCATTTGACCCATTTGAAATCAACTATCGCATCTCAGAGATGACGATTAATGATTAATATCTTAATCCGAAGAGTACTCCAAGCCGGCTTTGTGGCTTGGAGTATCGGAACACTCACTTTCATTTTAATGCGCTTGTTACCCGGCGACTTTGCTTTTCGAATTGCAGCGGGTCGCTATGGGTATGATTATGTGGATGCGGATGCGGCACAAGCGGTTTATCAAGAGCTAGGGCTTGATCGTTCGGGCTTGCAGCTATACCTCGAATGGCTATGGGATCTTCTCCATTTTGATTTGGGAACATCATTGATTAGTGGCACCCCCGTCATTGATGAAATCAGCCACCAGCTCGGGCATTCCATTTTATTGGCAGTCGTCGCGACCGTCATTTCTCTTCTCATTGCCATCCCAATCGGTATTTATTGTGGAAAACGGACCGACTCTTTTGCAGACCATTTCTCGCTATTAGGTTCCATCATCTTAAGAGCTCAGCCTGTATTTTTAATAGGTTTGGCCTTGGTGATTATATTTGCGTTACAGCTGAATTGGCTTCCTGTGGCAGGCTTTGGTCGAGTCGAGTTTATCGTTCTGCCCGCCCTCGCCTTAGCACTATCGCTGGCTGCAATGTCTAGTCGCCTTATAAGAAATGCCACTCATGATGCCATCACAGCACCGCACTTTTTATTCGCTCGTTTAAAAGGACTCAGTGAGGCGCAAGCTTTTCAGCATCACGCTCATAAACACATCGCTTTACCTGTTATTACTTTTGTTGGTGTTCAAGCAACCGGGTTAATTGAAGGGATCATTATGATCGAGTCATTATTCTCTTGGCCGGGTATTGGTCACGCATTAGCGCATGCGATTTTCCGTCGAGATATTCCAATGATCCAAGGTTCTGCTCTGCTAATGGGGCTTTTGTTTGTGGTCATCAATACCTTAGTCGATCTTGTTAACTACCAATTAGATCCAAGGCAACGCGCGAATAAAACTTCAGGTTTATTTTCAAAATTCGCGCCTAATAGACCACAAGCAGAATCCGAAAAAAAGAAGGTTAAGATCGTATGAATTTAACAAAGCCGCAATGGTTAGGTCTGATTATCTTAGCCGCTTTATTATGCCTAGTCATGCTAGAACGGACTGTCTATCAAGGTGATATTGCCAAGCAAAATTTAGACCTTGCATTCACAACGCCTTCTGTCGAAGAACCTTTAGGCAGAGACCATTTTGGACGCAGTAATTTAGCGAGATTAAGCCACGCCATTACCACCTCACTTTCCATGGCATTAATCAGTATTACCACGGCTGCGTTGTTAGGGACGTCAATGGGAGTAATAGCCAGCTGGAAACAAGGATGGTGGGATAAAATCTTTTCATTCAAGGTGAACATGATACTCGCCATGCCCGGCTTAATTCTTGTTTTACTTTTTGCGGCTATGGTTCCGGGATCATTCCTCATTCTGTATATCGCCATATCGCTCATGCTGTGGGTGGACTTTTTCCGTGTATCACGCAACCGAACGTTGTCACTCATTCAGTCACCTGCAGTAGAAGCGTCTCGGCTTTATGGGTTCAACCACTGGTATATATTCAAGCGTCACTTATGGCCAGATTGCCGAAATGATTTATTCACCCTGTTCTGTTTTGGTACGGGTAATTCAATACTGGCACTCGCGTCTTTAGGCTTTCTGCATGTTGGGCTCAAGCCGCCAGAAGCTGAGCTCGGCTTAATGATGGTTGAACTATTCCGTTACTACCACCAAGCCCCTTGGGTTTTAATTCAACCGGTACTGACCGTTTTTCTTCTGGTATTAAGCTTTCATTTATTAGCTCAAGGAAAACGTCACACGCAATCCTCAAAAAACCATGCGCATAATGAACCAAGATCTAAACAAGAAAAACTGCAACTAGGTAAACAAGCGGATAAGGGAGTAACAGCATGAACGCAATGTTAAAAATTGAAAACCTGTCGATTCATACTGATACTCAAACCTTAGTCCAGAGCTTAAGTTTAGATTTATATCCTCAGCGTCCGCTCACCATTTTGGGAGAAACAGGCGCGGGGAAAAGCCTAATCGCGGCTGCTATCGCCGGCACATTACCTGATGCCTTAAAACCAGAGGGCGACATTACTTTGTTTGATGAGCTTAACCCTTTAAATCGAGAACAGTTTTGGGGCAAAGAAATAGCTTTGTTACCTCAAGAACCTTGGTTAGCACTCAATCCGCTTCGGACTATAGGATCGCAGATAAGCGAAGTTCATAAGCTGGTTTTAAACGAAGGTCGTTCCCAGAGTGACACACTCACCCATCATGCACTTCAACAAATGGATCTGGGCAAAGATGGAGATAAACACCCATTTGAACTCTCGGGCGGAATGGCGCAACGTGCTGCGTACTTATGTGCGACTCAAGCTGGAGGCAAACTGTTAATTGCCGATGAACCCACAAAAGGCTTAGACGAAAGCCGACGTGATCACGTTGGGCAACTTCTCCTTTCTCACTGCCAACAACTTGAAAATGGCAAACCCGGTGGCCTGCTCACCATCACTCACGACATTAAGCTGGCTAAAATGCTAGGTGGTGACATCATTGTCATGAAAGAAGGCGAAATTGTTGAAAGGGGAAACGCTAAAGCCATTTTAGATCAGCCACAAGCGACCTACACAAAAGCTCTCATCCGAGCGCAACCTGAGTATTGGTCTCTTGATCAGCCAACTTCCTCGCAACCTTCAAATGAATCAAATAGTCACGCTACTCCCTCAGAGGTTGGCATACAAAGCGGGCAGAAGCCATTGCTTGAAGTTGAAGGTTTAGCTATTTACCGCGATCAAAGAACACTCTTTTCAGATCTGACGTTCTCATTATCACAAGGTGAAATACTGGGAGTTTATGGTGACAGCGGGTGCGGAAAGTCTTCTCTCGCCGATACTTTACTAGGGTTGCATCACGACTTTTCTGGCAATATCGACTGGCTTCAAAAAATCGAAAAAGGACAACGCCTCAAGCTTTACCAAGATCCACCCAGTGCGCACTCCCCTCACACAACACTAAAAACGTTGCTTGATGACTTGTGTGCGCTTCACAAGCTAAATCGCTCCAAGATCCCCGTACTTCTAGATAGATTGAGCCTTAACTCTGCTTTGCTTGAACGTCCATCAAGCCAAGTATCCGGAGGAGAATTGCAGAGGTTTGCGATTTTACGAGCGCTACTGATGAGCCCAAAACTGTTAATTGCAGATGAACCCTCATCACGATTAGACCCCATCACAGCAGCCCAAACGCTAAAGCTGATTGTTGAAGTATCGAAAGAAGCTAACTGCGGCCTAATTTTGATCAGCCATGATCAACTGGCTTTGAGTAAGCTATGCAATAAAGTGATCGACTTATCGCGCTATTGATTTATCTAGCTATTGATTTCTGGATCGATCGACTTATTGGGCTATTGGGCTATCGACCTAAACGAGCTTCGCGGTTATCTGTCTTCTCAGTGGTACATTCGCCGTAAATCTTTAGTCATACCTTCACTATCTACTCACTGAATGTACATCTCTGTGTAACCCAATCTGACTAACCTTGCATAAGAGGTTAGCCAGATTGTAGCTATTTGTGCTTCAGCCATAGCAAAGTCTAGAAACTATAAAAACCTCTAACCTCTTCTATCGCACTCACTCGAATGGTGAGGTGATGCACCAGTATTGGTCATCCACAAGCGGGCTTAAAATATAAGTCGTTGAAATATAATGTTTATCAATTTTGGCACAAATCGTGAACTACCACTAAGTAGGTATTAAGATATTAGGAGTTGAATATGTTGGTCGTTATTTCAGTGGGTTTATCCCTATTAGTACTTGCAGCGCTGTTTCATTTCTCAAAGAAGAGACAAACAGCGCTATCACACCGGTTTGAAACCTTAGTTCTACTCAGACAGTTATTGTTGCTATCACGTAAACATCGCGCTGCAACGCATTACGCTCTGGCGTATAAATTGTCTAGCGACTCGATTCGTAAAGTGAACGAGATTTACGACAACATACTTGAGGTCTCTGAATTGCTTCAATCTCATGTTTCGTTTGATAGTCGCCCTATGTATCGCATCTATCACCTTAAGCTCATTGCCATGCACAGCGACTGGCAAAACCGCAGCTTGGTGCGTAACCAATCGATTCATGGCAAAACAATTCGCCACAGCATGTTCTTGATGGATGAAGTGATGATCATCTGGCTGATCCAGTCTGAGCGAGAAGACATGAGTAGTGAATACCACATGAATTGGCAACAGATCTTAGACTGCATGGAGATCTTGACCAAGCTGAGAATGTGTATACCTGATATGGAGAAGCCTGAGGAGTATGCGAGATTCAAATTCTACGCATCTCAGACACACCGCAAACTCAACCAATTATCGATTATCTGCCCTATCAGCAGTGGGTCACCCATTTGTACACGTGCGATGCATGCACTTACCGAGATCGCATCAAGTACTAAAGCGACCCAGCCAGCAGATAGCATGTACGAGTTAACCAGTGATATCTCTACTGTGGTATCGCAAGTCTACGACCAAGTATTATCAGACATTACCAAAAGCTTGTATCAGCCTTTACCTAGCATCAGCGATAAGGTGATAAATACCCGATTATCCGTACATCATTACATGTAAAGACTTCGTGAGAGGAGAGCGTGCTGGAACTCTGAATTATTGAGTTCAAATCCGATATCACCTTTGATATCGGATTTTTGTATTTATGGGCTTATATATTTATTTGGTTCTATTTTAGGACGAGACAAGTTATGAGCGATGTAAGCTTAAACGTCTCCAGATTTGATATCGCTAGACCAAGCTTCTGCCGCAAAATCAATGAACTGACGAACAACAGGCAGCTGATAACTGCGAGACAAGTACACCGCCCAAAGCACACTACTCGGTGAAACAAAATCATCCAAAATTCGTTTCAGCTTCCCTTCAGCAATCAACGGATTCGCTAAATCACAAGGTAATCGAACAACCCCTTTGCCATGCTGTGCGGCGCGAGCTAACACCCCAACATCGTTGGCCTTAATAGTCCCCGACACCTCAACCGAATAATGTTGGTTATCCTTAACAAAATCCCACTTAGAAACACTCAAATGACGAAAACAATTGTGTTGTCTAAGCGCTTCAACCGTTTCAGGTTCACCGTGTTTGTCTAGGTAGTCTTGTGAGGCACACACCACCGAATCAATTTCCATTAGCTTTCGAGCAATCAAACTATCGTCAGGTTGATCGGTATAGCGCAGCGCAATATCGATTCTGTCGTCCACCAGCTGAGCAAAATGGTCAGAAGCAAAAAGCTCTGCTGTGATACTGGGATGAAGCTCTGTGAACTGTTCAACCACATCCAACAACATGTGCTGAGTCAAGCCAATTGGGGCTGCTATTCGAATGGTTCCGGAAAGAGCATCGGTTTGATTAAGTGCAGTGACTTCTAGCTCCGCCGTTTCATGGAGTATTTTTTCGCAACGTTGTAGCGCAATCTCCCCTGCTGTCGTCAAACTTACCTTACGAGTCGTTCTGTGTAATAGCCTCTGCTTTAACCACCCTTCGATCTCTTGGACATGCCGTGAAACCTGTAAACGGCTCATGTCCAAATGCTCTGCTGCTTGAGTAAAACTGGCGCAATTTGCGACTTCAACAAAGCTACGCATCGCCTTCAACCTGTCCATCCCACTCTCCCTTACCGACTTAACCAAGCTTATTAGATAACTATATAGATACAATCTACATCATTTTACGATATTTATTGCAACCTAGTGAGCTATTAGACTGCAATGGCTGTCGAGAAACAGACTCAATAAATTAGATAATTGGAGAGACATTATGAAAATTGCAGTATTAGGCGCATCAGGTTGGATTGGTAGCCACATCGCTCAAGAAGCTCAATTTCGCGGACACGAAGTTGTTGCTGTTGTAAGAGATGCAAGCCGCGTAGAAATCAGCGATGTTGAAGTTCGTTCATTTGATTTACAAGATGAAGCGGCAAGTCTAGCGACCGCTTTCTCAGGCGTTGATGCGGTAATTGCTTCGATTGGTGGACGCGCTCTAGGCAATCACGACATCGTAATAAACACAGCAGCTAAGTTGCTTGATACATTGCCAAGCATTGGCATCGAACGTCTACTTTGGGTGGGAGGTGCAGGCTCATTAGAAGTGGCGCCAAACGTACCGTTAGTTACCGTTCCTGACTTCCCTGCGGACTACAAAAACGAAGCGCTAGCACAAGGAGAAGCCCTTGAAGTGTTCAAACAATCTAATGACAAGGTTAACTGGACATTCGTGAGCCCTGCTGCGGAAATCTTCCCGGGCGATAAGCTATCAACCTACCGCACAGGTGGTGATCAACTGCTCACTGACGAAGATGGCAACAGCAAAATATCCGTCAGCGACTACGCTATCGCGATGATTGATGAGCTCGAAGCTGGCAAGTTCCCACGCCAACGTATTGGTGTCGCTTACTAGTCAGCTCATATATAAAAACTAAAAAAGCCGCTTGTTCAAAACAATGCGGCTTTCTCATCTTTATATTGAGCATTCCTTTAATCCAATGGCAAATGACCCGTTTTCACTAGGATAACCGTCTCTTCTTCCACATAAGGGAAATGCTCGCTCATATGAGGGCTACGCATCCAAGTGTGTTTTGGATACACGCCATGTTCATCTTTAAAAGTGCCTGACAACACAAAGATCTCTTCACCACCAAAATGACGGTGTGGCTGAAAGCGCTCACCAACGGGCCATTTCACCAAGGCCACATTTTCGTGCTCAAAACCATGCAGCGGCATCACTTGTAAGCCACCGATGCCCGGAAGCCATTCCGTTTCTAGAGTATTAATGCGCACTTGAGTTAAGTCTCTCGCATCAAACTGGTTGAGCTTCACCAAGATCATGCAGCCATTTTTGCTTGATGGAGAATGCGCACTGCCCGGGGGATTACGGATATAAGTACCGGCAGGGAAATCTCCAGTTTCATCTGAGAACACACCGTCTAACACGAAGATTTCTTCGCCTTGTGGGTGCGGGTGCTCAGAAAACGAAGATTCAGGATCGTACTTCACAACACTGGTTGTGTGGCCCGACTCTTTATCTTCTCTTTCTAGCGGCTTACGCCATACCCCTTTGGCAGGGCTCGCGATCCAATCTAATGTCTCGGTTTCTATAACCAGTCTCTTTAAAAAGTCCATGTTGAACATAATGGCGACCTTACTCTTGTTATCGTTTTAATTATTATTGTTGTCTTTTCGTTTCTATTCTACGCGAATACTCATCAAGGAGGCCATCTCGCTGCTATTTGCCTACGCGACAGCCTCCTGAAAAGAAGCCTAATTAATTGCGGCCAGCGATCACACCGCCATCAACATCCCAGATTGCACCCGTGACCCAATCAGCACTGTCTGACAGTAAGAAAGAGATGCTATTGGCGATGTCTTTCGGCAAACCAACTCGACCAATCGGATGGAATGCGTTGAAACCTTCTAACGCTTGATCCACATCTTCAGGTTTGATGAAAGATTCGTAAATCGGTGTTTTAACCACAGCCGGGGAAACCGCATTCACACGAATGTTATGCTCAGCCAGTTCCATTGCCATGTGTTGTGTTAATGCGTGCAGGCCAGCTTTAGCCATTGAATAGGCAGAAGATGGCGTCGCTTTGATTGCTTGCTTACCCCACATAGAACCAACGTTAACCACACTGCCACCGCCGTTCTTGATCATCAATTTACTTATCGCTTGAGTGATGAAGAAGGTTGCTTTATTAAGCTGCATGTATTGCTCGTAATCAGATTCTTGGTGCTCAATAAACGCTTTAGGGTTGAAGTAACCTGCAGCATTAACAAGGTAACCAATACCTTCTTCGAGCGACTCTAAATGCGCAATAAGGCGAGACACACTCGCATCATCATAAAGGTTAGCTTGCCAACCAGAAGCGTGGCCTAGTGATTGAAGTTCTGACACCGCTTTATCTAACTTAGTTGGGTTATTGCCGACAACCAACACATGGATGTTTTGAGCGACTAACTGCTTCGCTGTTTCAAAGCCCATACCGCTCGTGCCACCGATTACTACTGCAATACCATTTTTAGTGAAGTTCATTTTGTTATCTCCTAAGTCATGTGAACGTGGTAATCTTAGGCCTTGAACTAACACTATGAATAGTAAGTACAAATCGGTTAGGTAGGTACTTATTGGTACATCTTTATGAAAAATCAGGAAAACTTTTTTTCAAGAAAATCAGCACCAGAGCGCTCAGCTCGCATGGTAGAAACCATCTACGGCTGTAAATGGTCGCTAACGGTCTACCAATTGCTCGCAAATGGCATTAATCGCCCTGGTGAAATGGTGCGCTCGGTCGAAGGGTTATCGACCAAGGTATTGAATGAATGTTTGAAGCGAAATGTAGAATTTGGGATTTTAGATAAGCAAATGTTCAACGAACTGCCACCAAGAGTTGAATACCAAGTGACTCCGTTCGGCGAGAAGTTTTTGTTGATTCTAGACCAGCTGGAAAACCTACAAAACGAAATCGACGAGATGTAAGCCCACGCTAATCCGCTCTATTCCAAATAATGGACAGCACGCACTATTTAGCTGACTGGCATTTGCTCAAAACGGCCTTTCACAAAATCAATAAAGGTTCTAATTCGACTTGGTTGATAGCGGTCTCGATGGTAGATCGCTGAAAAGTCGACCTTAGGCACCACCCATTCTTCAAACACTTGCAGCAATTGCCCGTCGTTGAGTTCTTGTAAGCAATAGATGGTTGGTACACGAATAATTCCGTTGCCCGACTTCGCGCCCTGCACCAACACTCGGCCATTTTTACATTGCAGTCTGCCCGTCACATGCACATCGACCGTTTTCTTGGTGTCATCTAGCGCTTGAAAGCTCCACTTACGCACAGATCCCGTTAAGCAGTCATGGTGGATCAGATCTTTAGGATGACTTGGCTTTCCTTTACGAGCGAAATACTCAGGGCTCGCGAGCGTTCCCATCTCGATGTCTAATAGCTTTCTAGCGATAAAGCCCGCATCTTCTAAGCTCCCCATACGAAAAGCGATATCAAAGGCATCTTCAATCAAATCGACTCGGTTACTACTGAAATCAAGGCTGATGCTGATGTCTGGGTAGAGCTGCATAAACTCATTGACTAGATCCGCGATGATCACCTCACCCAAATAACCGCCAACACAGTTTACTTTTATGTCGCCACGTACTTCTTCGACATCGTCGACAGCAGCAATCAAGGCTTGGTCTATATTATCTAAGGCTTGTTCACATCTCGCGTACAGATCTTGCCCCGCATGCGTCAGTCTTAAGGTTCGAGTAGTACGGATAAACAGTGTCACACCCATCTGCTTTTCTAAACTACTTACTTGGCGCGACACGTGGGAGCGCGACACATCAAGCTCCTCCGCCGCTTTGGTGAAGTTACCTAAACGAGCGATAAGCACGAAAGAACGAATATCAGACAGGTTAATTTGATTGAGCATGGTCGCCAGCTTAGTTGTGAGATTTAAAAAGTGATGAAGTAATAAAGTGCACACATTTATTGTTGCACTACAGCAACAGTGTTTCAAGTAAAGCGCTATATATCAACAATGCTATTTTCCTTAATATACCTCCATCGCAACGAAGCAAGGCAACAAGCACTTGATTCGAATGCCCTTAAACAATACGTCGTAGCCAACCGACGCAATAAAAGTACAGAGGAAATAAAATGAAAAAACTAATCGTAATTACAGGTGCAAGCTCTGGTATTGGTGAAGCAATCGCTCGTCGTCTAAGCGATGAAGGTCACCCTCTTCTACTTTTAGCTCGTCGTGTTGACCGCCTTGAAGCGCTTAACTTACCAAACTCTCTATCTGTGAAAGTAGACGTAACAGACAAAGCGTCTTTTGATGCAGCAATCGCACAAGGTGAAGCGAAATTTGGCCCTGTAGACGCGCTTATCAACAACGCTGGTGCAATGCTTCTTGGTCAAATTGATACTCAAGATGCTCAAGAGTGGAAGACAATGTTCGACGTGAACGTGATTGGTCTTCTAAACGGCATGCAATCTGTACTTGCTCCAATGATGGAACGCAATACAGGTACTATCATCAACATCAGCTCAATTGCGGGTAAGAAAACATTCCCAAGCCACGCGGCTTACTGTGGTACTAAATTCGCGGTACACGCTATCTCTGAGAACGTTCGTGAAGAAGTAGCAGCTTCAAATGTTCGTGTTACCACTATCGCACCGGGTGCTGTAGAAACTGAACTTCTGTCTCACACAACATCTCAAGAAATCAAAGACGGTTACGATTCTTGGAAAGAAGACATGGGCGGCGTACTGGCTGCTGACGATATTGCTCGCGCGGTATCGTACGCTTACCAACAACCACAGAATGTATGTATCCGTGAGATTGCTCTAGCACCAACTAAGCAACAACCGTAAGTTTCAGTGATTAACTTACGTAACGTCTTTGTTTAATTGACGTATAGAGAAAGGGACTTTTACTATACATAGTAAAGGTCCCTTTTTTCTTTTGTCCGAACTCGATAAACACTAGGTTTGTTTTGCGACCTCTCGACCACGCCATTGAATCACAATCAGTGCGACAATAATTACAATCCCCAAAGGTCCTAGCCCGAATGGATTGAGTAACAATAGTGGAATGGCAAGTAATGCTGCTAAGCGCTCAACCATGCTCAGTGAACGAATCAAATACCCTTCAATTGCGATCGCTATCGCGACAATAATAGTCAGCGTCTGGACGATTGACAAAAGCAACGCTGGCATTCCGTCGTCAGGATTCACAAGGCTTGTGTATGCCATCATAATTGGGATGATGAACAGACCACCCGCCAACTTGAACGCTTCTACCGAAGATTTCATTGGGTTAGCATTCGCTACACCAGCCCCAGCAAAAGCAGCCAAGGCTATAGGTGGCGTTACGTTCGAGGTTTGAGACAGCCAAAATACGATAAGGTGAGCAGTTAACAATGGTAAGCCAAAATCGCTTAGCATTGGTACAGCCATAACCGCCAACACAATATACGCCGCTGTTACAGGTAAGCCCATACCCAAAATTAAAGCCACTAAACTGATTAAGCCCAATGCAATAAGCATGTAGCCACCAGAGAAGTCCATCACAAACTGAGTAAACTGCAAACCGATTCCTGTTTGCCCTACCACACCAACAATAATGCCCGCCGCACCACACGCTGCAGAAATCGGCAACGCCATCAGTGCACCATTTTTCATCCCTTCAATGAATTTCTTCAATCCGATTCGACTGTGTTTACGCAGCGCCGCGGTTAGTAGAATTGCACTGCAACCCGCAACACCAACTAGCAACGGTGAGTAAGCCATCATTAAGAGTGCCGTTATCAAGATCAACGGAATCAGGTGGTGAGCGCCATCTTTCATCACCGAAATCACGGCTTCTGTTCTGCTTACAGCTTTGAGGTTCAACTTGCACGCCATTAGATGAACGTAAAGCAAAGTACAGAAAAAGTATAAAATAGCAGGAGCAATCGATGCGATCATGATTTCGCTGTAAGGCACACCAGTAAACTGCGCCATCACGAACGCACCAGCCCCCATAATTGGTGGCATAATTTGCCCACCCGTAGAGGCGGCAGCTTCAATACCTGCGGCTTGCTCTGGTTTATAACCGAGCTTCTTCATCATAGGGATCGTAATTGAGCCTGTGGTCACCGTATTCGCTATCGCAGAACCAGAAATAGAACCCAAACCTGCCGATGCCAATACCGCGGCTTTCGCAGGGCCGCCACGGTATTTACCGGCGATTGAGAATGCGAGATCAATAAAGAATTTACCGGCTCCGGTCACCTCTAGAAATGCACCAAACAACACAAAGATGAATACCGTTGTCGCGGCGATCCCTAACGCAGAACCAAATACACCATTAGCGGAGTAAATCTGGAACTGAATCAGCTCTTGTAGCGTGTAAGCCTTAATAGAAAAACCACTTGGCAGCATGTCACCGAACGCGCTATACGCAAGGAACAACACTGCGATTAACACCATCACCCAACCAACAGTACGTCGGCATCCTTCTAGCAGCAGTACCAACAAAGCACTACCAGCAAACATGTCAGCAAATTGAAGGCCATAAAACAGATGATTGATGTCGTTATAATCGAATATCCATAAACGGTAGCCAGCAAACACCACCACGGCACACAAGATCACATCGATCAGCTTGCCCACAATAAAGAGCTTGTTCTTTCGGTTAGAGATCAATGGAAAGTGAAGGAAGATCAATACCAATACCCAACACAAGTGGATGGGTCTAAAATAGGTTGCCGAGATCGTTGAACTCACGCCTTGCCATATCTGAAAAGCCGACAGTGCTACTGCAACAACTAAAGTCAAATAGCCCATTGTTTTCACGAGTTTTTCATAGGGTAATAGTTGGGGTGACGCATTTTGATTATCAGGGGTAATATCCATATTAATGCCTGCTGGATAAGAACGAATTGATAAAAAGGGCAAGTGAGATTTCACTTGCCCTGAGGTAGAGATGTTACTTGCTTACCGAATCTAGGTACTTCTGAGCACCAGCATGAATCGGTACGCCTTGCAGTCGAGAAGCATTCTCTGGTGTGGTCATTTCAGCCATTTTCACGACTTTACGAATATCACCGATGTTCTCAAAAGCGGCTTTAGTCAGATTGTAAGCCATGTCATCACTCATGTTGGCATTAACCACCAATACGTTCCACACACTAAGTGTCGATACTGGATCAACCTTATTGTAAACACCTGCTGGAATGTCGTAAGCACTGTAGGCTGGATATTGTCTCATGAAGTTAGCACTCTCTTCTTCAGAGATAGAAATCACCTTAACGTCGTGAGTTAACGCAATCTGTGTTACAGCGCCAACACCTTGACCACCAACAATGAAACCCACATCGATTTGACCATTCGCCAAAGCATTAGTGGTTTCTGAGTAATTAAGGTAAACCGCATCAATATCTTTTTTCACATCAATACCCATCGACTCAAGTAGTGCTGCAGATGTTACTGCCGTACCACTAGCAGGGGCCCCAAGGGAAACACGTTTACCTTTGAGTTGCGATAATGAATCAATACCAGAGTTTTTAAGAGTGATGGTATGAACTAGATTTGGATATAGAGCAAACAGCGTTTTCACTGGCATTTTCTTAGGAAATTTACCTTCGCCATTGTAGGCATCCAGAACCACGTTACCCATTGCAATCCCGGCGATCATATCGCCACGTACAACCTTGATGGTGTTCTCGACTGACGCTGCTGTCACTTCTGCTTTTGCATTCACATCCGGTACGTTTTCAGACCAGACTTTAGCTAATGCGCCACCAAATGGGTAATAGATACCACTTTGACCGCCTGTACCGATTGAATAGTTTTCTGCACTTGCCATCGTAGGCAGAATCGCGAGTAAAGCTACTAATAAGTTACGTTTAAGCACAATCATCTCCTTGATTATTAACCGTAATTAGATATACACCTAACTACAGGCTTTATTTTCTGTTCGTTTTTTGAGCCGTTCAAACATTACATGCGATCGAATATTGTGCAATTAAATACTATGCAATTGTGAAGCAAGTGTTAAATTGATCACTTATCAATAAAAAAGCGCCCAAGCTGGCTGGTGCTTGAGCGCTTTTAACAAACTAAAGATGTTGATTAGAAGTTGTAACCACCACCAATCATGAATACCCATGGATCAATATCAACGTCTGTTGAGTACTGTTTCCCACCAGCCTTGTACTTGGCTGTAGTATCGATGTCTGCGTACCAGACGGATGCGTTTAAAAACCAGTCGTCGTTGATCATGTAATCCATGCCAACATTCGCAGCCAGTCCCCACGAATCATCAAGGGACAAGTCACTTAAACCAGCATCTTTAGCCGCACCATTGAGCTCTTCGTCAAAGAATACGGTGTAGTTAATACCAGCACCTACGTAAGGACGGAACTTGCTGTTTGCTTCGCCGAAGTAGTACTGAACCATCAACGTTGGTGGTAAATGTTTTGTCTCGGCGATATCACCTAAACCACCATGGTTTGTAGAAATTGTATGGGAGAACGGCGTCGCTGCAAGAATCTCGAGACTGATGTTGTCTGTAAACATGTAGCCAAATGTCAATCCAAGTTGGGTGTTTGAATCCACACCAAATTTTGAACCCGATGTCTCCAAAACATCTCCACTGCTATCGTTAGGAGACACTATTGCGGCACCAGCACGGATGATGAAATCACCTTCTTTATGAGCAAAAGCACTAGTTGACATAAGAGCCGCAACAACCGCAATACCACATACTGTTTTTTTCATTATAATTTCCTTTTGAGAGCTTAATCGTTATTGGTGAATGAGTAATCATTTCTTATTTTGCGTGCAAGGTAGCATATAATAACCCTACTTTATTGATGGAAATCAATTTGTGAAAACTTGTGAGAACTTATGTAAATTTGCATCAATTTGATCACTTTATCGCTTCATTTTATTGACAGTTTTGTAATGCGACTTTCCCGTGCGTCATTTTGTTAATTTAACCCCTTCACCTTGCCCGGGTCTATTTGGATCAAAATAGAGCAAGCCAACACCTCGTACGCATCAACTTGGTGCAATCTCGCAGAATTCATTCTCATCTCGTTTAATATTCAATGAGTTACATTTGGCTCAACGCTTGCAAGTCTATGTTCATAATCATAAATACATTGAGGTTCTGACCATGCAAGACACTCTTACAATCGTTCTGGCCGGCGGTGTAGGCTCTCGGCTTTCTCCCCTTACCGATAACCGTGCAAAACCTGCGGTACCTTTTGGCGGTAAATATCGAATCATCGATTTCACGCTCGCGAACTGCTTACACTCTGGGCTGCGCCAAATTTTGGTGCTGACTCAGTACAAGTCTCACTCTTTACAAAAACATTTAAGAGATGGTTGGTCGGTGCTTAACCCCGAGCTCGGCGAATACATCACCAATGTCCCCCCACAAATGCGTACAGGTGATAGTTGGTATAGCGGTACTGCCGATGCGATTTATCAAAACTTGTATCTGCTTTCTCGTAGCGAAGCTAAGCATGTAGTGGTGTTATCAGGCGACCATATCTATCGCATGGATTACGCGCCAATGCTCAAGCAACATAAAAAGAACGAGGCCGATCTAACCGTAGCGTGCATGGAGGTTTCGATTGATGAAGCCAAAGAATTTGGTGTGATGGAAATAGATGAATCTCTAGAGATCAATAACTTTACCGAAAAGCCACATTACCCTGCATGTGTCCCCGGTAGGCCGACTCGAAGCATGGCTTCAATGGGTATTTACGTCTTTGATAAAGAGGTGTTAACACAAGCGCTACTGGCGGATGCCGAAGATCCGAACTCAAGCCATGATTTCGGTAAAGACATTATTCCTAAATTGGTCGGCAACAACAGTGTTTACGCGTATAAGTTTGGCGACGAAGAAGGCCGAGTGACCCAAGATGCGTACTGGAGAGATGTGGGTACCATCGACTCTTACTACCAGTCCAATATGGATCTGTTAAAGCCAGCCTCACCTATAGATTTATACCAACCAGATTGGGCGATTCGCACCTACGAGCCGCAACTGCCACCTGCACGCACCATTGCTTCTGTAGAAGGAAACCAAGGAATATTCATCAACTCGATGATAGCGAATGGCGTAGTGATCGAAGGTGGCTCTGCGCAAAACTCTATCTTCTTCCCGAAAGTGAAAGTCAGTAATGCCGCGATTGTGATTGATAGTATTCTGTTTGAAGATGTTGAGATTGGGAAAAATTGCCATATTCAAAACTGCATCATAGATAAGAACGTCAAAGTGCCAGATGGCACCCAAATCGGTATTGATAACCTTGCCGACGCTAAACGCTTTCACATATCGAAACAAGGCGTCATTGTGGTGCCCTCTTCTTACCAATTTGAAGAATAGCTATCGCTAAAACCAGATGGCGCTATAAGGGCAGCCAAGAGTTGCCTTATTCAATAGTCGTATTCACGGAGCTTTGCTTTTTTATATAAACCACACTTTTTATATCAACTGCAGTGATTTAAAAAGAAAGCATTATCGGCATCAAACTAGCAATGATTTACAAAACTTAAACTAGAATAAGTATTTGAGCTGACGTTTGGTTAAGGCGATAAAACCTAGGCTGGCAAGGTAGATTAGAGGAATGCTTCGCGAGTGAGGTATTTTTGAACATGTATTGAAAACACGAAACATAATATGCGATCAGTTCTTCGGACTTTCAAGGGAGTAAAGGGAGATTATTTGATAACACTGAAGTGAATCACACATGTGCTATTTCGCAGTTGGTTAAACTAACCGATGTTTGCTACGTTTAAATGACACAGTCATTGGAAAGGTATGATTTATGAAAATAAATGTTCAAACACATCATGTATCAATTAACGACGAGTCACGCAAAGACATCGAAGGTAAATTCGAGAAGATATCTAACCATTTCCCATCACTGATCAGCTGCGACATCATCATCACAAAAGAACATGGTCAACACCAGGTTGAAGTGTTCACCAACTACGAAGGTGTACGTGTAAACGCAAAAGCTACAGATGACGTTATGTATCCAGCTATCGCTTCAGCACTCAAGAAACTTGAAGCAGGCCTAAGTAACCGTAAGGGACAATTGAAATCAGACTTACACGAGAAACCAACGAGCACGAAGCCAGAAATTGCTTCAGACATCATCCAAGAGATGAAACTGGTATAACTCGACTAATAGTTAAAGCGCACTGACGAATAGAAGCGCACAAGAATTCCAAAGCCAGCATGCGTTGCTGGCTTTTTCGATCTACACCTCAATCAATTTATCAATCAACCTATTGCTTTGATTTGACTGTCACGACTGTCTAACACGCGTTCGCTTCCAACCTTAAAACACAGCCCAATCCTAGATCGTTTTGACCAACTTATGTCACTGACTGCTATAACAATCCTTAGTAGTATTTGATACAGTTATAAGCAAGAATTTAAACAACAAAGGAATGTTTATTATGAAAAAAATTGCATTAATTCTATTTCTCGCGACTCAACTTATGGCCTGTACAGAAGTGGGCAGTGAAGCTTGGTGTACTGATATGAAAGAGAAACCGAAAGGCGACTGGACTGCCAATGAAGCCGGTGACTTTGCTAAGCATTGTGTCTTCTAGTCACTTTATTTTGCCCATTTTTTATTTCTAATGGGCAATCCTAAATCATCTTAGATAATGATCATCCCATCTCGATAAGTCAGTGCTGGCGAAACGTCTTGCCCAAGTAATACAGGGCCATCGAGGTCGACGATTTCAGATTGAACGGCGATAGGCAGCGCCGCTCGCATTGCCAATGAGGTGCCTAGCATACAACCCGACATCAGAGTAAATCCTAGCCTTTGAGCTTCTTCAGCAAGTACCAATGCTTCGGTCAAACCACCCGTTTTATCGAGCTTGATGTTGACCATTTCATACTTACCCAACAGCGATGAGAGCTGTGAAGTGGTATGACAGCTTTCATCAGCACACAGTGGGATCGGGTGCTTGATGTGTGCCAGTGATGCATCGTGCTGCTGTGGAAGAGGTTGTTCGATCATCGCAATATCAAACTCTGTTAGTTGATTAAACAACTCTTCGAGATTCAGCCCCGTCCACGCTTCATTGGCATCCAGTACAATCTGAACATCGGGTGCCACTTCTCGTACCGCGCAAACACGCTCTATCACTTGCTCTCCATCAAGCTTCACTTTTAAGAGTTTCGCTCCATTTGCGACATAGTCTCGAGCCTGAGTCGCCATCGCTTCTGGAGTGCCAATCGAGACTGTCATTGCAGTCACTATTTGAGCAGGTAACTCAAACAAGCTATTTGGAAACACCTGTTCTTTCTGCTTAGCTTCGAAATCCCAAAGCGCACAATCGACCGCATTTCGCGCTGCCCCTCCGGTCAATAAAGACTGAAGATGATCTCTTAGCTCTGCGGGATCGGTAACGCCTCGCTCAAACATACCTTCAAGGGCACTAGACGCTTGTTGGATTTGCGCTAACACAGACTCCGATGACTCGCCGTATCGTGGGTAAGGCGTGCATTCGCCCTGAGCTTGTTTGCCATAATGTTCAATATAAACACGAACAACGTGACACTCAGTTCGGCTGCCACGAGAGATGCGAAAAGGTGTTTGCATCGCGATAGTAATAGGTTCTGCTGTAATCTTCATAATTTCACTCGATTGATGTTCGCTTTAACAAATGGAAACGTAGAAATGATGAAATCGTTAAAGTGAATGTCGCAAATGATCAGTAATATTTTGTACACCAAAACGAACCGGGTCCGTCACGGGTACTTGATAGAGTGTGGTCCATTCTTGGCATAATGTCTCAGCGTCTTCAGTGCTAATCGCCGACGTGTTCAAACAAATGCCAACCAGTTTCACGTCTGGATTGGTCAGTCGCGCTGCTTGCAAGTTGGCTTCAATCGTCTGTTCTATGCTTGGCAATTGAGCATGAGGAAGGTTACGAATATGAGGTCGCCCAACTTCATGACACAGCACTAAGGCATCCGCTTGTGCGCCATGTAAAAGACCCAAACTCACGCCTGCAAACGAAGGGTTGAACAAAGAGCCTTGCCCTTCAATGATATCCCAATCGTGGTCGGTAAAATCAGGGCTAATCGCTTCAACTGCGCCAGAAATAAAATCCGCAACCACAGCATCAATCGAAATACCGCAGCCTTCAATCAAGATACCCGTCTGCCCTGTCGCTTTGAACTGAGCGGATGTACCTGACTCTTTAAGCGACTTTTCGATAGCTAAAGCTGAAAACATTTTGCCGACTGAGCAATCTGTTCCGACAGTAAGCAGGCGCTTACCTTGACGAGGCTTACCGTTACCAACATTAAGAACACCGTCAAAATGACGTACATCATGAAGCTTAGTCAATCCTTGTTGTCGCATGTCAGCAAGCGGTGAAAATTCACTCAGTCGTTGGTGCATGCCAGATGCAATCTCAAATCCCATTTCTGCAGCTTCCATTATGGTTGGCTGCCAAGAGTCAGGAATAACACCACCTGGGTTTGCTGTGCCAATCACTAGCGTTTTCGCGCCCTGTGCTTGCGCCTCTTGTAAGGTCATATCCGTTAAACCAAGTGAAACGGTAACGTCTGTTAAACGAAGCTGACCTAGGCAAATTTCTGGTCGCCATTGATGAATACCGCGAGCTGTTTTTGCGGCAAGTGGGTCAGTAACGTCCCCAAGAAAAAGAAGGTAAGGTTGAGCGATAGACATGAGTATTCCTAATTAATAAATCCTTGTATGGGTTTACTTTAATTAAGAACTTAGAAGCTGCCGAATACCTATTTATGACGAGCCTATAACCTTAAGTTATAGGGTGAGTGTGGCTCTTCAATGAAACGATAAATTGCTTAACGGAAATCGACTGAGGGGTGTGCTCTGCGCAAAGCATCGAGACCGAAAATTGGATATCCGGCTGCAGTGAAAGCACACAGACCGCATCGTCATTTTGATACTGTTCTGCCGTCCACGGATCCACAATCGCAAACCCCGCTTGGTGCTTCACCAGTTCCGCCGCCGCGCTATATCCACGCACAGATATCGGATGGTGATAATGCTCATCTCGCGCAATAAGGCTTTGATGTAACAGGAGGCCTAATGGATCGCGGCTATCAAGCCCGATGATTGGCAAGGGATAATTGATCAGATCATCAAGGGTTAATTCAGTAGGTAACTGTTCAACTGTGTGGGAAGGAACCAGAACCTTGAGTGATTCAGTTAAGAGTGTTTCACTTAATATAGCCGGCGGTGTTTCGTCCCCAAACGCGATAGCAATATCGAGCTCATGCTTTAATAGCCCAGCACAAAGTTCATCACGGTTTGCAGTCAACAACTCAAAAGAGAGCTCTTGTTCACGAGACATTTGGGCTATTACCGGAGTCAGCAATTTGGTCGCCAGTATCGGCGGCGCACCAATACGTAAATGTTGATGTCCTTGCTTAACCTTATTCGTCAAAGAACGAAATTGACCTAACTGCTGATACACCTTTTCCGCTTCAGGCAGCAAGGTTCTCGCTTCAACCGTAGGCACCAACCGACCTTTCACTCGCTCAAACAATCCAAAACCAAGTTGTTGCTCTGTGTGTGCCAGAATACGAGTCACATTAGGTTGTGACACATGCAGATTACGCGCAGCCCCAGATACGGTTCCGGTTTGCATAATGGCGTAAAAGACTTCCAACTGTCTTAGGTTCACATTGATGTCCTTATGGTTCGCGAAACAAATCTAGGGGTTGGCTTTTCTTGTATTAGCTAAGCTGTTTATCGGTCTAGCTGTTTAATTAGCTGTCTGCCTGTCTATTTATCTACTTGGCTATTTGGCTATTTGCGTGAGTTTATTTTAGTAACTCAGCTATCGTAGGTTGAAGAACCTCAGCCCAAGCTTGGTAAGCCTTCGCATTCAAATGCAAGTCATCACATGAGTATTCATTCGATAAAAGCTTGTTAGGTGACAATACAGAATTCACATCTAAGAACGCAATGCCTTGCTGAGAACAGTACTCGCTTATTTTGCTATTAAGCAGCTCCACCGATGGGTTCAAACCTTGCAGTTTAGAGCCAACATAAAGCGTTGATTGCACCAATATACGAATATCGTTTTCTTGCCACACTTCAAGCATATCAATGTAGTTCCGGTAGATATGTTCGACATCATAACCCTGAGCCAAATCGTTTATCCCTGCCATAAAGCACACCAGCTTTGGCTTCACATTCAACGTGGTATCAATACGGCACAACATGCCAGTTGTAGTGTCACCCGCTAAGCCACGGTTGACCATCGAAACATCGCGAAAGATATCCGCCCAAGGTGCCCATTCGGTGATCGAATCACCAAACATCACTAGGTCTGCATTTGGGGAAAAATGGCGGTGATTGTCCGATGTCATGATGTAACGACTCATACTGTGGCCTCGTTGCTGAATCTCAGACTGAAGAGCAACCGCTTTGAGAATATCACTGTCCGGTGTAGTGCTATCAAATTGAGCCAGCAACCCTTCGATGTGAGGCTTAAAAGGGCTAAGACGAGTGCTCAGTTGGTGGTGTTCTTTATGGGAAGATAACCTCTCTAGTAATGCATACAGAGAGCGGTTTTGACCAACTTCTTGGAATAACTGATAGAGATCGAGGACAGGGTGTTGCTGCAGCGCGGCAAGTAATTGCTTGTCTTCCATGGTGTTATCTAACCCTTCAATTATCTAATGATGAACCCAAGATAATATCCGATTGCTTACGGGATAGATAACATTAGAAACAGAGAATGACTTAATCTCTACAAGGCTGGTTACATACCGCATAAAAATATCTTCCTGTACAAATCTCGTTCCGACTCAAAAATCAGCACTTCATCATAATATGTATAAGAAATTAGCCACATATTGTGACCTCAGTCTCTCAGCCTACCGTCTACTCCTATTACCACTATTTAACGGAGGATTTATAGAAGATCAGGATGGTGAATAATAGGTTAAATCATAATAATAAGGACCTTTACGTGAAACTTTCTCTATCCAATACCGCGTTGGCCGTTACCGCCATCCTACTTGCAGGTTGCCAATCTGCACCTGAATCAGTTCAAGAACCAACAGCATACCAATGCCAAACGAATACGAATGCCGACGTGAATGACTTGAGGATCTATCAAGTGATGGTCGAAAGCTTTGTCAGTGGCGATGACTCAATTGGTCATGGGACAGGCTATGGAACCAGTCACCATAACGGAGATATCCAAGGTATTATCGACTCACTTGATTACATTGAATCTCTTGGCATGAACGGTATTTGGCTAACCCCAATCTTTAATTCAGAGCCTATCGAAAACCAAGACCATTGGGCCGATAGACTGGATGCAACCGGTTATTTTGCCACCGATTATTTCAATATCGATCCGAGATTCGGAACGATGGAAGAAGCTAAAACCTTAGTTGAAGAAGCGCATGCTCGTGGGCTTTATGTCTTCTTTGATGGCGTATTTGGCCACCACAAAAAAAACGTAGTGCCGTCACCAACAGGTAAGCTGCCCCAAGGAGAGGATAATCCAGTCTCATACCCTGAGAGCCTAGCCTTCTATCAAGAAGTTGCCGAGTATTGGATCAAAGAACTCAAAATTGATGGTTGGCGCTTAGATCAAGCTTATCAAGTGCCAAAAGAAGCTTGGAGTCAAATCAGAGAAACGGTAGACACCGCTTCTTCTCAAGTCGAATACGTAAACAGCGAAGGTAAAACCGTGAACCCTCTGGGTTATATGGTCGCGGAAATTTGGGCAGGTGAGAACCGTATTATTGAAACAGGCTACGGTTCAAATGAAGCACCGGCCTTATGTTCTGCGTTTGATTTCCCTATGCGCTACCGCCTGACGGAGACCTTTGCTGTAAACGAAGCTGGCGTGGGGAACAAAGGTGGAGAGTGGCTTGCAGAAGGCATGTCTTTACATTCGTTATACCCAGACCACGCAAAGCCAAATTTAATGATCGGTAACCATGACCTTGTGCGCTTTGGTGACTTATTACAGCGCGGTGATATCGCTTCTCCACAAGACAAAGAGTATTGGCAGCGCTATAAAGCGGCATTTTCATTCCAAGCAGCTTATACCGGCCCAATTACGACCTACTATGGGGACGAGATTGGCGATCAGCTAGAAGGTTTTGCAGACAAAGTATGGGCTGATGACTGTGCTATTAATGGTCTATGTGATGATCACGTAGCCCGTACTAGCGGTAAAGTAGAAGGTGTCACAGCCCAACTCAATGCGCACGAAAAAGACTTAAAGCAATACGTGACAAACTTGATGAAACTGAGAGAAACGCACCCCGCTCTATCACAAGGTAAACGTACAAACCTGATGGCCAATGATGTCGCGTATGTCGATCACAAAGCCTATGAAGGCGATGCTGTTGTCTACGCAGTGAACGTTACCAACAAAGAACAAACCATAAAACTAACCAAAGAAAAAGTCGGCTCCATAGCTGATCTGACGGATATTGAATCCAAGCAATCGATCTCAGCTATCGATGGCCACTACTCTATCGTTCTAAGCCCATTTGAAGCTCGTTTCTTGTCGATAACACAGCCAAGTGAAAAAGGGCCAATTGCGGCGATACTAGCGACAGGAAATGAAGTTGGACAAGGTTTCATGGCTCAATGTGACAATCCAACAATAAAAGCTGAAGGCCCTATTTCGAGCCCGCTTTATGTGGTTGGCAATTTTGCTGATTCAGGTTGGAAACACGTGGGTCAACGAGAGTTTGAATATAAAGGTGACAACACTTACCAAGTCGTCACCACTGAAAAACCGGGCAGTTATCGCATGCAATATGCATCCAAGGCTTGGTCACCTCAGTTCACAGCGGATGGGCTTAACCTAAAGTTAGGACAACTTAACTCGTTAATTAAAGGTGGTTACGGTCAAGATACCGCTATCACTATTCGTAATGCTGGGCAGTATGTATGGAGCTTACAATTCGATGATGCGGGGCAACCACTGCAAATTATGGCTTCCAAATGTGCTGAATAGCCAAACCTAAGATCCGAGATCAACCAAGTAAAAACCCCTTATTCCTACGAATAAGGGGTTTTCTTTAATCTGCATTGGATATTAAGAGACCAGACACGATTAGAACGATATCTACCCCTGCTTCACTTGCAGGTGATTACGATTATCGCGGCTTTTCTTGATCAGGTCGTTGCTCTCGTCCATTTCATCTGACTTAGCAAGGCGATCATAAAGTAGCACATTCACTGTTGCTGCTAGATTCATGCAACCAACAGTTGGTACATAAACAACATGGTCAGCTCGGTCAGCGACATCTTGAGAAATAGAACCATCTTCAGGGCCAAAGATATAGATAGCGTTCTCTGGGTGTTTAAAACGTGGCAGTGGTGTCGCACCCTCAGCCAACTCCACACATACGATCTTAGTTTCTGAATTAAGGTTATCTAAAAACGACTCGACACCAGTAAGCGGGATAGTGCGCGTTGCACTCTTGGTATCGGTGTAAAATTTTGCAGCCTTGTCGTAGCGTTGCCCTGTGTATTTAACTTCGTCGACTTGGTAGCAACCCGCCGCACGCATAACCGCGCCAACGTTTGTCGGGCTCTTTGGGTTAGTTAAACCAATAGTCACATGGCTTTTGTTCATGAATCTTTCTCACTTAACGAATAGACATAGCAGGGTGCTACAAAGCGTCGCATTCTACCAAAGCAGCGCCAAATTCAAAAGCATCGAAACGAACGGCTCTTTTTACAGATAAGTACTTAGTTGCACCACCTATCACTTCAAAACCTAACCGCCATCATATTTATCAAACAAAAAGGTTTTAGGATAACAATTCAACAACAAGTCCGTTTACATTTCGAAACCACATTAATAATGTGTTGAAAATTGCCTGAGACAATCACATAGGAAGTGCTAATGACCCTCACCATCAAAAACCGCCTTTATATTCTCTCTTTTATCCCTTTGCTACTAATGGCAATTGGGATGATGAGCGTGACGTATATGAAGAGCACTGAGCTAACCGCACAACAAGTAGAATCGACGCGTAGCAATATGATGGCGATGAAAGAAAAGGAACTCAAAGCGTACCTGCAAATGGCTAAGTCTTCGATATCTCCTTTCTTAGAAAAAGGTGCCACACTTGAAGAAGCATTACCCACATTAAAAACTCTAGAGTATGGTGAATCTGGTTATATTTTTGGCTACAGCTCTAAGGGTGTAAGAATCGTCATCGGACAAGGTACCGATGGCATTGGTAAAAATTACTACGACCTTCAAGACAAACAAGGCAATTACCTAATCCAAGACCTGATTAAGAACTCAAAAATTGGGGAGTTCACCACTTACTACTTTCCCAAGCCAGGTCAATCCATTGCGTTACCAAAACTCAGCTACTCAATCTTTATTCCACAATGGGATTTAATGCTTGGAACTGGGTTTTATACTGACGATATTGACGCCGTGATCAGTGAAATGAAAGAGAGCTCGAATGCTGCGCTACAAAGCTCACTGACTGCCATTGCAATTTTCTGTGGCTTGATTGCCTTAGTGGTAGCGGTTTTCGCTGTTGCAGTGAACCGTACAATCATGCAACCACTCGAGCAATTTGACCGTTCGATCAGTGCCTTTGCAAGTGGTGAGGCCGACCTAACGGCTCGAATGGAAACATTCAAAGCGCCTGAGTTCGCCAAACTTAGTGAGAACTTTAATGCCTTTGTTGCTAGCCTACAGGCCATCATTCGTAGCGTGAGCGATGTGGGTCAGCAAGTTGTATCAGAAACGAGTAGCATGTCTTCTCGCGCAGCTCAGGTCGACGAGATAGCAACAGGTCAACGTGAAGAGACAGAACAAGTAGCAACGGCGATGACCGAGATGACGACAACTGCGCAAGAGATCTCAAGCAACGCAAGCCAAGCCGCTGACTCAGCTAAACTTGCAGAGAACAATGCAAAAGAAGCTCAGCAAATAGTCAATGCTGCTGCAGGTTCCGTAGCAGACCTTGCAAGTGAAGTATCAGAAGCAAACACTGTGGTATCTCGCCTTGAAGGAGATGTACAGAACATTTCATCTTCACTGACTGTCATTCAAGATATAGCGGAACAGACCAACCTATTAGCACTAAATGCTGCGATTGAAGCCGCGCGAGCTGGTGACCAAGGCCGAGGTTTTGCCGTAGTTGCGGACGAAGTTCGTAAGCTTGCAAGCCGCACACAAGAGAGCACGGGCGACATTCACAAAATGATCCAACAGCTAAAATCCGCTTCAGATGCCGCGGTGAAAGCAATGGATTCCAGCCAAAGCAGAAGTGCTCAAACGGTAGAAGAAGCGAACGCAGCAGCTGCAGCACTTGCTAAAATTCAAGATTCGATTGATACCATCATGGACATGAACTCACTGATTGCAACGGCGACTGAACAGCAGAATATTGTTGGCCAAGAGATATCTCAACGCATTGTTGTGATTTCAGACCAAAGTTCTCAATCGGCATCGCTAGCAAACCAAAACCGTACAGGTAGCCAAAACTTAAACAGCCGAGCAAACGAGTTGTACCACTTGGTTGATCGCTTCACGGTTTAATGCTTAATGCTTAATGCTTAATGCTTAATGCTTAGTGCTTAGTGCTTAGTGCTTAGTGCTTAGCAAGTAAAAGCTATAGAACATCAATAAAAATGGGCTTCAGAATCTTTGTTCTGAAGCCCATTTTCTTGTCCATAGTGTCTTGCCAGATAGAACTAGTCTAATTGCTCAGACAAGAAGTCGACTAACAAGCGAACCTTTGAAGACAAATTACGGTTCTGTGGGTAAAGCGCCCAAATCCCCTCTTTATCGTCTCGGTAATCAGATAACACCTCAACCAATTCGCCAGACTCAAGATCTTCACTCACGTAATATTCTGGTAGCTGCACTAAGCCAATACTCTGTTTCGCTGCGTCTTGTAAGGCTAAGCCACTGTTACATTTAATGCGTCCATTAACCCGAACTGAGCGAGGTCGCCCATTTTCTTTAAAACGCCAATGCTCAAAGCCGCCGACTAAACATTGATGATTACTTAACTCAGAGAGCGTATGCGGTTCACCGTAGCGTTCAATGTATTCAGGGCTTGCGCACACGTAGAGTTGGCGTTGAGACAGCTTCTTTGCCACAAGGCTCGAATCTTCTAAGCGACCAAGACGAATAGCGACATCGACACCCGAATCAATAAGGTCGAGCTTTTGATTGGTCAACATCAGCTCAAGTTCGACTTGTGGGTGGAGCTTTAAGAACTGATGAAGTATCGGGGCGAGTTGACGCTCACCATAAGTCACAGGTGCCGTTACTTTCAGTAAACCTTTTGGCGTGGATTGCATCTGCGTGACGGCTAACTCAGCAATGTCTAAACCCTCGACCAACAACTTACATTGCTGATAATAGAGTTGCCCAGCCTCTGTTAGAGAAACCTTACGAGTCGTTCGATTGAGTAGTTTTACTGCGAGGCGTTCCTCGAGATTTGCCACTCTACGACTGATTTGAGCCACTGACGTAGCGAGTTTCTGTGCGGCACCAGTAAAGCTTTCGCGCTCTGCCACTGCAACAAACTCACTTACCCCTTCCCAATTGGCCATGCCTCTACCCTATTTTGAACTATGGTTACCCATACAGTGTATTGAAGATATAGATCAGTGTCACCTAGCTTAATATGCGCCATGCACATACAAAGGCCTTCATTGAAGCTAATATCGCATTCCCCACAAGGCTCCTATCGACCTAATCTACAAAGTTCGAACCGACCTTGTATTACAAATACTGTTATCAAAAAATACTCGCACCAAAAAAGAAAGCCCGCACTCATTGAGTACGGGCCTTATTATTGTCTATTACAGATGCGTGAGGGTTAAAACTAGAAACGATTAGCCACTCACTTTTGCCTGTTCAGTCTCAAAGATTACACTTCAAACTGAGAAACTAGGCTATCAAGTGCTTCACACTGTTCTGCTAGTGAGATGCATGCGTTCTCTGCATTGTTTGCCATCTCAACCATTTTCATGGTGCTTTCCGCGATACGTTGAACATTCTGGTTCACTTCTTCAGACACCTGAGACTGCTGAGAAGCCGCTGTTGCGATTTGCGTATTCATCTCATTCATCTTGCCGATTGAGTTACGAATCTCGCTCAATGATGAAGCTGCAGTGCCCGCTTGAACAATGGTTTTCTCGCCACTTGCCTTGCTTTCTGTCATCACGCCAACGGCATGTTTGGCGCCAACTTCTAAGCGTTCAATCATTGATTGGATTTCACCCGTACTGTCTTGAGTTTTGCTCGCAAGCGCACGGACTTCATCAGCAACTACCGCAAAACCACGACCTTGTTCACCAGCACGCGCTGCTTCAATCGCCGCATTTAATGCCAATAGATTGGTTTGCTCTGCAATGCCTTTGATCACGCCAAGAATAGAAGCAATGTTCTTCACATCAGTATCCAATTCCTGAACTACACCACCTGCATTCTCGATATCTTGCGCAAGGCGTTCAATTGAAGTTACGGTTAAGCCCAAAGTGCTGTCTGCTGATTCCACTTCATTGTTCGCAACGTTACTTGCGGTTGCCGCATCTAACGCGTTACCACTTACCGTTTCACTGGTCGCTTGCATTTCATGAACGGCAGCCGCGACTACTTCACTTTCTTTCTGTTGATTCGAAGAAAATTCAGCCACATTCTGCGTTATTGATTTGATGTTTTCCATCTCTGCACGTACGGCATTTGATGTCAGAATCACTTGTTCAACAGTGGTATGTATCTTACTAACAAACTTGTTAAACGCTGAACTTAAGCGAGCAATCTCGTCAGAACCTTCAACTTTCATTCGCTGAGCCAAGTTACCGTCACCCGATGCGATTTCATTCATCGCTTTCTCTACGCTCTGAATCGGCTGAACGATAAAACGGTTCGATAACCACATCGAAAACAAAGCCGCAAGTACCGCCACGGCCATACCTACTTCGATGATCAGCTTACTTTCTTCAATCGAGTCATTAGCTTGCTGGCGAAGCTCTTTTTGTTTGACTGCAATCAGCTCTCTAATATAGCCGAGTTGATCGTGAATGATCGAAAACTCAGCGTCTAACGCTGGCGAGTAATCGAGGTTATATTGAAGAGCATTGGCAGGGTCTGCAAACATTGGCTCATGCAGCGCTACCCACTTTTTCATCGCCTTAACCAATTTTGCTAGCTCGTCTTGAGAAGATGAGTCTAAGACACCTGCTGTATATAGGGTTTGAACACTTTCAAAGCGTGGGACGGCTTTGTAAGCGTTGTCTTTGAATTCGAATTGTTGATATTCAATTGCCTTTTGATCTTTCGCCAGCAACAGACCTTGGGCAGATGCAATGACTTGATAGATATCTCGATACCCATCTTCTAGGTTGTCGAGAACCGGTTGAACCACATTATTGAGCTCATGGTTAATCGCTGCTTGCGCGTTAGATTTAATCACGTTAAGCACAGTAACTGTTGAGAAAACAATCACGATAACCATTAGAGGGATCGCAATTTTACTCTTAATAGAAAGGTTTTTGATATTCATAGAGGGTTTATAACCACACATTAAATAGGGACGCGCGCATAATATACAGTATCGATAAAAAAGCCAGCTATAGTTTTGTGAATCTCATCGCATATAAAACTAGACGATGAAAACGAGTGCTTCGCATTTAACCAGACGTCAACCTGAAAAAGTTAAAGTGGACAATATTGAATTTATTTACCTTAGACATGTTCTATTACTGGAGAAGTCATCGAAATAACACCATAATATAGGGCTCTAAAATAAGTAGGTAAGAACATGAAAATTTGTGGTGTTGAAATCAAAGGTAACGATGCAGTCATCTGTCTTCTATCTCTATCAGACGGTGTATTTAACATTCCTGATTGCCGAGTTTCTAAAGTTGCTATTAGTGACGCAAACGACACACAGAATATGAAAGATTTTCAATTTTCTTTTGCAAAGTTAATGGAAGATTACCAAGTAGAAAAAGTGGTAATTCGTCAACGCCAAACTAAAGGCAAATTTGCTGGCGGTGGCTTCGGCTTCAAACTAGAAGCGGCAATTCAGTTGATCGACGGCCTAGACGTAACCGTTGTATCTCCGAATGAAATCAAAGAAAGCCTTAAGCGTAACCCTCTTATGATGAAGTTCAAAGAAACAGGCCTTAAGCAGTACCAAGAAGCACCGTTTACCACGGCTTACGCTTGTTTAATGCAGCGCTAATCAATAGTCGCTAGCCAATATTGATACAGAAAGAGCCTGAATATTCAGGCTCTTTTTTGTTTCTATCACTCGGCTTTAAACCCAGTTAGTTTTGATGAAATACGCTTACCGCTCTAACGCTGTTCGCCTGCGAGCCTTAATCCATTCTGGCTTCCTCACCACCAAATAAACCGCGGCGGCAGACAAGGCGAAGCCCATTGCACCATAGATGTCGAACGACTCTCCAAAAATGAGCCACGCTTGAATGGCTGTTGTGGGTGGAACTAAGTAAAACACCGATGCCACACTTGAAGAAGCGCCATGCTCTACCATGTAAAGCAGCAATAGAATAGCAATGCACGATAAAACAATCACTAGCCAAGCCAGAGTTAACGTGAACTCGATAGTCCAGTTCACCTGCATAGTTTCGTAGCGCATTGCAAAAGGTAAGAACAATGCTGCTGCAGCTAAGTACTGCACCATCGCGCCACCGACCATATCTGTACCCTGACAAAAGCGCTTCTGATACAAAGTACCGACCGTAATACCCACCAAAGAAACCAAACATAATAACGTTGCCAAGCCTTTTTGGTCGTCTGACTGCCACTCAATATTGCCCATTAACACCAAGCTAATACCCGCGAAACCAAGGGCTAAGCCTAGCCATTGTGCGACGTTAAAACGCTGCGAGGTACAGCTGATCATTATCAATGCCGTCAGGATCGGTTGTAAGCCAACAAGTAGAGAACTCAACCCGGCGGGCATACCCATATCAATCGCGAGATAAGTGCCACCAAGGTAGAAGCCATGAATCAAAATACCCACCACACAAGCGTGAAAAAATGCTCGACCACGAGGAATACGACGCTTAAGGATTGCAATCAAAACCAAGAATAGCGTCACGTTGGCTACCATCCTAAGTGAAAGTAACGTTGCTGGTTCAGCGTATTCAACACCAAGACGAGCGCCAACAAAGCCTGACGACCACAATAGTACAAACACAAACGGAATCATTTTAATCAGCATTACAAACCTCTGGTCAACTCTTCATCAATGCTGTTACCTTAGTTGGGTACAGATAACTAATAAAGATACAGATATAACACTTTAAATGGTTACAGATTAAGTGTGAGTTACAAGGGGGAAACGTGGAAGCAAAACTCAGCGGCAATAAATATCTCGCGATAGAACAACACATTAAGGCTCAGGTCGATAAAGGGCTCTTTCACCCAGACGACCGCTTGCCTTCCATTCGTCAACTCAGCGAACAACTCGGAGTGAGCAAAAACACCGTAATTCGCGCTTATCAAGAACTGGAAGCGACAGGCTGGGTTTATTCTGTGCCTAAATCAGGCTATCGCGTAAAAGCACCGAACACCACCATCTGGGATGCACCGAGCCAGCCTCAAAAAGTCGACCTCTTGTCGGTCACCAAATCTGTACTCTCCCGTCCGAAAGGTCGCTTGAAACTGCTTGCTGGTTCTGCACACCCGAACATTAATAACCCTGCCATTCGTAGCTTGTACGCCGAAATAGGTCGCCATAGCCGTTTGCAAACTCAGCTTCCCGGTTATTACCAATTACCTCCCGGCGATGAGCAATTAGTGAAGCAGTTGTTAAAGATCACCCATGATCTAGGTGTACCTGCGGGATCGAAAGAGATTGCAATTACACATGGTGCTCAACAGGCGATCAGTCTGGCTTTACGTGCATTAACCAAACCGGGAGACATCGTGGCGGTCGAGTCGCCCTGTTATTTCGGTAATCTACTTTTACTTGAATCACTTGGCTTGCAAGCCCTTGAAATACCAAGCAGTGTGAGCCACGGAATCGACATTCCTTCACTACAGAGTGCGTTGGACAAATGGGAAGTGAAAACCTTGCTACTAACGCCAAACTTTACCAATCCAACCGGTTCACGGATGCCATTGGCGAACCGAAAAGCATTACTGGAAATCACAGGATCTTTACCGATTATCGAAGACGATGTGTTCGGTAGCTTGGCATTCGACACACCCATTGCCAGCCTCAAAGAGCTTGATGACCAAGATCGAGTCATTTACGTCAACTCTTTGTCCAAGACCTTAGATTCTCGCTTGCGTATTGGCTGGTTACTCTCAGGTCGTTACCAAGCTCAAGTTGAAAAATACCTGTTATGCGACAACATGGGCAGCTCCAATTTAATGCAATCCGCGGTGGGTCAATTTCTCACTACCGGTAAATATCGCAGCCACTTATCCAAAATGAAGCGGCTCTACCAAACCAATCAAAAGCAATTTCAAAGCCTGTTAATACAAGCACTAGATAGCTATCCTCACCTTGTCGGGCAATACCACCTATCAAAACCGGAAGGCTCTTTTTTAAACTGGATAACACTGCCTGAATCGGTCGATAGCTACGCGGTCTATCAAGATTGTTTGAAGCACAAATTGGGAATATTACCTGGCACAGTCTTTGGGACAAACGATCAATATAAACACTGCTTGCGCTTCACGGTAGCGAACATCGAAGAGAATAAAGAGTGGAAAGAAGGGGTTGTGACACTAGCGAAAATAATCGCGAAACATACTTCTTTCTGATCGAATATTTCTGACTGCTAGATCATTCAACAATGAATAAACGTTAACTAAAACAACAAATACAATCACCAAGAAAATGCGTCAAACGATCACAGATAATACTCCGAAATACCTTTGTAAGTTTTTTAGAAAAATTCAAAAATAATTAGAATTTAACCCCTAACTTTACTGAGTATTTTGTTAGTCTTGGAAACAATTATTTACAATCCAAACAAAAATTAATTGGATCGCTAGAGGTTGTTTTTTTGAATATGAAATTATTCGGCAGTTCCCTAATCCTTTCGGGAACTGCATTAGGGGCTGGCATGCTTGCTATTCCCATGGTGTTGGCCCAGTTTGGCTTCATGATCAGCTCAGTGCTGATGCTACTTATCTTTATCGGCACCACTTACTCTGCACTCCTACTGGCAGAAGCGTGTACCAAAACGAAAGACAACAGTGGCATGAGCAGTGTTGCTTACCTCACTCTGGGCAGCAAAGGTAAACACTTTATCAATGCACTCTTTTATCTGCTGCTGGTATGCATGCTGATCGCCTATATCTTGGGTGTTGGCGACATCATTCATAAGCTACTGCTCGACGTCGGCGTAGACATCTCTGCATCCGCTGCTTATACCGTTTTCAGCCTATTGATGGGTGTGATTGTAGTCGCGGGTAAGTCTTATATCGATAAATTAAACCGTGGTCTATTCATCATGATGGTGGTGATGCTCTTCATTGTTATTGCCTCTCTGTTTAGTAATATCCGTCTAGATTACCTAACTCAAACTAGCCAATACACGGCCAATGACGTGGTGCAATACAGCGCGGTTATCTTTACTAGCTTTGCCTCTATGGTGGTGATCCCGTCACTGGTTATTTACAACCGAGAAGCGACTCAAAAGCAGATCCGCAATATGATTCTGCTGGGCTCGGTGATTCCACTAATCTGCTACCTAACTTGGTTGTTCGCGATTATCGGTAACCTTGGTACAGACGCTGTCAGTCAGTTCCATAACATTTCAGAACTGATCTCAGCGTTTAGCGGTCAATCTTCTTGGTTGAAGGTAGTCATTGCGCTGTTCTCAGCACTGGCACTGGTGACCTCTTTCCTTGGTGTATCCATGGCGCTGTATGACCAAAACAAAGACGCAGTCACCAACAACAAAGCATTAGCTTATGCTCTGACCTTTGTATTGCCTTTGGTATTAGCAGAGCTGTTCGCAAGCCAGTTCGTGAGCATGCTGGACTATGCAGGCATGGTGTTGGTGTTCCTAGCTATCTGGGGACCACTCGCAATGGTGGTTAAGGTTCGTAGGCCTGACTTCCCTCACCTACAAACCGAAGGCAGCTATACAGCAGCCGGTGGCGATACGGCACTGATGGCAACATTCGGTTTTGGTACGTTGATTTTTATCTCTTGGTTTATGGGGTAAATCCCAATTGAATACACTATCTGCTGCCATTTAAACGACAGCAGATACAAAAAGCCCGTTAACCTTACTTGAATTAGCGATCGCAACTAATTAACAGTAGGGCTAACGGGCTTTCTTATTTTCTGATTACCATGGCCAAAAACTAAAAGTGCTTACTTGGTCAAATTACCAAGCAATTGCTCACACTGTGCTTTTAGCGATTTAAGCTCATCTTCATTCATCTTAGAAAGACATAGCATTTCAACTGGCACGGTCTGCGCTTGCTCTTTGAGCTCTATCCCTGCAGGCGTCAGTGTAGTAACTCGAACTCGTTCATCTTCAGCACTGCGAGTTCTAAGCACGTAACCTTTCGTTTCCAAGCGCTTGAGTAAAGGCGTCAACGTACCTGAATCCAAATGCGTTTTTGCGCCTAGGGCTTTGACATTTATCTCTTTTTCTTCCCACAGCACCATCATCACAATGTACTGCAAGTAAGTAAGGTCAAGCGCTTTCAGTAAAGGTTGATACGCCCTACTCATTGCATTCGATGCACTATACAGCGCAAAACACACCTGATTATCCAGCTTTAGATAGTCATCTTGGTCGCTCATGATCACCTCACCAATAAATTAAATTGCACACAATATACTTGCGCGCTCTAATTTTATCAATTAAGCTAGCTTTAAAATTAAGTTGCACACAATCTAATTTCACACAATCCAAATAAGGACTAAGACAATGACAACACTCTACACAACTTCTGCTACAGCTACTGCAGGTCGTAACGGCCAAGTTTCTACTGATGACAACCTGCTTTCAGTGGCGTTGAGCTACCCTAAAGAGATGGGCGGTTCAGGTGAAGCGACCAACCCTGAGCAACTGTTTGCTGCGGGTTACTCTGCGTGTTTCTCAAATGCGCTACTTCATGTCGCTAAAGAGATGAAGGTTAAGATTGCATCAGCACCAACAACCGCAACGGTTGGCATTGGCCCAAATGAAAACGGCGGCTTTGCTTTAACTGTTGCTCTATCGATTGAACTGGATCTAGAGCAAGAACAAGCTGTGACGCTTGTGAAAACGGCGCACCAAGTTTGCCCTTACTCAAACGCGGTTCGTGGCAACATTGATGTGAAATTGTCGGTTAACGGACAAGCGCTTTAGCCGCTTCATCCCCCCTCCCTCCCAAAAAAAAGAAAAAAAAGTACCCCGCTAAAAAAATGTCCCGCACTAGGCGGGACATTTTTTATATACGATAGAATGCTTCTAGCTCTGAACTGCTAGCTCTTAAACGTATTCGAGAGCTCTTTCAGCGATGTTGCCAACTCAGCCTGCTCTTTCGCTGTTGCAGCAATTTGCGTTGCGCCTGTCGTAGATTCTGTCGACTTCTGCTCTACCGCGACAACGTTCAGAGCAATATCTTGAGTCACTACTGCTTGCTCTTCAGTTGCGGTTGCGATCTGCTCTGCCATGCTGAATATTTCGCTCACAGCCCCTGAAATATCTTGCAGGGTCTGTTCTACTCCTCGTGAGTCTTCAACTGCTCTTGAAGACATCTTCTTGCTGTTATCAATCACATTGAACGCTGTTTGCACGTCCGATTGTAGCGAGTTAATGAAGCCTTCAATTTCCGAAGTGGACTGTTGCGTACGCTGAGCCAAAGTACGAACTTCATCGGCTACGACAGCAAAACCACGACCTTGTTCACCAGCTCGAGCGGCTTCAATCGCTGCATTTAACGCTAACAAATTGGTTTGTTCGGCAACGGATTTAATCACATCAATCACACTGTTAATATTGTTGCTGCTTTCGTGTAGATGAGTGATTTTTTCAGCGAGGCCGTTAATCTCAGAAGCCAAGGTTTCTATCGACTCATAAGATTGTTGAACCGTGCTTAAGCCTTGCTGTGATTGTTCATCAGCGATCTTCGCTGAACTTGCCGTTTGCTGTGTTTTAGCCGCGACTTCATTCACCGTCGCTGATAGCTCTTCTGTTGCTGTCGCAATCAAGCCAATCTGGTCTTGCTGTTCAACTAAGGTGCTTGAGTTGTATTGGCAAGTTTGCGCCGTCTCTTCTGCTGCTGAAGCAAGTGTCAGGCTAGATTGAGATAGGTTATCGATAACTTGAGAAAACTTCTCTAATGTTTCATTAAGCGACGATGAGATTTGACCCAGCTCACTATTACCTTCGTAAGTCGCACGAACGGTTAAGTCATTGTCATTTCGGACTTTAGAAAGCACTCGCGTTAGATCTTTAACTCGAGTCGTTAAATCAGTTATGGCTTTGAAGCTAACAAAAGTTGCGAACAAAGTGATCACAACAAACATCACAATGCTGCCCATCATTGCTGATTGAGCTTGCTGAGTTTTCTGGTCAGTCAGTGTAATAAGAGACTGTGCTAACTGATTTTCGGTCTTCTTCAGCTGAACAATTCGTGCCGTCGATTGAGCAAACCAATAAACAGGATCGACATCAAAACCACTCATTTTCGATTCAGCCACATCACGAAGTTTTTCCACTTCAGCCACCGAGCGATCATTCAGTTGCTGTTTAAAGAAATCAACGTTATCTGGATTACCCAAAACTTCAAAGTTCGCAAAATATGTATTTTGCTCGGTTACCAAAGAGATGAATTTAACCAGCATACCCGGGCCAAATTCATTTTTAGAAAAGGTGTTGTTGAGAACCGCACGTTCGATACCCGCACGCTCTTTGCCTTGTAGAAAATTATAGTAGGCGATGGTTTCTGTCGTGATGGTGGCATCAGTACTTAGCTCAGCAATTAATGCAGATACACTCAATAACTTAGCATTAAGTTTGGTGTAGTAACCTAATGCTTCAGAAAGCGGAATTGATTGAGAATCCACTCTATTGCGAATCGAAGTAATTTGGTTGAGACTTTGGCTGATTTCAGTATTCAGACGCGCGATCTGCGATAAGCCGATTTCTTCAGACTGCCAGTACTCGGTTCTTTGATTGCGTTTGCTGTCTGCGTTAATTCTTTGTGCTTTTAGCTCACTGCCAAACTTGTTTCCCTGTGACCCGATAAAACCAGCCGTCATACCACGCTCTTTCTGTAACTCGTGCACCAACTCACTGTACACTACCGACAAACGCGTAAGTTGGTTTAATGACGACATTTCACTGGTGGTTTCTACGCCTTTTGAAATGGCAGAAACACTAAGCCATAAAAACCCTAAGATCGGTAAGATAAGCAAAGCGATGATTTTTTGCTTAAATGACATATCGGTTAAATTCATTATTATTTCCCTAACAACTAACAAATCTTCTCAGTCATCGAATTTGGCTTCCTTCTAACGGGTGCGCCTTAATTGTGACTCTATAATTATTCAAGCTGACCTATGTAAACCATGACCTAACTACACAGTTCAGCGCAGAGGACGTTAACATTTAACCTTATAAAACTCATTGGTTTATGAATAAAACTGTTAACTATCTGACTTAACCAGACGAAAAATACGTGTAACAACATTTCTCTGACGCAGTGACTAAAAATTGACACATGCTGCATAATCATAAAGTGGTAGACCAGCACTCACTGTGTAACCCTTACCAAGCTGTTCACTCACGAGCATCTATATATTCAGTCTCAAATATGTATACTGCCGAGCTTATTAAGTAGAAGCTCGCAGTAAATATGCGACAACGGCTGAGAGGTATTTTTATGGATTGCCCCGCTTGCGAAGAACACATTGGATGGGAATGGGTAGAAGAGGAAGCAATCGAACCCAATGAAGAATTCGATTGCCCAGAGTGCAAAGAAACGCTGATGTACACCATCGATGAAGGTACCTATTACGGCGCACAACATAAAACCGTCGAAGTTGTTGATGATTAGAGTTTTTATTACCGATTAATGCTATCGATCTTTGCGAGATTGCCAGAGTAACCAGACACTCCTTTACTAGAACGAGTGTTCATCTTAAAATATTGAACATATGTTCAGATTAATGAAGCAGATGTTATGGCCAAGACAGCGAAGTTCGATAGACAAGACGTAGTAGATAAAGCGACTAACCTGTATTGGGAAAAGGGCTTTCACGCAACTTCTATGCGCAACTTACAGGACGTGATTGATATGCGTCCCGGCAGCATCTACGCGGCTTTTGGCAGCAAAGAAGGCTTGTTTAAAGAAACATTAGCTCGTTATACCGAACTCGGCATTCTCAACCTGAACCGCTTGTGCAGCGAAACCGACTCTCCAATCAAAGCACTAGAAAACTTCGTAAAACGTGCCGTTGTCGAATCGAAACAAAGCGCGCCTAACGGCATGTGTATGCTGGCTAAAACAGTAGCTGAACTGACGGATGAGCACGCTGAATTATTAGAAGAAGCCAAGAAATCACTGAAGATCATGGAAGGCGAGTTCGCTAAGCTGATTGCCGAAGCGCAAGAACTTGGTGAGATCAGCAAAGAACGCGAACCTACTCGACTTGCTCGCCACGTTCAGGTTCAAATTGCAGGGCTACGCACTTATGCAAAAACCTGCGATGACACAGAACTACTCAACTCAATGGTTGAAGACATCTTCAAGTACCACCCTTTTTAGCAACTGAGCGGATATAGGCTCAGATCTACAAAAAGACGCCCAAGTATTACTACTAATACTTGGGCGTCTTTTTATTTATTGCTTTTCAGCCAATCTTAAAGCCGATGGCTTTTATACTTTCCTCATAATCAACGCCTGCGCATTAAGCATCGCTTCCTTAGTGCTGACGTCTAAGGTTTTCACTTTCGCAAAGCGTTCGATCTCTTTAATTGCCACATCATGAGCAAAAATCACCAACCTCGCCCGTTCAATATCTTTTTGTGTGATGCGATTGCCGATTCCGTTGGCACCCTGCGTTTCGACTTTAATCCGAACCCCAAGATGATGGGCCGCCTTTTCTAACGATTTAGCAGCTAAGAATGTATGGGCAACACCAGATGGACAAGAAGTGATCGCCAATACATCCGCTTGTCCTTCTTCCGTTATCGAGCCACCCGTAAACTGATTAGAACTTGCTTCGCCTTCGACCACGTTCTTTTTCAGTAGTATCACGATCAGAGCCGTCGTCAGTGCTCCTGCTAATGTCCCGACGATATAGCCAATTTTTCCATCAACCACAGGCAATACGATCCAGCCGCCCCATGGTGCATGGTTGATAACATGGAACATAAAGCCAACCACGTTACCGACAATGCCACCAGCAACAACAGCAGGCAGAACTCGCGCAGGGTCGGCGGCAGCAAAAGGAATCGCACCTTCACTGATGCCGATCATTCCCATGATACCGGCGGCTTTTCCGGCTTCACGTTCGTCTCGTTTGAATTTCTTAGGTGATATGAAAGTGGCAAGCGCCATACCTAATGGTGGCGTACAAATGGCAATACCGACGCCCCCCATCAACCAAGGTTGAGTATTCACCTGCGTTTGAGCAAACAGCGTCGCCACTTTGTTGATTGGGCCGCCCATATCAAAGGCCGTCATCGCCCCTAAAATACTGCCCAACACCACTTTTCCTGAGCCCGCCATGCCTGTCAGCATTTGGTTCATCTCAAGCATCACATACGCGATAGGAGAACCAATCACCCACATCACCGCCCCACAGGTTACAAAGGTGCCGACCAATGGATAGATGAAGATCGAACTCAGCGAGATCATACTGTCTGGCAGTTTGATCTTCTTAAGTAGATTCACCACAAAGCCAGCGAAGAATCCGACCACAATTGCACCAAGGAAGCCGGTACTGTACTGATTCACTGCGAGCCAAGAACCAATCATGCCCGGAGCTAAGCCCGGTTTGTCGGCCATTGAATATGCAATGTAACCACCGAGCACAGCGGTAAACAGGGTTAGCCCCGCGATACCCATTTGTGCTATGTCAGCCAGAACACCGCTCTCAGGCACAGCGCCATGGCCAGACATCATTACCGACAAAGACAAAAGTACCCCACCCGCGACCACGAATGGGATCATGTGCGAAGTACCGTACAACAAGTGTTCTTTAAGACGATTAAGAGATTGTGCCCAAGGGCTTAATGGTTCGCTGTAAACTTCATGATGACTAGAAGCGTAGCTATCGAAAGATTCAGAATTCGCTTCGAGAAACAGCTTTTGAGCTTCCTCGACCGACTCTACCGCCTTTAATTTTGTAACAAAACCATCTTCGATCAATCGAGTTGAGATCTGAGCCAGAACCTCAATATGATGATCATCGCTATTGTCTGGCGACGCGAGCATAAAAAACACATCCGACAGTTCGCCGCCGTCTGCGCCATAATCGATACCCGTTCGGCTAATACCTACCGCCACAGCAGGTTTAGCTACAGCAGTGCTTTTCGCGTGTGGAATCGCAATACCATCATCAAAGCCCGTATTGCCGATGGCCTCACGCTTCCAGATATCATCAAGGAATTCACTTTTATTGGAGAGCTTGCCCGCACGGTCAAGCAGTTCGACAAGCTCTTCAAATACCGCCTGTTTTGAGTCTGCCTTTAAATCCAGACAGATAATCTCCGGCTCTATAATGTCAGTGATGTCCATGTGCTGCCTCGTCCGAGTACCAATTTAAGTAAATGAGATAAAGAGGTTAATAATATGAAAAGACTAACGAGGCAAGGCCGCTCGATATATAGGACGAAAGGTGCATTAACTGGATAATTGTAACCAAGAAGCAAGAGTGTGACGTTCACCTTTGAATTAAAAACGGGAATCCATAAACTTCCTAGATTCAGATAGTCCCATCGATCCAAGTAACTGTCGATCTAAGCACACCGAGAATAATAATGAGAATTGTAGCGGTAACTGCGTGCCCTACAGGCATTGCGCACACCTATATGGCAGCTGATGCACTAAATAAAACAGCCCCAAAATTCAATGTTTCAATCAAGGTTGAGACTCAAGGCGCTATGGGGATTGAAAACTTACTGACAGGCCAGGATATTACCCTCGCAGACAAAGTGTTGATCGTCTCTGATATCGACATCGAACAACCAAGTCGATTTGACCCAGCGAAAACCGTATTCATTCCAATGGAAGAGGTGTTATTGAGTGTCGATAAAGTCTTTATCAAGCATTGTCGAACTTAAACCTTTCATGAATGAATATCAGATCACCTTCTTCGTTGACGATCCTGCCGCGAACTCACACGTCGCGCAGCCGTTGACTCGTTTAGCGAAGAAGTTCAAAAGCAACATCCGCATTATCAACATCACTCAAAATCGAACCGCTGATCTCTCCAAATCTGTCGCGATATTACAAGTGGGTTTACTCCAGGGGGATTTGTGTCAGATAACCGCGGTAGGGATTGATGCTGAACTCGCATGTTTTGTAATAAAAGACGTGATTGCTGAGCATTACGACATGGTTGGCTCACAAGTGAATCATGAGTTCTCTAACGATTTAATCCAACGTATGCCTCAGATATGCCCGCCTTGTGACATCAAGTGGCACCACGCTAAGGCGCAAACTCAACTGACAAAATTTGAGTGCTTGAAAGGGCTCGCTCACCTCGTTTATCCAGAAGATCCAGATGAGCTGATTTTGGCTTTCATTAAGCGAGAAGAACGCTCTTCAACCTGCGTGTCACCGGGTATCGCACTGCCCCATGTGATGTTTGAATCTACTCAAGATCTCTCGATCGCGGTGATCGTCAGTGACAACCCGATTGACTGGGCATCTCAAATTGGCCAAGTACACGTTGCTATCGCTTTAGTACTGCCAACCAAGCCGCAACGTGAACACATTGTGGCGGCTACCAACCTAACTAGAAACCTACTTCACGATCAGGTCAACGAGCGTTTGCAAAAGACTCGAAGCAGTGTCGATTTACAAGCCTTGCTGATGTATATCTCATCTCGCCTGCTTTAGTGCTTGTAACCCGTTCACGATCCTTACTCAATAGCCCAGCCGCTCGCTCGCTTGTCTGCCTCAACAAGTCAGGTTTATGAAATTGAGCTGACTCGTTAGATAGAGCCTCGATATTCAGTCGGCGTTCTACCGGTGCGATTCTTAAATACTCGACAGAAGTAGTTCACATCCTTAAAGCCGCAACGTAATGCCACTTCATTGAGCTTGAAATTGTACTTCTTGAGCATGAATTTGGCGCGGTCAACACGGACTCGGGTGATGTATTCTGCCAGCGTCATGTGGCCTTGTTGACGGAACATTCGCGACAAGTGATTGGATGAAATACTAAAGCGTGAGGCAATGCTGTCTCGGGTGATCTGGCGGTGGAAGTTTTCTTGAATGTAGATACAAATCCCCTGATACACATCCTGTACTCGGCTATGAGATTTTTCTACGGGCGCTTCCAGCATGGTTTTACTGTATTGCAGTAGAGCTTGCAGCAATAACTCATCCATCGGCTGCTTGTTACTCTCTCTCGCTAGTGAGCTGAGCGCCTCCAAAATGTTATCAATTGCAAACCCAGAGCGAGTCTGAATACTGTGTTTTTGGATATCGTAAAAGCTCTCCTCGCCTTTGCGCTTACTCACCAAACTTAAACCAAGCTGACGACGACCAAACAACATGCTCAACACAGAGCAATCAGTATCCCAATTCGGCTTATTCCAGCAGTTCGGTGGGATGAAAATCGCGTCTCCGGCTTTGGCGATAACGTTGGTTATTTTGCGATCATGACTCTCCATTTCATTAATATACTCTCCGTCTAGCACCAGCTCTAAACGTGGAAAGTTCACCTGATAACTGCATGCTGAAGGCGTGTGAAAATCTCCAGCAAACCAGATGTTATGAAACGGTTCTCGCTCATTTAATACAGACGAGATTAAGTCATGAAATATCATTATTCGAACTCTAATGGGCAGCAATAAGGCTACGGGAATAGATATACCCCTTAGTGAAACATAGCGCTATTGAGCAAAATCACAATTTGAGATCTAGGTTACAAAAATCCAGTCACGGAAATAAATTTCCAGTAACAAAACTGACCTAGCACGTTCCTGCCCTGATAAACAAATACGCTACAGCCCTTATAAATAAAAGCCTCAACACATCTTTAACTCTGTCAACATCGTCCTAAAAGCGCCCACTCGACCGATCAAAATCACACTCCACTTATAACGCAACAATCATCCAGTAAATGCATTTTTTCTTCACTACAGAAGGTAAGCCGTAGATTCCAGAATACCTCTAACAAAATAAAAACAGAGTAGGGGTTCATTATGATCACGACATTGATCAATCAAGATTTGATTAAGCTTTCGCTTAGCGCTAATTCAAAAGAAGACGTATTTAAAGAGCTGATAGACGTGCTTTACACACAAGGCCGAATTTCAGACAAAGTACAGTTTCTTGCCGACATTAAGGCGAGAGAAGAACAAGGTAATACCGGATTTGAAGAAGGCATTGCCCTGCCACATGCGAAAAGCAGCGCGGTGATCAAACCCGCGGTTGTTATCGGCGTCCATCAACAGGGCATCGAGTACGGCGCCGATGACGGTCAGCCATCAAAACTCTTCTTCATGATTGCGTCTCCAGATGGCGGCGATGATCACCACATCGAAGTATTGGCAGAGCTTTCTTCAAAACTGATTGAAGAAGGCTTTATCGAAAGCTTTATGAATGCTCAATCTGAACAAGAAGCTTTGGAACTACTGCTTACCAAACCTGAGCCATCAGAAACGGAAACCAACGTTGAGAAACAAGGCTTCATCATTGGTGTGACAGGCTGCCCAGCTGGCGTTGCACACACTTATTTGGCAGCCGAAGCGCTAGAGAAAGGCGCGGCGGCTCTTGGCTACGACATCAAGGTCGAAACTAACGGTTCTATTGGTGTTAAAAACAGCCCAACTCAAGAAGAGATCGAACGCGCAGACGCGATTGTCGTCGCTTGTGACAAACAGGTCGACATGGCTCGCTTTGCCGGAAAACGCGTTATCAGCACCAACGTGAAAGCGCCAATCAAAGACGCGCAAGGCTTGATTAAGCAAGCACTCAACGCACCTAGCTACCAAGCTGAACAAGCACCTACCAACCAATCTGTTGCAGAAAAAGCCTCACAAGCGCGTTCAGACCTTTATCGTTACTTGATGAATGGCGTATCACACATGATCCCATTCGTGGTGACGGGCGGCCTATTGATTGCCCTAGCACTAGCCATTGGCGGTGAGCCAAGCGAATCTGGCATGGCGATTCCTGCTGGCAGCATGTGGAACCAAATCCTAGAAGTGGGCGTGGTTGCCTTCACATTAATGATCCCAATCTTGGCTGGCTACATTGCTTACGCGATTGCTGACCGCCCTGCCCTAACCCCTGGCCTTATCGGTGGTTGGATTGCTAACAACGGCTCTTTCTACGGCGCTGACGCAGGCACAGGCTTCATCGGCGCAATCATTGCCGGTCTATTGGTGGGTTACTTCGTTAAATGGATCACCTCGTTCAACTACCACAAGTTCGTTCAACCGCTTGTGCCTATCATGATCGCTCCGATCACTGGTTCTCTATTCATCGCGGGTCTGTTCATCTTTGTTATCGGCGCGCCAATCGCTGGGCTGATGGATGCTCTTACTGCACTACTAACGAGCATGAGTACAGGCAACGTGGTTCTGCTAGGCATCGTACTGGGTGGTATGGCTGGTTTCGATATGGGCGGCCCATTCAACAAAGTAGCGTTCCTATTCTCAGTCGGCATGATTGCCAGCGGTCAAACTCAATTCATGGGTGCGATGGCGTGTGCAATTCCTGTGGCTCCACTGGGTATGGCCATCGCAACCAGACTTGGCCGCAAGTTCGACCTGTTCGAATCTTCTGAAATCGAAGCAGGTAAAGCAGCAGGCGCAATGGGCTTGGTGGGTATATCAGAAGGTGCGATTCCTTTCGCGGCTCAAGATCCGATGTCGGTTATCCCTGCCAACGTACTTGGTTCAATGACTGCCGCTGTTATGGCGTTCTCATTCGGTATCACCAACAGCGTGGCTCACGGTGGTCCGGTTGTTGCTCTACTAGGCGCAATGAACTACCCAATGCTGGCACTTCTGTGCATGGCATCAGGTGCGGGTGTGACTGCGGTTACTTGTATCGCGCTTAAAAATCTACGCAAAGCCAAGCTAACGACAGCAGCGGCTTAAGCCATTTCAACTCCAATGGCTTGAGCCCTTCTACTCTCCTTTTTTTAGCCGCTAATACTTTAGTTGCTAGTTTTTTACTAATGAGTAAGTCGAGTAGAGCTCAAGCCATGTTTCCCTTCATGGTGATTTCGATGTCTGATTTTTCTTTAGCGAACGACTCGTTCGTACAACGCTTTTTCTACCCTATGACCAACGTGATTCAAAACTACGCATGGGGTAGCCCTTCTTCGTTTAGCCAGTTGTTTGGTATTGATAACCAATCTGGTGAGCCGCAGGCGGAGATCTGGATGGGTGCTCACCCGAATGGTTGCTCAATGGTGAACGACAACGGGCAGCAGACCACATTATCGAGCTTGATCTCTAAGAACCTTAGCCTGTTTCTAAGCGAGAAAGTCGCAAGTCGTTTTGGCGAACTGCCTTACCTATTCAAGGTGTTAGCGGCTGAGAAAGCACTCTCTGTTCAAGTTCACCCGAACAAGCAACAAGCGGAATCTGGATATGCACTAGAAGAGCAACAAGGCATTCCAATGACAGCGGGTAACCGTAACTACAAGGATCCTAATCACAAGCCAGAACTGGTGTATGCATTAACCGACTACACCGCAATGAACGGTTTCAGGTCTATCAACGAGATCCTTGAGCACTTCCACTACCTCGATATTCCTGAGTTGCATTCGATGGTCAACGATCTCGAGGGCGACCAAACACCGAATGGCTTAGCCTGCTTCTTTGCAAGCTTGTTGTCTTTGCAAGGAGAACAAAAAGGCATGGCGCTGACCATGTTGCTGGTGAAGGCGAAGCTTTCAGATACACCTGTGTTTCAGTTGATTTCAGAACTGGAAGAGCAATACCCGGGTGATGTCGGGTTGTTTGCTCCACTGCTATTGAACGTGATCACTCTAAAGCCGGGGCAAGCCATGTACCTGGATGCCGAGACACCCCACGCTTACATCAAAGGCACGGGCTTAGAAGTTATGGCGAATTCAGACAATGTACTCCGCGCAGGCTTGACGCCTAAATACATGGATATCAATGAATTAGTCTCTTGTACTCAATTCAATGAAAAGCCTGCGGATAGATTACTGCTCAGCCCGATAGAGCAAGGTGATGTGATGGAATACCAAATTCCAGTCGAGGATTTTAAGTTCTCTATCGTCCAAAACTCACATCAAAGAAAGATCACCACCGAAGGTGCCGAGATCCTACTGCCACTCGACGAATCTATGGTGCTCACTCACCAGTGCGGCGAAACCTGCGTGATAGAGAAAGGCCAGTCCGTGTTCATTCCGGCTTATGCTAAGAGTTACAAGCTGGACTGCGTTGGACGCGTAGCGCGCGCTTACAGCTAGTTCCCTGACAAATCAGTACAAAGTCTTACTGCCCTGCTCATGCGGGGCATTTTTGTTTCTGAGGAGGTCGCTCGGCGTGTCAAAAACATAATCAAAAACGCCATCAAATATGACCTATCTCACACTGGATGAATGATGCAAATCACACTTAATTTTGCTGGATACAAATGTACAGTGAAGGGCTTTTATTTGCTATTTCGCGAATCGGGTTAATCCATTAATTTTAATTCAAGAACTTCAATAGTGAATGAGTTAATAAATGATCACACAGCTAACTAACGTCAACTTAATTAATAACAACCTTCAAGCGAATAATAAAAAAGAACTGTTTGAAGAATTGGCAGGCATGTTATTTGAGAACAGCCGAATCAGTAATAAAGAAGCCTTCTTGGCAGACGTTGAAATTCGTGAATCTCAAAGCATCACTTCAATGGACGGCATCGCTTACCCACACTCAAAAAGCAAGGCAGTAACAGAGCCAGCTATCGCTGTAGGTGTTAAGCGCGAAGGCATTGAGTATGGCGATGAAGACGGCATCAACCCAACCGTATTTTTTATGATCGCATCACCAGACAACGGTGCTGACCATCATATTTATGTACTACAAGAACTGTTTGGAAAATTCAGCGATGAATTTATCCAGAATATCCATAACGCAAAAGATGAACATCAAATCCTTAATATTTTAATTAATTCATAAGGCGTAGAAAATTATGAGCACCCTAACAACTCAAGCTACGAATACCAGTAGTAATTCTAATAACAAAAACAGTAGTAGCGACTTTAAAAAAATCCTTAGCACCATGAAAGGTCACCTGCTTTTCGGAACCTCACACATGCTGCCTTTCATCGTAGCCGGTGGTGTTCTATTGGCTTTAGCGGTAATGGCATCAGGCAAAGGCGCTGTACCTGCAGACGGCCTGCTAGCAGACATCTCTAATATCGGTATCAAAGGCCTTGTTCTTTTCCCAATCATTCTTGGCGGCTTTATTGGTTACTCAATTGCAGATAAACCAGCACTGGCACCTGCGATGATCTCTTCTGGCATCATGGCTGACATGGGCGGCGGCTTCCTTGGTTGTATCGTGGCTGGCTTTATCGCCGGTGGCGTGGTGTCCCAACTTAAGAAGATCCCGCTTTCTACCAACATGACTGCGCTAGGTGCTTACTTCATCTACCCGCTTCTAGGCACGTTAATCTCTGCCGGCATCGTACTGTGGGGCATTGGTGAGCCAATCAAACTGTTCATGTCTTCAATGAACGAGTTCCTAGCTTCAATGGCTGGCGCGTCTAAGATGGTTCTGGGCACAATCCTTGGTGGTATGACGGCGTTTGATATGGGCGGCCCTATCAACAAAGTAGCAACGCTATTTGCTCAAACTCAAGTAGACACTCAACCTTGGCTAATGGGCGGTGTAGGCATCGCGATTTGTACACCACCTCTAGGTATGGCATTGGCGACTTTCCTATTCAAAAACAAGTTCTCTAAACAGGAGCAAGAAGCAGGTAAAGCAGCGGCAATCATGGGTTCTATCGGTATCTCTGAGGGTGCTATCCCGTTCGCAGCGAACGACCCAATGCGCGTACTTCCTTCAATCGTTGCCGGTGGTATCGTGGGCTGTGTATTCGGCTTCATGACAGACGTTCTACTACACGCACCGTGGGGCGGCCTAATCACTGCACCTGTATCAAGCAACATTCCAATGTACGTGGTCGGTATTGCACTTGGCTCGCTAACCACAGCGGTTATCGTTGGCTTCTGGAAACCTGTCGCGGTTGAAACCGAAGAAGACATGATTGAAGCACCAGTACAAGCTCAAACAGCTCCTGTAGCAGGCGAAGGCGAGTACGACATCGTAGCCGTAACATGTTGTCCTTCAGGTGTTGCACACACCTTCATGGCAGCGAAAGCACTAGAGAAAGCAGGCTTAGCAGCAGGCCTTAAGATTAAGGTAGAAACTCAAGGTCAAAACGGTATTCAGAACCGCATCAGCGACCTAGATGTAGCGAACGCGAAGCTAGTTATCTTGGCTCACGATATTCAAGTGAAAGACGCTCACCGCTTTGCTAACGCGAACGTAATTGAATGCTCAACCAAGGAAGCAATGAAGAAAGCCGCGGACATGGTGGCTATTTAAAACCTGAAACAAGTTAGAAGATAAAATTACTACCCCCTAGTAACTAAAATCCCCATTCGCCTTGTCAGCGAATGGGGATTTTATATTTATATAATGTTCAAAGCTTTTTACTGCTTGATATAAAGATCCTTAGAATAGATGCGGCCTTCTACGTTGTTCTTAGCAAAGCCACCGACACTTGGTCGCACTAGGCGAGCTTGCATGTAGTAGTAGATTGGCGCGATCGGCATGTCTTCAGCCAGTAACTGCTCCGCTTGGTCATAGAAACCTTGGCGTTCTTGCTCATTAGTTGCAGCCAATGCGCTATCCATTGCTGAGTCGTACTTTTCGTTGTTGTAACGAGCAAAGTTGCCTGAAGATTCAGAACGCAGAAGGCTTAAGAAGGTCGACGCTTCATTGTAATCACCACACCAAGATGCTCGCATCACATCAAAATCACCTTGGCGACGTGATACTAGGTAAGACTTCCACTCTTGGTTTTCCAACTCAACTTGCGCGCCTAGATTACTTTTCAGCATGGATGCAATCGCCACCGCAATCGACTTATTCGATTCACTGGTGTTGTAAAGCAATTTAAAATCTAGCGGGTTAGAAGCATCGTATCCGGCTTCTTTCAGCAACTCTTTCGCCTTTTGGTCACGCTCCCTTTGAATCCATGTACTGTACTCAGGCTGAGTAGCATCAAAACCTGCCGTGTATTCATGAGCAAAGGTATAAGCCGGTAAGTTACCTACTTGAGTCACTCCATTAGTAATCACATTACGCATCATGGAATAAGACACCGCTTTACGCACTCGCGCATCATCAAACGGAGGGCGTGTGGTATTGAACGCGTAATAGTAAGTACACAATAAAGGTACCGCTGTATACGCGTCTTGATATTTCATTTTTAGTTGCTGCGCCATGTGTGTCGGCACATCAGACGTGATATCGACCTCGCCCACCGCATAACGGTTGATCGAAGCATTCTGGTTCTCAAACGGAATGTAAGTCACTTGGGTTAAGTGCGTATCTGAACTGTCCCAATAGTTAGGGTTCTTCTCCAGTTCAATGCGCTCGTTAACCACCCACTCGCCTAAAACAAACGCACCATTGCCAACAAACTGCTTCGGATCGCTCCACGGCTTATCGCTGTTTTCTAGCGTTGCCTTGTGAACGGGCATCATTGAAGTGTGGCCTGTCATCGCCACAAAGTATGGCACTTTACTATCGAGTTCGAATTTCACCGTGTGCTTATCAACAGCCGAGATACCGAGCTCTTCAACGGGCTTCTTACCTTCTGCCACATCAGCGATATTTTTGATTTGAGTTAGCTTGAGATACCACACATTTGGTGAAGCGAGTTTCGGGTCAACCGCGCGTCTTATCGCATACACGAAATCATCGGCCGTCACCGGATCGCCATTCGACCATTGCGCATCTTTACGCAGGTGAAATACAAACGTCTGGTTGTCTTCGGTTTCCCAAGATTCCGCGACACCCGGAGTTATATTGCCATCGCGATCTTGGATCACTAAACCTTCAAACAGGTCACGTAGAATGTGCATTTCAGGCAAGCCTTCTGCCTTTGCCGGATCGAGTGTCGCAGCTTCTGCATCATTGGCTCGCACCAAATGTTGCTCTTTTGCCAGTGAAACACCAGCAGGTAAGGTTTCAGCAACGGCAGTCACTGAGATAAAAGGGGTCAATAAAGATGAAATGAGTAAAGCCGTTGAATGTTTCTTAAAATCCATGTTTTTTGCTCTCCTAGCCTATCTTTGAAGCAAAGTAATAAAATTAACAATGCGACGGTTGACGTGTTTTGACGCTATGGTTTATTTAATAGAGGTCATCTAAATAGTAGTTATACCAATCACAGTAAGTAAGTGTTCAAAAATAGCGCAGGAAAAAAGCTTGAGAACAAGGCTGCTCTTTTCAATAAATAGTTTCGATAAGTAGTTATTCTACAATCAAAAAATCTAACGACGTTATCGAGATTTTTAACAAGCTAGGGTGAACAGTTATTTACTACGATTGGTATTACTATTTGATAGTACTTGATCAATCAGGAGATTAAGGTGAGTTTAATTCCAAGAACGGAAAGAGCTGCGTTTTCGATAAAGCCGCTGTCATATGGAAAATCGGTGTTGGGTGCGCCTTTGCTCTATTTCCCCGCACAAGTAGAAAGCGAATCTCGCGGGCTGATCTTAGCGGGCACACACGGCGATGAGACCGCTTCTATTGCAGGTTTATCTTGCGCCCTGAGAAGCTTGCCTGCCGCCAACTTACGACACGATGTGATTCTGTCGATGAACCCAGACGGCAACCAGCTTGGCACTCGCGCTAACGCCAATCAAGTCGATTTAAACCGCGCCTTTCCAACTCAAAACTGGACAGAAAATGGCACCGTCTATCGCTGGAGCTCTCACACCCCAGTCAGAGATGTAAAAGTTAAAACCGGCCAAGCCGATCAGCTTGAACCGGAAGTGCAGTCGCTCATTAACCTCATAGAACAACGCCAACCCAAGTTCGTCATCTCTTTCCACGAACCGCTCGCGATGGTCGACGACCCAACCCAATCAGAACTCGCCTCTTGGCTAGGCAAACAGTTCAACCTACCACTCGTCGAAGACGTTGATTACGAAACCCCAGGCTCATTCGGCACATGGTGCCAAGAAAGAAGCCTACCGTGTATTACCGTAGAACTGCCGCCAGTGTCTGCTGATTTGACTATCGAGCAATATTTGGATGCGTTTGTGGCTGTGTTGGGGTGTGAGGAGATTGGTTAGACAAACACGCTTTTGGACAAAAGTAAGTTACAAATGTTGTCCAACAGTGAGATGTCGGATAACCTCTGCGGCTCTTCTCCGCTTAGATGAGCTTGACAGAAGGGTATAACATTGAATTCACCTCAGGTACTGAAAGCTGTTTAATCTTCAGTTTGAAGTATTCGGTATCTCTTATCCCTCGTGCTCTTCTGCGCAACAATCCTATTGATACATTGCCTGCCTCGATGATAGAGCTGGTTAGTCGGTCATACTTTGCAAAGTTACAGATGCCTTCTTTGTGGTCTTGCAGCATGGATACAAAACCTTGCACGCTCATTATTCTTGTCGCTTTGGCTAACTGACACCAAGCGTCTAAACGGTAAGCCATTTGCTGATAGGTTTCCGCTCGCCAGATACTTTTTAGCTGCTCTTTAAGAACGTAGATTTCACTCAGACGGCGATTAGCTTTGAGTAACATTTTCAGTTTGTCCGTTTGGTTTTCTGACAGCCTTTCTGGATTCTTTAATAGAAGGTAAAGCGAGCCTTTAATCAGCGTTTTATCTTCTCTACAGACCGCTTTTTTGAACTCATACGAACGCTCTCGTCGAATGAGTTGGCTATATTGTTGGACGACATGGAATCGGTCAAAAACGATGTCAGCATTCGGCAGGTTTTCTCTGACGGCTTTTTGGTAAGCCTTCCCCATATCCATTGCAACGGCCTGAATCCCTTGGGCAGTTTGTTCGGTAAGTTGTGTGAGAAAGGCTTCGAGAACGCGGTGTGTACGACCATGTTCGACCCAAATCAATTGGCCGTTATCCATGTTATACACCACAGTCATATAGTCGTGCCCTTTGGCTTTTGCGACTTCATCAACGCCAATCCGTTTTAATCCACGGAGTTTTGACGGCTCAGAGGGTGGCAACGTTCGATGCAGCGCCGCTTTGTCAATATTCTTAATCGTTTCCCAGCGAAGTCCATAGTGTCTCGCAATCACACTGATGGGCATGTGACGGCACAAACCACTAATTTGTTCACAGAATCGTTTGGAATAACGTACACCTTTTTCTACAAAGTCACACTCTTCAATACGTCGCTCACCTTCGGTTGTACGGATTTGCGCAAGCTCAATATGAATTCGACAACATCGGCCACTTATCGGCAAGTCATAAATGGTTCGAGAAACGTAAGTATTGACGGTGCAAGCTTGGTTAGACTTGGGGTCGGTCACTTTAAATCGTCGGTCTCGACGACAGTAAACGTCAACAGTTTGAGTGGATTCATCGACCTTAATCGACTGGATTGCCTGCCCCTGAATATGTAAAAGCTGAGAAAGTAACTGGGTCAAAATAGGACTCATCCATACTGGCTAAAAAAGGGTTATTAGTCAGTATGGTAGAAGTCATAAGTATTGCGTTATGACTCAACAAAGCGGAGAAGAGCCCCTCTGCTAACGCAAAGCATTCGAATTGACTGTAAAACTAGTGAGAAAATTTACTCATCCGCTACACATGCAACCTACTGCAAATATGGTGGATGGAAAACTCCTATATCAGTCAGGTCATCCATCAAGATGATAAGTTCATTGAGTTAGCCTTTTTTGAGTTCTCATTGCCATTTTCACAGATTGAATTACTAAGGCCATTGAAGACTTGCTCGTTTTATGTGTTCCTTTAAATGCTTTAATAGTGATTGGATTTTCGGATCTGATTTTCTCCAAAATCGTTCAAATACAGGATCATTCTCTATAGGCTCTTTCTGTGGTGTGAGTATATTTGGCAGGATCAATATATGACAATGGCATTCACCATCAAGAATGTCATTCACAGTTATTTGTGAATCTAATATTTCTTTTCTCAATCGTACAAATTGGTCAAATCTATTGATGGTTTTGTTTGATTTCCATATAACGAATAGGCTAACTAACTCCATCATATGCAATAGAGATGGGCGATATACAGATTCGTATTCCCATAGGCTCAGGGATTCGTTGTTGACTTTCGAGCTTCCATCCTTTAATGACTTCCAAAGGCTATAGAGGCGATTAGCCCCCTGCAAAGAACCGCGAATTCGAGGGAGTTTTCGTTTACAAAGGACAACAAATAATACACTTAAGTTATTGGCAGCACTATCAGATAAGCTGGGTATACGATCGATTAGCAGGGGTTTTAGATGTCTAGCGATAGACCATATTTGTTCATCAAAAGTGTTATTCGACAAGGTCTCTTTAATACTAGGAATTGACTCTATTATCAGACTTGTTAACTCCTCTCTTCCTAGCGATTTTACGTACCAAGACATGTCTTTTGTTAGCGAGCTGAAAACTTGCTCACACTCATCATTCTTGTAAATTGAATCCTCAAATTCACGTTTGGCTAACAGCTTGTTGTAATGGCTGTTGCATAAAATGGCAGTTTTTAATACGTCACAAAAGTGGTGGTGTGGATCATCATACTGTACTTGCGTCTCAATTTTTTTATGGGCGCTTGTAATGTGCTGTTTAATGCTTCCAACTGTTTCCTCATGCCTTTCTTCATCATCCAAACCTTCACACCATTTTTCAACTAATCTGTCTCGTACTGAAAAATCAATCAGATCAAGAGCAGTAGGAATGACTACTATATTTCTCGAGGATTGAGAGTCACCGTCAGGGCTACTTTGGTCGAGTTCATAGTATAAAGTCATGAAAGTAGCAGAAGCTTGTTTTGATACTTCACTATCTAACCCATTGAAAGCAACAATAGTGTCCATATGGTAATGAGTACGATCTGAAAGGGATGCTCGTCTAGCGTGATCCTTCCACTTTTCATTCACACGAGATAACTTGTAATTTAGAGTTAGTAATTTGAAAAAGCTTGAGCGGTATTTTTTATTATCTTTCGCCCCAAAGGTATCCCTATGTTTTACTGGAAATAGAGATAGCACATCCTTAAAAGCCCTATCTTGTTTGAAACTGTCGGATTCCTGCGAGGCCTTGTTGTATCTATGGCATAAATATTGATTGAGGCGTTGATATTTTAAATCTTCTTCTGGTATAGGAAGGGGGTAGCTTAGCTCAAAGGGAGATATATAGTTGGCCATCAAGTACCTGTCGAAAGGGTTGGTGGAACGGCAATTAATGTCTTCTAACGTTGATTCAGGCAAAGATTCTATACTGCCAATACCTAGCAATTCTGGTTCCTGTTTGTTTAAAAGTGCATTATACAGTTGAATATACAGTGGAGAATAAGCTTGAGGGTTGGGGATGTACTCTTCACTACTACTACACTTGATAAATAGTTCAGTGTAAGCGTTCAAGTCGTCTTTATTCATTAAGTAATCCTCTACGATGAAGGAAGGTTAGAATGACAGTGTTGGCGGTTATTGCTGCATTACTTTGAGAAAGAGAGCACTATTTTGGTAGATAGTACTCTCATTTATGGTCCTCACTTAAGCTAAAGCTGGGCCTCTCCCTCGACTAGCGTTAATTCTGCTTCGTACGAAAGACTCATTAAGATTTAGCTTCTTGGAAATAGTTTTGACATCGTGACCTTTATCGTACAGCCCCTGCATAATACGTTGCTTCTCTACAGGCGATAAGCCCGTAAAGTTAAGTTCATGAAGGTCATCACTGAAAGTTCTAAAAAAGGACATAATTTACCTTTGCTCTCTTGGGGACGTGTGTCCGTTAATTGGAGGTTCATTATGTTCTTACGAAGACGAAAAGAGAGGGGACAGTTGTTTGTTCAACATCAATAATTGTAGTGGTACGGTGAATTTACCATAGCCCGAGGTATCACCTAGCTTTACTTCAATGTTTGGGAATTACTAAATATAAGCTCAATTATGCTTCTGCGAACTGGGTAGTTAATCGGTTAAACTTACAATGGGGCAGCTCTGAGTTAGTCACGATGGCTAGCTCGTGTGATCACCAAGCGATTCTGTCGTACCGTAATTATCAACCGATAAATGTCTAATGGCCTAGCCAATAGTGGTTGGCTGCGGAGAGACCACAATAAGAGATCTTCTATATGTGTTTGTCGTAAGCAATGTTTAATGACCGAAATGACAAAGCGAAGCAGATAACTTTGTTGTTCGAAAAGCATTGGCTACTCACGCAGCCAACAGGATGTAATAACCTATATTGATAGACGGAAGTTAAGAGTGCGCTTTAACGTACTTTTTAACCTTTTTCATAGCCATTTGACGCTTAAGTGGTGAAAGATAGTCAATAAACAAGTTACCCGACAAATGATCTATTTCGTGCTGCATTACGATAGCTAGAAACTCATCACTTTCGATGGTCATTGGTTTACCTTCGCGATCTAAAGCAGACACAACAACTGAAGTAAAACGCTCTACGTCGGCATAATAGTCAGGAACTGATAAACAACC
>NZ_JBGONI010000024.1:59327-80977 GCF_041439035.1 Vibrio sp. 1F263 | reverse complement strand
GCTGATCAGATCGTAGGTTCTTGATTTAGTTCCATTGAATTACGCAACAAAGCCAAACTACAGTTCGAAAATATTGTTTCGTTCATAGCGGTAGTCGAAGAAGGTTCATTTAGCTCTGCTGCTCGTAAGCTTAAAAAGTCTCAGTCAACAGTTAGCACGGCTGTGCAAAATCTTGAATCCGATTTAGGTTTTGATGTATTTAATAGACAACATTCTAAAGTTTGGCTAACGGAAAAAGGAGAGCGATTTTTCAAATTATCCTTACCCGTTCTAACGAAATACCGAGAGTTAATAACAATCTCACAACAAATGAACATATCAGACCGAATAGTTTATCGCGTTGGTATAGACCCATTAGTGTTTAATAATCATGTAAAGAGGACCCTATTAGCATTTTCGGAAGCATTCCCTAATGTCGATCTATCCGTTGTAACTAAGCCAAGCTTTGTTTTAGGAAACTATATCAATGAAGGAAAGATAGACCTAGCGTTAGGTAACCCCTATCACAAGACAAATAACGACTTCAATATAAAGGAGTTATTTCACGTCAACTATTGGTGGGTAGCCTGCGAAGAGCTAGTATCTTTTAAATCTGACCTATCATCGAAGCGGATTTTATTAATGGATGGTTGTGAAGATCTTATTAACCTCTCAAACATTACCTCTTACAACTTATGGCGACTGGATGATTTAGGTACCATTATTGATCTTTGCACAGCTCAAAAAGGTATTGCTTTTCTGCCAGAATTTCTTATTGAAGACAATATAAAAGCAAGTAAACTGAAGATGATTACAGGTCATCCCGATCTATTTGGTAAACGAGTTACTGCATCCCTTTTCTGGCAAATACATTCTGATTTTAGTTTGTTTAATAAATGGATTAAAAACGAACTAAAAACGAGTACAAGTTATAACAAAGCATTTACCGCTGATTTAGTTCAATAATGTATTGAAAAAGTCATGAATATCACACTCCGCCGTCCTATCCAGCTTTGAGTGTGATTTTTCAATGCAGATATTCATTAAAAAATAATCGCCAATAGAAGCAAAATACATAGAACAATGTCACACATGCCAGTTAACATGTGCGTCACAATTTAATTGTAATATTTCACTACCTAGCTATTCATAAATTTTTAGTCAACCTAAATACAAGCTAACCTTGTGAACTTGTTCTGGAACTTAATAGTCTTTAGATTATCACCAAGTTTGGAACAAAACCTCTTAAACTATAAACGCAGAAAAGTCCGCTACAGGTAAGATCGTGAACGTTTTTAGCATCAAAACAACGATCGATTTAGCTGTGAGAACATGCTCTATTTTTCGGGCAGAGCACCATACGCATCAATCACTTTATAGAATATATTTATGCAATTGCTGACCAATGATAAAGGGGGGAGGGAGTGAAACTAACAGACCTGACTCCGATAGAATATCAACCTCAGGTCTTGAAAGCCGCTAAACAGAAATGCCCAACTTTACGGGATTACTTCAGTTAATGTTTTTTTTGGGTGGCCTATTCTACCGGTCATGTAACTCTGTGTGCGAGCGCTTGTAAATCAACGACTAATTATACAAACATCAATTCAAGTCACTATTTAAAATAAGAAAAATCGCACTTTAGGAAATCTAAACTAGACTTCAATCTAATAGTCAAAAGATTGAAACGATTAGCGTAGGCTCTTCGGAGCCCTTTCCCCTAAGCCCAAACAGGAAGGTTTGGGCTTTTTTTTGACCGAAAGGATCGCTTATTTAACTAAGCTGATACCTTCTTTGTCGATAGTGATCTTGCCAGATTTGTACAAACCACCAATTGTCTTCTTGAACGTACCTTTACTTGTTCTGAATGCAGAGAAAATAGCTTCAGGAGAAGACTTATCATTCAAAGGCAGGTAACCGCCCTTCTTCTCAAGAAGATCCAGAACCTTAGTGCTTAGGTCATCCATCTTAGCGACACCAATTTTCTGAAGAGACAAATCAATCTTACCGTCTTCTTCACGAACGTTTTTAATGTAGCCTTTTAGTGTCTTACCAATAAACAGCTTACCGATGATGTCTGATGGGAAAATCATACCCCAGTGTTCACCGTTCACGATCGCTTTGTAACCAAGTTGGCTGCGCTCAGCGATAATGAGATCAACTTGTTCATTTTGCTTATAAGTCGCAGGCGTGTTGTCTAACCATTTGTTGAACTTCGTTGTACCAACGATACGGCTCGATGCTTTATCGATATACACATATACTAAGATTGACTGGCCTTCGTTTAAACGGCCGCGCTGCTCGCTGAAAGGAACAAGAAGGTCCTTACCTTTCACGCCCCAGCTCATGAATGCACCAGTGCTGTTAACACCTTCAACCGTCATCAAGCCAAACTGCCCTACTTGAGCGATTGGTTTTTCAGTTGTGGCAGCGATCTGGTTGTCAGAATCAATGTATAAGAAAACATCTAGCTTTTGACCAATTTCAACACCTTCAGGAGTAAATCGTTTCGGCAGCAACACCGTTCCATAGTCGCTCGCGTCAAGGAATACACCGAAGTCTGCTTGTTTTACTACTTCTAGGTTGTTTATTTGACCAATATTAATCATCAAGATTGTCTCTACTTTAAATTTGGCGGTGATTATACGTGATCTCTGATATGCTTTCGCTAGTTTCATTCATATTTTTATATTCTAGGAGACATCGTTGATCACCGTTGATAAACAAGATGCGATAACACTTAAAATTAACCATGCGATGGCGAAGACCAAAAAGCTCGATATGGACGTTTATCTATTCATTCCCGGTGAACTCGGACTGACTCCTGAAGTACTTTCTGAAAGTGCCTTCTTCTACAGTTCAATTACTCAAAAGCGCGCTTACTACAGTGATAAGACACTATTACCATTGGTACACAGCCGCTTGGCAAAACGCGGACGCTTATCGACGACACAGTATCGTGTGAGTTTGAGTTTGTTCGCCTATCAATACGTGATTGCTTTAGATAAAGCCGTGAGCAGCTTGAACAAGACAGATAGTGACGACGTAACGGCTGATGACGTCGATGAAGTCATCGAACTGGCTTTGGATATCCTCAAGAAGCTTCGTCGTAGTATTCCTTATGAAGAAAACCTAAAGCGCTATTATGCCAATATTGATAATTACCTTTCTTGGTACACGGAGCAAAAGTTCTTATCTTTGGTATCACATATGCCACGTGGCAGTGAATACTCGACGATAAAAGAGCGACTCTTGACGCTTTGTGAAAAAGAGACCGCCCATCGAAAACTTAATCGCTATAACTCAGCGAAGGTACGAGAAGACGTAACGCGTTTGAGCAACAAGATGCGACTGTTACGACGCTTGATCGAACACCCTATCGTCCTCAAAGAAAAGACGACATCAATGGGTAAGAACGTGAAGAGAGCCGTTAAAGGCATCGCCACAGGCTTGGTCATGGTGGTAGTTACCACAACCGTTATATTAGCTCGCGACTTTCTTGGAGAGATTACCGCATCTTTCATCGTATCGATGTCATTCATTTACGCTTTGCGTGAAATCTTCAAAGATGATTTAAGAGACATACTGTGGCGCTGGCTGCGTAAAGGCAAACCCAAGTGGAAGCGTCGCTACTTTGATCCAACAACCAATAAATCTGTCGGCCATAAGCTTGAATGGTTGGACTACGCGAATTTTTCTAAGTTAGCAGACCGTATTCAATCAATACGCAAGAAGCGTGTTGTTCAACGTGAAGAGCAAATTTTGCACTATCGTTCGCATACAGAAATGTCGACATCGACATTCATGAGTGGTTACGAAGAGACTCGTGAAACGGTATCGATCAGCCTCAGAGCACTGACACGCTTAATGGACAAGGGTTCAAATAACGTATATCGAATGAATGAAGGGCAAGTAAGCCGAGAATCAGTAGAAAAACGCCACCTGCTCAACCTGATCATTAAAGAGAACAATCACGATGATGAGCCTACCTATTACCGCTGGAAAATAGTCATGAACCGTTCAAAAATCGTTGATATCGAGCAAATCACTCAAGAATCATAACGTTGTTAGGATGTGCGGTACGGTATGTGGGTATTCAATTCACATACCGCTCCTCCACTTGTTCAACGACTTCTGTCGAACTATGATCTTCAGATTCAGCCCAACCTTACACTTCCGAGCTATGATCTAGCTGGGACTTTCTTAATCGAAAGTGTTAGCGTGAATTCCGCCATTGGTTCGTCGCCATGCAAAGACGGGCAGGTCGCTATGATGGTCACTGGTTGATTCACACGCTCGCCAGTAGACATGGTTTCTGCCAACATAGTGTTGATCAGCTCACCATCGTTACAAGTGAAGTGTACGTCACCTTCTGGACGCTTCAAGAAATTACCTGTCACCTCTTTAAATGCCAAAGAAATCTTTTCGCCCTGCTGCTGAGATTTACTCATAGCAAGGAAACCACCTGCTACGTCAGCTCCCACAGCTAACACACCAAAATACATACTATTGAGGTGGTTCTTAGTTCGCCTTTTGAGAGGAATTTTCACTTCAACATGTTGATTATCCAGCGCGAGCAGTTTTGGTCGACATAGCCAGATCAGAGGTACTTTGAAAAAGCCAAACATGCTCAAGTAGAAATTTGCTTTTTGTAGAGGGGTCAGCATTCGGATTACCTAGTCAAATAAGTCATCAGACCAGTTAATCGATTAGCGATGTACATGTCAAAAAAATGTTACGAAAAAGAGATATCATCGCATAATGATATCTCCATTTTTCTCTAAGCTTTAGTGACTTAGATAAACTCAAACAGCAAGTTGATTTATCTAAACAATAAGCTGGTTTATGCAGTGATGACTGTTTCTACACCTTCGAGATCCGCAATGAACCCTTGTAAGCGCGGGTAGTCCACCAAGCCTTGAGTCACAAGCAGGACGGGCTTCTTTGCGTTCAGCGTTGCTTTAACAATCATACTCAACAAGGTAATAACCGCCTCGTTTTGAGGATCAAAAGCGTGTTGCTGAGCTTCATTGTGCTTGTCTACACCTAAAGTGAAAGACGCTAAGCTATCAACGTTCACCACAACACCATCGAAGTAATGAAGTAACCTTTCGCTTAGTAGCACAGCAGACGGCACATCGCACGAGAACAGAACTTTCAAGCCATTAAGCCCGCGTGGTAAGCCTTGCTCTGCAAGCAAATCAATAATCTTAGCGGCATCGCTTAATGCTCGTACATACGGTACAACCACTTCAACGTTAATACCCTGCTCTCGCAGCACTTTAATAACCTGACACTCTAAAGCGAAAGCCTTGCTGTACTCGGCTGTCGCATAACGCGCAACCCCACGAACACCTAGTGCCGGGTTTATCTCTTCGGCTTCACAGCTACCACCAAGTAGCGAACGGAAGCCATAGCTATCAGCACTACTTAACGCAATACGAACAGTGGCGTGGTTTGGCTGAACGGCTGCTTGAATGGCAATAACCAAGGTCGAAACAAAATGCTCATCGACTGTTTTATCGCCAAGGATCGCATCTAAAGAGGTTTTTTCGATATCAGTCAGTGTTTCTAAATGACTTTCAATACTTGGATGATAGAAGACACGATCCATGACCAATTCAGATAATGAAACGTATAAATGGTTGGAATTATTATTATCGTTGTAAGAAGGCAGCACATCACCTAAGACAAGTTCTGGGTGCAAAGTGCTTTGATTTTCTTGAGTCATTGCTGCTCCAGCATTTTTATGTTGTGTTCAAACGAAAATACCGATAGCTGCCTGTTAATACAAGTGAAAATCCCCCATTTGACGTTGGCCTGCTGATAAAAATGAGAATATTAGCAATAACAGAGATAACTTTGACTTAAGAGAGTTTATTCCTCTGTTCAATTCCGTTATCTTAACCACTTCGCAATAGAATAAAAAAGCTATCACATGCCATTAAAAACTGATGAGTTGAGAACCCAAGCTCTGGGTCCTATGCCAACTCCTGCCGAATTAGGCAATGCACACCCTATTACTGACGACGTTGCTGAGCGCATTAAGAATTCTCGCCGCCAAATCGAAGATATCCTAACGGGTCGTGATAATCGCCTATTAGTTATCGTTGGTCCTTGCTCTGTTCACGATACAGATGCGGCACTTGATTACGCTGAACGTCTAAGCCAGATTCAAGATCAATACAAAGATGAACTGTTCGTTGTCATGAGAACCTACTTCGAGAAGCCTCGTACGGTTGTAGGTTGGAAAGGTTTAATTACCGATCCGAATCTCGATGGTTCATACGCACTTGAAACAGGCTTGAATAAAGCACGTAAGCTATTGCTAGATATCAACAAGCTTGGCCTAGCTACCGCGACTGAATTCCTTGATATGATCACCGGCCAGTACATTGCAGACCTTATCACTTGGGGCGCAATTGGTGCTCGCACGACTGAATCTCAGATTCACCGTGAAATGGCTTCTGCACTGTCTTGCCCAGTTGGCTTCAAAAACGCGACTAACGGCAACATCAAAATTGCCATTGATGCGATTCGTGCTGCGCATGCTTCACACTACTTCTACTCGCCAGATAAGAACGGCCGCATGACGGTTTACCGTACTTCTGGTAACCCATACGGTCACGTAATTCTACGTGGTGGCGATAAAGGCCCTAACTTCGATGCTGAATCTGTAGATAACGCATGTAAGCAACTGGCTGAATTCGATCTACCTCAACGTTTGGTTGTAGACTTTAGCCACGCTAACTGTCAGAAACAGCACCGTAAACAGTTAGAAGTTGCACAAGACATTTGTGAGCAAATCAAATCTAACAAGAATCAAATTGCAGGCATCATGGCGGAAAGCTTCATTGTTGAAGGTAACCAGCCAATGACAGATATCAACAACCTAGAATACGGCAAGTCTATTACTGACCCATGCCTAAGCTGGGAAGATACTGCAACAATGCTAGATATGCTTGCAACAGCAATTAAAGATAGAAACTTAGCTTAAGGAAACAACACAATGCCATCATTTGACATTATCTCTGAAGTAGAAGCAGTAGAACTGCGTAACGCGGTAGACAACGCAAACCGTGAACTATCGACTCGTTTCGATTTTCGCGGCGTTGAAGCAAGCTTTGATTACAAAGATGAATCAGTAAAATTGACTGCTCAAGACGATTTTCAACTGAAGCAAATGCGCGATATCCTTCGTAGCAACCTAACAAAACGTAATGTTGATCCTAACGCGATGGAAGCGAAAGCAGCAGACCAAACAGGTCGCACTTGGCACCAAACGGTTATCTTTAAGCAAGGTATCGAAACGGATGTTGCTAAGAAGATCGTTAAGCTAATCAAAGACAACAAAGTTAAAGTTCAAGCTTCTATCCAAGGCGACAAAGTTCGTGTAACGGGTAAAAAGCGTGATGACCTACAAGCTGTTATGGCTCTAGTTCGCAGCGGTGAACTTGGTCAACCTTTCCAGTTTGACAACTTCCGCGACTAATTTTCGAGTTTGAGCGACTGCTTATTGTGGTTGCTCATTCATCAGCACAATGTCGTGTTTAAAATCACAAAAAGCCACTTCTTTTAGGAAGTGGCTTTTTATTTATCGGTCAGTCTTATTCAGGGTCTCTAGCCGATTTGCAAACAACTAAAAAGCGCTCGCTTCAACTAAAATCTATCAACTACCACTCACCTGAGCACTTTTGCAGCAGACAGTTTCAGGTCTTTACCTACCAATAGATTAAACTCTACGCTTGCTGGTGGAATAAACACACACACTCGTAATTTCTCAGCTCTGGCTTGCTCAAGCTTGGTTGATAGCTCTCCGCTATTAACATAGCTCTCTCTTTCTGCATCTCGACGGCATAAGTCTATAAATTCGAATGGACAATCGATTGGTGAAAGTACTAGCTCTGCCTCTTGCATCAGACGTAAAGCCTTCATAGAAAGTAGCTCAACATCTTCTTCAAATTCGATCCAAGTGACCTGCCCTTCACTATCAACTTGCTCAGTCAACGACTGTTGATAATACGATTCAAGTTGATCCCTATCCGTCACTTGATTAATAAAACTGGACGACAAAAAGCGCTCCCAGAATTTTCGGCGTTCATCAACAGTAGGAAAGGACTCTTTAATTGAATTGCGTTTTGATGCACCGAAGTCCGCTATCAAACCTATGTTCTGTGGCAATACAGTTTCGAGTTTTTCTCTAATATTTCTCACCAAAACAGGTGATGCTCCCCCACTTGAGATCGCTATTTGGATTCGTCCGCGATTTATCATTGAGGGTGTGATGAAGTCACAATAGGGTAAGTCATCGACCACATTGACAAGAATACCCATTTTTTTTGCATCATTATGTACTTGATGATTTAGGTTTGGGTTATCTGTAGTTGCCCACACTTGTAAGTAGTTTTTCGAGATAAGCTGTGACGAGTAAAAATTTTGAACCCAACGAAGTTTGTCTTCATCGGCTAGCTCTTTTAAGTAAGGTGCGACCTTAGGAGAAACCAAAGTTACATTAGCACCCGCTCGCAGCAAACTGTCGACTTTTCGGCAAGCAACCTCGCCCCCACCAACCACTAGAATTGGCTTATTCTCTACATCCAAAAACATTGGGAAATAACGCATGTTCTTCCTTGAGACTACTTCAATAACTATTCAGACATGCTACCAAATTTGGAGCATATTCATAACTATCCAAGCGTAATAAAAATATTTATTGACCAAATTTCCACCTTTCTTAAGGCCAATGCGCCACCAATACGACTTTAATTCAGAATATTTACCTAGCCCACCATCAATATAAAAACCTAAATCTCGTTGCACCAACAGTGTGAACCGTTGCACTATTTACATTCAGTTAACATTTGGTCATTCTAATTGTGTTCGGATTTGTGATTTCATTCAAAATTCTTTTTAAATTATACATTTGTGAAACTACGGATCCTTTCCTAACCTTATAAACAGTTGTTTAAATCGCACACGGTTTCATTTGCAAAATGCAACTCGCTTAATTTGAGCAACAAGGTCATAGACAACGCAACACACAAGAGACACTCAAACGAGTATGAGTATCAGGTGTCACCTGGTTAACAAGGAAGGATACAAATGACAAATAAACTAACACTTCTTGCTTCAGTAGTAGCTGCATCAACTGCGATGATGGCAACATCAGCATCAGCGGCAGAAAGCACTCTGGACAAAGTCACATCTCAAGGTTTTCTAACTTGTGGTGTAAGTACAGGTCTTCCAGGGTTCTCTAACCCTAACTCAAAAGGTGAATGGGAAGGAATTGATGTTGAGTATTGTCAAGCTCTTGCAGCGGCTGTACTCGGTGACAAGACTAAAGTTAAGTATGTACCGCTAACAGCAAAAGAGCGTTTTACCGCGCTTCAATCTGGTGAAATAGACGTACTATCTCGTAATACAACATGGACGCTACATCGTGACACTGCTCTAGGTTTAAACTTCGTAGGCGTTAACTACTACGATGGTCAAGGCTTCATGGTTAAGAAAGAACTTGGACTAACAAGTGCTCAAGAACTAGATGGCGCTTCAGTGTGTGTTCAATCAGGTACAACGACTGAACTTAACCTAGCCGATTACTTCCGTAACAGTGGCATGTCTTACAAGCCAGTGGTATTTGATACGGCAGCACAAACATCAAAAGGTTTCGACGCGGGTCGTTGTGATGTTCTTACAACTGACCAATCTGGTCTATATGCACTTCGCTTAAATCTTGCTGATCCTAAATCTGCACAGGTACTTCCTGAAATCATATCTAAAGAGCCACTAGGCCCTGTTGTTCGTCAAGATGATGACAAGTGGTTCAACGTTGCTAAATGGACCCTTTCAGCCATGATTAACGCAGAAGAGTACGGCATCTCTTCTAAGAATGCTGACGAAATGCTTAAGTCAAAAGATCCAAACATCAAGCGTATTCTTGGTGTTGACGGTCCTAAAGGTAAAGGCCTTGGCATTCGTGACGATTGGGGTTACCAAGTAATTAAACAAGTTGGTAACTACGGTGAGAGCTTCGAACGTACTGTTGGTACAGGTTCACCACTACAGATCTCTCGTGGCGTAAACGCACTATGGAATGCGGGCGGCTTTATGTACGCTCCACCAATCCGTTAATAAATTTACAAGCATCAATTAGGGCGGACTTTTCCGCCCTATTTATTAAATGGATTTGAGGTTATAGCAGTATGAAACCTAATGAAACTATTTCTCCAACTCAAGAAAAACCACAGCCCAAAAGTGCCAACCTTTTTTACAACCCCACTTTTCGCTCAATTGTTTTCCAAATTCTCGCCGTCGCGGCGCTTTGTGCTTTCTTCTACACGATTGTAAATAATGCACTCACAAACTTAGATTCCCGTGGTATCGCCACTGGTTTTGATTTTCTCTCCCAAGAAGCTGGTTTTGGTATCGGCTTAACACTGATTGAATACGACGAAACATTCTCATACGGTCGTACATTCTTTATCGGTCTTCTCAATACCGCTTTAGTTTCAGTATTAGGCATCATGTTAGCCACAGTACTGGGCTTTAGTATGGGTATCGCTAGGCTATCTTCAAACTGGCTAGTTAGCCGATTTGCAGCTGTCTACATTGAGATATTCCGAAATATTCCTCTTCTTCTACAAATATTTTTTTGGTATTTCGCCGTTCTACAAGCATTGCCTTCCGCTCGTCAGAGTATGAGCCTTGGTGAAGCTATTTTCTTGAATGTACGTGGTTTGTACTTCCCAGCTCCAGTGTTAGAACAAGGCAGTAGCATTGTCATCGCATCATTGATTGTCGGTATCATCGCTACTTTTGTTATCAACATCTGGGCTAATAACAAACAAAAGCTAACCGGCCAACAAACACCAATGTTGCGAATTGCTGCAGCGCTGATTGTGGGCTTACCATTAGTCACTTACTTTGTTATGGGTATGCCTATCTCTGCGGAGTACCCTGTTCTGAAAGGGTTTAACTTCAAAGGTGGTATCAGCATCATTCCTGAATTGGCAGCATTGATGCTCGCTTTAAGTATCTACACAGCAGCATTCATCGCCGAGATTGTGCGTTCAGGTATTAATGCGGTAAACCATGGGCAAACAGAGGCTGCTATGTCTCTAGGGCTCCCGCGAACAAGAACTCTTAAGCTAGTCATTATTCCGCAAGCATTAAGAATTATTATCCCACCACTAACTAGTCAGTATTTAAACCTGACCAAAAACTCATCACTTGCGATGGCCATTGGTTATCCCGATCTTGTATCTGTCTTTGCAGGGACAACATTGAACCAAACTGGACAAGCTATCGAAGTAATCGCGATGACAATGGGCGTCTACTTAACCCTAAGCCTATTAACATCTGCTCTAATGAACATATACAACCGCAAAGTAGCGTTGGTGGAGAGATAAGATGAGTACACATCAATTTCAACCTGATCTTCCGCCTCCAGCGAATACTGTTGGACCTGTCGGTTGGTTAAGAAAAAATCTATTTAATGGACCAATTAACAGTGTCGTAACTGTGGTGCTTGCTTACTTTGCTTTCACTTTATTATGGGCAATAGCTGATTGGGCATTCTTGAGCGCTGACTGGATAGGAACAACACGCGATGCCTGTACTAGCGAAGGCGCTTGTTGGGTTTTCATTAGCGTCCGTTGGGACCAATTCATGTACGGCTTCTACCCAGAAGCGGAACTGTGGCGTCCTCGCTTTTTCTACGCAACATTAGCTATTTTTGTTGCTTTGTTAGCTTACGAAAAAACACCTAAGCGTACGTGGATTTGGTTATTCTTCGTAAACATCTACCCGTTTATCATTGCAGGCTTACTATACGGTGGTGTATTTGGTCTAGAGGTTGTTGATACCCATAAATGGGGCGGCCTACTGGTTACACTAATCATCGCACTTGTTGGTATCGTTGTATCACTGCCTATCGGTGTCGCACTGGCGCTAGGGCGTCGTTCAGAGATGCCAATCATCCGCAGTATGTGTACCGTTTACATCGAAATCTGGCGTGGTGTACCACTGATTACGGTTCTATTCATGGCCTCGGTAATGCTTCCGCTCTTTTTATCAGAGGGGATGGAGACCGATAAACTGATACGTGCGCTTGTTGGGGTAGTACTGTTTAGTGCTGCTTATATGGCGGAAGTAATCCGTGGTGGTTTGCAAGCAATACCAAAAGGTCAATACGAAGCCGCTGACGCTCTAGGGTTGAGCTATTGGAAAAAGACGGGGCTTATCATTCTGCCTCAAGCTCTTAAAATCACGATTCCTTCAATTGTGAATACCTTTATTGGTTTGTTCAAAGATACCAGTCTAGTTTTGATTATCGGTATGTTTGATGTACTAGGGATTGGCCAAGCCGCGAATACCGACCCTGAGTGGCTTGGGTATTCAACAGAAAGTTATGTATTTGTCGCGTTAGTGTTCTGGGTGTTTTGTTTTGGCATGTCGAGATACTCGATTTGGCTGGAAAACAGACTTCACACCGGTCACAAACGATAATTAACAAGATCAAGGACGTATTATGACGCAGCAAACAGAAAACAACTCTCAAGGTCTTATGATCGAGTTAAAAGACATGAACAAATGGTACGGCGAATTCCACGTACTTAAAAACATCAATCTAGAGGTTAAGAAAGGCGAAAAAATCGTTATCTGTGGCCCTTCTGGCTCAGGAAAATCAACGATGATCCGTTGTATCAACCGGTTGGAAGAACACCAAAAGGGTCATATCTTCGTTTCAGGTAATGAATTGACGGAAGACCTAAAAAACATTGAAGCCGTGCGCCGAGATGTTGGTATGTGTTTTCAACACTTCAACTTGTTTCCACATCTGACGGTATTAGAGAACTGTACTCTAGCCCCTATTTGGGTCAAAAAGATGCCTAAAGAGGAAGCCGAAGCCATCGCGATGAAATTCCTTGAGCGTGTAAAAATCCCTGAACAAGCGGATAAATTCCCAGGCCAACTGTCAGGTGGACAACAGCAACGTGTGGCAATCGCTCGTTCTTTGTGTATGAACCCTCAGGTTATGCTATTTGATGAACCAACATCGGCACTAGACCCAGAAATGGTTCGTGAAGTATTAGACGTAATGGTCGAATTGGCCGAAGAAGGGATGACAATGTTGTGTGTAACGCACGAGATGGGCTTTGCTAAAGAGGTCGCAGATCGCGTTATCTTTATGGATGCCGGTGAAATCATAGAAGAGAACAACCCTGTCGACTTCTTTGAAAACCCACAATCGGATAGGACGCAGAACTTCTTGAGCCAAATCTTGCACCATTAATATGTTATGATGCATAAACTACAGAGGCGGCTTAGGTCGCCTCTTTATTTTTCGATGTTCTTTTTATTTTTCGATGTTATCGTTCGTTTTCCAAAGGTTATAAATCATTAGCCAGTAACTATAAAAGTTTGAACATCGAGTGTTAGCGACACTTTATCGTCATTAGAAATACTTTGTTACACCTTCAGAAACACTTAACCGACTATTTTGATTATTATTTTAGGTATACAAGAGGAATGAAAGACTTGATTTTTCGAACTTTCAGCCCCATAAATGTACTAATAACTATTGAAGTCACCTTACGAGGAAGATTATGAACAGCCCTATGTTTTCACGCACAGCATCTCAAGAAAGTGCTCTGCAAACCAATAAAGTGTTGCGTAACACCTACGCACTACTGTCTATGACACTACTTTGGTCTGCTGTAGTAGCAGGCGTATCTATGGCGATGAACCTTCCTCGCCCTGGTCTTATCATTATGCTAGTTGGTTTCTACGGCCTTCTATTCCTAACAGAAAAGAACCGTGACAACAGCATGGGTCTAGTCTTCACATTCCTATTTACAGGTTTCTTAGGCTACACCATCGGTCCAATCTTAAACATGTACGTTGGTGCAGGCATGGGTGATGTCATCCTAACTGCACTTGGCGGTACTGCACTGGCATTTATGGCTGCATCTGCTTACGCCCTAACAACTAAACGTGACCTTTCATTCCTTAACGGTATGCTAATGGCTGGTTTCGTTGTTCTGCTAGTCGGCATGGTTGCAAACATCTTCCTACAAATGCCACTACTATCACTGGCAATGAGCGGTATGTTTATCCTATTCTCGACTGGTGTAATCTTGCTAACAACGCAAAGCATCATTCGTGGTGGTGAAACGAACTACATCTCTGCAACGATTAGCTTGTATGTTTCTATCTACAACATCTTCATCAGCCTACTAAGCATCTTAGGCATTATGGGTAACGACGACTAATCGCTTCCATCACTGAATCATATCTAGCCCAAGAGCCTATCTCTTGGGCTTTTTTTATCCATAAGTGCAATATTTTTTGAGATAGCTACAATTTCTGTTGAGAAAGATAAACTTGGTCATGTACTCTATCCGGATAGTTAATTGGACTCTGGATTAAACATGTTTGAATATAACGGCAAGCAAATCGAAACCGACGCTCAAGGTTATCTGTTGGATTACACTCAATGGGAAGAAGGTATGATTGAAATTCTTGCTCAAGATGAGGAAATTGAACTTACTGATGCACACTTAGAAGTCGTACATTTTGTAAGAAGCTTTTACGAAGAGTTCAACACCTCACCAGCGGTTCGCATGCTCGTGAAAGCAATGGAAAAAGCTCACGGTCCAGAAAAAGGCAACAGTAAGTACCTTTTCAAATTATTCAAAAAAGGCCCTGCCAAACAAGCAACCAAGCTCGCCGGTTTACCTAAACCAGCAAAATGCTTGTAGAACTAAAATAGCGCTAGGTTGATCTCAACGTAAAAAGTTAAATACTGTAGTGTCCTACAGTATTTTAAACTCCCCTACACGTACGTCCTGCCGCTCATGATCTTTAACTTGATGCATGACGACATTGTCTACTGTTGCGCTCGGTGGTCCAAGATTAAGCCAAGCGTGTAACTTCTCAAGTTTCAGCACCTCTCCGACCGCTAACACTTCAACTCGACCATCATTTAGGTTCTTTGCATAGCCGGAAATGCCCAAATCCTGCGCCTGCCTACTGGTGTGATAACGAAATCCAACACACTGAACTACGCCTGACACGACAAAAATATACTGCAGAGTATCCATAACGTTGCCTCATAAATTATATGGATGATATAGTTGCGATTCTATTCATTCACCATTTATTGGTGGGCTTACTTCGAGTATTACAATTATGAAAGAAATCCCGTTTCGTTGGATTGACAAATATCTCATTCACCTAAAAATCCAAGAAAAGTTCTATCTACTATTCTTATTACCTCTTATCGCCCTGGTTATACTGACTTTAGTTTTAGATAGCGCCGCGGACTCTTTACTTGCTCACCTTTATCAGGATGAATTGCTCCTGATGAAAGGGCTGATTGAAGCTGGACAACTCACTAAAGATCAGGTGTCTCAACTCATTAGTAATTCTGAAACCATCTCTTTAGGATATGGTGCAGGATCTGTTTCTGTCATGAATGGCGCCTTCAGTTTAGTCGCAAGCCATGACCAAAACTTATGGTCAGCTCTATCTACTACTCAGGTATCGATTATTGCAGTAACTCTCACGTTGATCGCTCTAGGGGTTTACTACATCATGACTTTCATTGGTGGTGCTATGTTCTCGATGAACAAAGCACTCAGCACACTTGCGAGTGGCGATTTAACTTGTCGCATGAACTACTTTTTAGTTCGCGATGAGTTCAGTGAAATTGCTATTACTATCGATAAGGTTGCCGAGCGTGAACAAAACATGGTTCTCTCAATCCAAGAGTCCGTTGCTCTCATGCAGCAAATCAGCTCGGATTTGAACCAATCAACGCAACAAAGCTCAGATATCTCAAGTAATCAACAAGAGCACTTGAATAGCCTCGCCAGCGCAACTGAACAAATGGCAGCAACGATTCGCGAAGTCGCTACCCTTGCCCATGATTCAAGCACTCAAACAATGGACGCTCGTGGTGTCGCACAAAGTGGTCAAGTTAAGGTTTCTAATACTTTGGAATCGATCTCTAGCTTATCCCAAGAGATTCAATCGGCTTCGCAAGCAGTAGAAGAACTCGATGCTAATGCAGCGCAGATCGATGAAGTAGTCGCAACCATCAATGGTATCTCTGAACAAACTAACCTGTTAGCGCTAAACGCTGCGATTGAAGCTGCTCGAGCTGGAGAGCAAGGGCGTGGTTTTGCAGTTGTTGCTGATGAAGTTCGCGCCCTTGCCGGACGAACTCAACAAGCGACAGTTGAAATTCAGAGCATGATCGAATCGTTACAACGTAATAGCCAGTCGTTAACAAAACTGATGGAAGTGACAGTGAACAATGCCAATGAAGGCCAAACACTGATGTCGGAAGTGAACGTTGAGATCGGTTCTTTAGCTGAGAAAAACCAGTCTATTTCTGATAGTAGTACGCAAATTGCTACAGCTGCAGAAGAGCAAGGTGTCGTTGCGGATAACATTGCACAAAGCGTTGAAGAGATTCGTCATCAATCAGACGGCATCTGCGAGATGATCAGTAAAAGTAACTCTAACGTTGACCAACTTCGTAAGCAGAGCGATACGATGGAAGGTTTACTGACAGGTCTTAAAGCTTAATACTGACATCTAGCCACCAACTAATGATGGTTCAATACAAGGGCTGCTTTTGCAGCCCTTTCTTATTTGCTTTTCCCTTGTACTTCCCCGACAATACACCTCCTTCAAATTCAACAAACAGAGTAAATTATGACTCCTTCAATTCATCTAGCTAAAGGCCGAGATAAATCACTACGCCGTAAACACCCTTGGGTATTTTCACGCGGTATCGATAAGGTCGAAGGCGAACCACAACAAGGTGAAACTGTAGACGTATATGCTCAGAATGGTCAATGGCTAGCAAAAGCGGCTTACTCACCAGAATCTCAAATTCGAGCTCGTGTTTGGACATTTGAAAAAGAAGAAATTAACAAAGCGTTCTTCGTAAAACGAATTCAAGACGCGCAATCACTGCGTGAAGACATCATTGAGCGTGATGGTTTAACTGGCTACCGCCTTACCGCTGCAGAGTCTGATGGACTGCCAGGTATCACTATCGACAAATATCAAGACTACCTAGTTTGCCAACTACTAAGTGCGGGCGCTGAATTCAATAAGAGCGTATTGGTTGAAGCTTTAATTGAATGCTTCCCAGACTGTAATATTTACGAGCGTTCAGACGTAGCAGTTCGTAAAAAAGAAGGCCTAGAACAAGTTGTTGGTGTACTTCACGGTGAAGAGCCACCAAAATCTATCGTCATTGAAGAAAACGGCGTCAAAATCAGCGTAAACATTATGGAAGGCCACAAAACTGGCTTCTACATGGACCAACGTGATAGCCGTAAAGAGTCAATGAAGTATGTTAAAGGCAAAGATGTGCTTAACTGTTTCTCATACACTGGCGGCTTTGGTCTTTACGCACTGAAAGGCGACGCAAAACGTGTAATCAACGCAGATGTGTCTCAATTAGCTCTTGATACAGCTAAGTTCAACGCTGAACTCAATGAGTTTGATATCTCAAAAAAACGCGCTGTATTCCTAAACGCAGACGTATTTAAACTACTTCGTGAATACCGAGATCAAGGCACTAAGTTTGACGTCGTGATCATGGACCCACCAAAGTTCGTTTCAAGCAAAAATAACCTAACATCAGGAGCTAACGGCTACAAAGATGTAAACATGCTTGCAATGCAAATCTTAAACCCTGGTGGCACTCTACTCACCTACTCTTGCTCTGGCTTGATGGGCACTGATTTATTCCAAAAAATCATCGCTGACGCTGCTCTAGATGCAGGAAGAACCGTTAAATTTGTCGAGCGCTTCGAGCAAGCCGCTGACCACCTAACAGATACAGCGTACCCAGAAGGCTTCTACCTAAAAGGTTTTGCCTGTAAAGTGTTGTAACTGTAGGGTGTTGCAACCTCAACGTAAGGTTTCTTAAGCGCGATTACTTTACTAAATTAAGATATAAAAAAAGGGCCTTTCGGCCCTTTTTGTTTAGTTGCTTGTTGTATCGTATATCTTCAGTAAATCACTTAGGATTGCACTCTCAGATAGCCCCGCGTACTGGCCAGCAGCACCTTCAAGAACAATTTGTTGACTATTCTCACCAACCGAAGTCCCTGCTTGAGAGATTGTAACAGTTAAATCACCGTTACCTTCAACAACACCAATTTGATTACTCTTAAGTAAACTGTCTATAGTATCATTCGCATCTGTGTGCAGTAGTTCTGATAAATCTATCTTATCCTGTCCCTTTGTAAAGTCAGTAATAACATCTCTTTCACCATCTCTAATGTCATTCCGAGAACTAGTCGTGTCTTGATCCACAAACTTAAAGATATCGTCATCACTGCCGCCAGTTAATATATCGTTACCAAGACCACCGATAAGAATATCTTCACCAGCACCACCTTTAACTGTATCGTTGCCCGTTCCACCTCGGAGGCCATCATTACCTTGTCCGCCATCTAGGTAATCATTACCAGCACTACCGAAAATGACATCTATACCTTTTTCACCGTATACATAATCATCGCCAGCACCACTATGAGCAATATCTAAATACGCGTTACTTTGACTCGGCATAGAGTTATTAAAGGCTGCACCTTCACCATTACTGTTTGATGCTAACAAGCTACTGTCTGAACCGTTAGTAAATGATTCTAATGTCGCTTGAGCGTTAGCCTGCTTAGATGCACTATCACCCGCTGTATCATCTAACTTTGAATGACTGTCACCAAGCCAAATGATATCGTCGCCTTTTCCAAGGTGTACATGATCTCCTCCAGCACCAACATTTACTTTAAATCCATTAGCCACTTCTGATTTCGTGAAATACTCTGTTGTTGAATCCGTTCCAACAGAGCTCCATTGAAGCTTAGCATCACCATTTTGATGATGGTATAGCTTAAGAGTATCGACCGCATCACCTGGCGCACTAATATCTAAACCGGATTTACTAGCAGGAACATTAAACACCAACTTATTACTACTAGTATCACCATCACCGTCTTTCAGTGTGTAATCAAAATCAAGTGTTGAAGGCCTATCTTGAGGTTTACCACTAAACTCATACGCTCCGGTGTCAAGGTCAATTACAAATACGAACTTACCATCGACGGTTATGGTTAATTTGTTGGTTGCTTCATCCTTAGAATAGCTAATATTCGAAGGCAAAGTTCCCGATGTTGAGATAGTCGAACCATTAAAGTTAAATGAGCCAGTTCCAAATTTTATCTGACTTACGTAACCACCATCTGCCCCAAAACCAGAACCAGAACCAGAACCGCTACCTGAGATTGAACCTGTTACGTTTTGTACGATTGAGTTAATAAGTGCATCACTCAGCTGAGATTCATCATCAATCAACTCCGCGTTTTTATCTTTGGGACCTGTTCCATCATATGCAACTTTGTTGATCTGAGTTCTGTTACCTTTTAGATCAATTCCAACTGCGTGCGCGGTAATATTGTTAGTAGTTAAATGCTGCTTCCATGAAGCCTCTTCATATCTATCTATTTTATCATTTTCATGTGTTGCACCATCGCTGATGAAATAACTGACGTTATTTGCGTTAGGTATACGTAAACTGGAGTCCGTATTCCAATAATTCTTACCACCTTGTATCGCGTCATCATAAGCGGTACCACCACCGGCCTGTAGTGCGTTGATATAACCCTTCACTTCGTCGACAGTCATCCATGCTTTGTTATTATGCTCAACTAGAGAAACGTTATAGTTGAATGTTATAAGCTGAACACGAACATTATCTGATGCTCCCGCATATTGATTAAGCATTTGCAGTACGGATGCTTTAAGAACATCGAAACGATCTCCTTTCATTGATCCAGAAACATCCAAAATAAGCTGAACATTAGTGCCTACAGTATGAATAGTCGTATCAATTTCTTCATATTTAGCATCTGGCTGGTCGTCTTCAATTGAAACCGTAATCTGACCTCCAGAGCTAGACAACCCGGAAGTATCCTTAGCAATCACGGGAATATGAATCGATAAGTTATCTTCTCCACTGGTATTAGGGTGATCAACAGGAGCTTTAAGTTGTACCTCATAATGTCCACTACTATTTAAAGTCGCTTCAATAACAGGTTTACCGTTAGCTTCGCCAAGAAGTGTGTGACCATTATTTGATACACTCCAAGTAATTGTATGCCCTTCAGATGTCAGAGGTTGGCCAGTTGATGTTGTTACTGTAATTGAACTTGATTCACTAAATACAGTGTCAGACCAGTTACCATTGGCATCGGTAATAGACAAATCCCCCTGAACAGAGTGTCCATCAGTAGAATCACTCGGCAAACCTATCGTATCCGTAATACCCCCACTAAGAGCTTCTTCAGACACACTGACTGACTGATTCCTGATGACAGGTGCAACTTCATTGTCGAGTATCGAGCCAGTACCTGTGTCGCCACCAATAGTAATGGTGTAATTTTCAGTATTTTCTACAAGAACGTCATCTAATGTCGGAACAATAACTTTAAAGTAAGATACGCCTTTAGGCACAATAATAGATTGCTTATCTGCACTCAGTTTAACGCCATCCGTAAACGAAATGTCTGCTTTTCTAACATCACTACTATTCGGGAAGTTAAATGAATATTTAACTTCTATATCAGAAGAACCTGTAAGTGCAACACTGTACTCCAACACTCCACCTTCTTTAACAGCAAGAGCATCGGACACACTTATTGCGGGTTTATCAGAAGCATCTTCATTTATAGAGCCCGTAGCTGATACACCGTGCTGACCGCTATTGATGATTACATCTTTACTAGCATCAGTTGAAGATTGGAAAGGTATCTCACTCAACTTAATTCCAAAGTCTTCTGATGTTTCGAAACGGTTATCATTTACTGTATCTACATTAACTTTGAAATCCGTAACTTTCGCAGGAAGTGTGAATGTTCCATTCACTTCATTTACCGAAATAGTCTTAATCACTCCGCCAGAAACATAAGTGACTGTAACCCCAGCAAACGGCTTACTACTGTCTGCGGCTAAATCCTCAAGGTTTGCTTTGCCAACGCCATTAGAAAATTCAAACTCGACTTTCATCTCAATCGACGCTTCAGACACCTTCGATAGTTGCCCATCAAATACGGCCGTGTTTCCTTCATCAACAGCATTAGCATTCGTCAATGTAAGCGTAGGGTTATCTGAATGATCTAACTTGATTGTACCTTGACCTTTCAGATCAGAATTCGCTTCATCAATACTTGACGTTCCACCTACCTGAGATTTTGTATCTACAATGTGAAGTCCAAAACGTTCAGTCCATTCAAACTTATCGTCTTGTACGGTTTGAACCGTTACACGAAGTTCAGTTCTTCCTGCCGGAATTTCTACATAACCGTTAACAACATTTGCAACTTGGAAATCGCCGTTAGCATCTTTGTATTCGTAAGTTAGGCTATTGGTATCGATGTCATCAAATTCAGTATCGTAACCGTTTGTTGTCGCTTCAAATTTAACATACTGTTTTTCAGAAGAGGCTTCATTTAATGTCACTTTAAAGGATGCTTTATCTCCTTCATTCACAGGCACAGCATCGTGGACTTTGATTGTTACGTCACTATCTAAAATGGTGCCCGTGACTTGTTGACCCTCTAAGGTGATCACGTAGTCTTCCG
>NZ_JBGONI010000024.1:0-59228 GCF_041439035.1 Vibrio sp. 1F263 | reverse complement strand
TTATCCCCTGACACCCCAACTTCCACGTCGGTGATGCTCGGCTTGTCGTTGTCTAAAATGGTGCCCGTGACTTGTTGACCCTCTAAGGTGATCACGTAGTCTTCCGCCGCTTCCACTATGTTGTCGTCTACCGTCGGTACCACGATGGTAAAGCTCGTCACGCCCGACGGTACCGTCAGTGTTTTCGTCGCACTGTCGTACGTCACGCCGTTGGTGAAGCTCACCGTGCCTAAGTCCACGTCCGCTGACGCTGGCAAGGTTAGGCTGTAGCTGACTTCCGACTTGGTCTCTTCCGATAACGTCACATTGAAGTTCAATGCTTGACCTTCAACCACGCTGTCGTTATCCCCTGACACCCCAACTTCCACGTCGGTGATGCTCGGCTTGTCGTTGTCTAAAATTGTCGCTGTACCCGTACCTGAGCCTGTCACGCCTGTTGCGCCGGTCACTTTTAGGCCTAGCTTCTCGTCACCTTCGTACGTACCGTCGTCTTTGGTCGCGACTTCAACAACTAACTTAGTTTCACCTGCTTTGACGGTGTAAGAGCCGTCAGCGTTTGGTGTCAATACGTTACCTGCAGCATCTTTCACAACGATGCTGGTGATGTCGTCCGCTGTTGCCGTTCCGTATAACGTCTCTAGCATAACGCTGACGTCGACGGATGCAGCTTTGCTTAAGCTCACATCGAAACTTGCGGTCGAGCCTTCGTTAATCACTTTGCTGTCTTCGATGCTCACCGATGGGCGGTCATCTGGATTCACTGGCGGAGTAGGATCGGTTGGGTCAACAGGGCCAGTACCGTCATCTTTGATGGTTAGCTCACCCGCACCTGAGCCTCTCACGCCCGTAGCGCCAGTCACTTTCAGGCTCAGCTTCTCATCACCTTCGTACGTACCGTCGTCTTTGGTCGCGACTTCAACAACTAACTTAGTTTCACCTGCTTTGACGGTGTAAGAGCCGTCAGCGTTAGCTGTCACTACGTTACCTGCGGCATCTTTCACAACAACGCTAGTGATGTCGTCCGCTGTTGCTGTGCCGTAAAGGGTTTCTAGCGTAACGCTCACGTCAACTGACGCAGCTTTGCTTAAGCTCACATCGAAACTCGCGGTTGAACCTTCGTTAATCACTTTGCTGTCTTCGATGCTCACCGCTGGGCGATCGTCTGGATTCACTGGCGGAGTAGGATCGGTTGGGTCAACCGGGCCTGTGCCGTCATCTTTGATGGTCAGTTCGCCCGTACCCGTACCCGTTACACCCGTAGCACCTGTCACTTTCAGGCTCAGTTTTTCGTCGCCTTCGTATGTGCCGTCGTCTTTGGTCGCGACTTCAACAACTAACTTAGTTTCACCCGCTTTGACGGTATAAGAGCCGTCAGCGTTTGGTGTTACTACGTTACCTTGGGCATCTTTCACAACAATGCTAGAGATATCGTCCGCTGTTGCTGTGCCGTAAAGGGTTTCTAACGTAACGCTCACGTCAACTGACGCAGCTTTGCTTAAGCTCACATCGAAACTCGCGGTTGAGCTTTCGTTAATCACTTTGCTGTCTTCGATGCTCACTGATGGGCGATCATCTGGATTCACTGGCGGAATAGGATCGGTTGGGTCAACAGGACCGGTACCATCATCTTTTATGGTTAACTCGCCCGTACCTGAGCCTGTCACGCCTGTTGCGCCGGTCACTTTCAGGCTCAGTTTCTCATCACCTTCGTATGTGCCGTCGTCTTTAGTCTCGACTTCAACGACTAACTTAGTTTCACCCGCTTTGACTGTGTAAGAGCCATCAGCGTTTGGTGTCACTACGTTACCTGCAGCATCTTTCACAACAATGCTGGTGATATCATCCGCTGTTGCGGTGCCGTAAAGGGTTTCTAGCGTTACGCTCACGTCGACTGATGCGGCTTTGCTTAAGCTCACATCAAAACTCGCTGTCGAGCCTTCGTTAATCACTTTGCTGTCTTCGATGCTCACCGCTGGGCGATCATCTGGATTCACTGGAGGAATAGGATCCGTTGGGTCAACCGGGCCGGTGCCGTCATCTTTGATGGTCAACTCGCCCGTACCTGAGCCTGTCACGCCGGTGGCTCCCGTCACTTTAAGGCTCAGCTTCTCATCGCCTTCGTATGTGCCGTCGTCTTTGGTCTCGACTTCAACGACTAACTTAGTTTCACCCGCTTTGACGGTGTAAGAGCCATCAGCGTTAGGTGTTACTACGTTACCTGCGGCATCTTTTACCACAATGCTGGTGATATCATCCGCTGTTGCGGTGCCGTAAAGGGTTTCTAGCGTTACGCTCACGTCAACTGATGCGGCTTTGCTTAAGCTCACATCAAAGCTCGCTGTCGAGCCTTCGTTAATCACTTTACTGTCTTCGATGCTCACCGATGGGCGGTCATCTGGATTCACTGGGGGAGTAGGATCGGTTGGGTCAACAGGGCCTGTGCCGTCATCTTTGATGGTTAGCTCGCCCGTACCTGAGCCTGTCACGCCTGTTGCGCCGGTCACTTTTAGGCTTAGCTTCTCGTCACCTTCGTACGTGCCGTCGTCTTTGGTCTCGACTTCAATGACTAACTTAGTTTCACCCGCTTTTACGGTGTAAGAGCCGTCCGCGTTAGGTGTTACTACGTTACCCGACGCATCTTTCACCACAATGCTGGTGATATCATCCGCTGTTGCGGTACCATAAAGGGTTTCTAGCGTTACGCTCACGTCGACTGACGCGGCTTTGCTTAAGCTCACATCAAAGCTCGCTGTCGAGCCTTCGTTAATCACTTTGCTGTCTTCGATGCTCACCGTTGGGCGATCGTCTGGATTCACTGGGGGAGTAGGATCGGTTGGGTCAACAGGGCCAGTGCCGTCATCTTTGATGGTCAACTCGCCAGTACCTGAGCCTGTCACGCCCGTGGCGCCGGTCACTTTCAGGCTCAGCTTCTCATCACCTTCGTACGTGCCGTCGTCTTTGGTCTCGACTTCAACGACTAACTTAGTTTCACCCGCTTTGACGGTGTAAGAGCCGTCAGCGTTAGGTGTCACTACGTTACCCGCGGCATCTTTCACAACAACGCTTGTAATGTCGTCCGCTGTTGCCGTTCCGTATAACGTCTCAAGCGTAACGCTTACATCGCCTGACGCAGCTTTACTTAGACTTACGTCGAAAATTGCTGTTGAGCCTTCATTAATGACTTGGCTGTCTTCAATACTTACTGTTGGCTCAACTTCCACTGAGCGGAATAGATCAAGCAAACTTAAGCTTTGAGTACGAGACAGACCTAGGCCTTCGAAACCTGTTGTTACAAATTCGGTAACTGGGATGGTTTCGTCACCATCACGTTCAATAGTTCCACTGCTAACTAGGCTCGAACCTCGTACACCTGCCGCAGTTGCGAACTCTTCGCCTAACTCTGTAGGATCTTGCCCTTCTTCTAAAGCGGCAAAAATATTTTCAATATCTTGGTCAAGATCGACTTCATCGCCATCTTTTCCTTGTGGCGTAAAGCGCTTAACTGAAATCTGAGATTCAGAATTTACATTTTGGGATTCTAAAACGACATCCCCAGCTTGTAATGGCTGGCCGTCTTCTAGGACCGTGATTGTGCCATCTATCGAAATAACAATGCGTTGACCTAATGCTAATGCACCGCTCGCATTCAATACTGTCATGTCCATATAAATCCCTAAGCTCATTTTCTGTTTGCGACGTCAAAATAGTGACATCGATTTTATAATCTAGTGACAATATAACATCTAATGTCATATAATTCCTAGCTATGAATTACATCTTTAATAACTTACAATGTAAACGAATGATAACGGTCACTGAGTGATAATTAAGATGACGAAAACTTCCATATAAGTTATTGTCTTAGGGAAAGATAACCCAAACACTCAAATCAAATTTAAGTACTCAAAATCGACTTAAATTGTACGGCGATCGGTTAACAACTTTACAACCATTTACGAATGCTCATTGAGCATTCGTTATTTTTTTGGCGGTTCATCTAAATTTGATATATTCAAGCTTAAAAGCGACAAACTTAGGTGATACTCCATTTTTGGGAGATTGAAATTGAACTGGATTAAAACGACTACATTAGGGTTGGCTATTGCACTCAGTTTACCGGCTAGCGCACAGACCTTAGAGCAAGCCGTCGCGTTTACTTTAGAAAGTAACCCTGAAATCAAAGCGGCATATAACCAGTACGTTAGTCAACGTTACCTTAACGATGCTTCTGGTGGAGCTTACCGCCCGAGTATAGATTTAGACGGTGGCATTGGTTACGAATATACGGATTTGGCGACGAATTCGAGCTCAACAGATCTAACACGTAAAGAAGCAGCAATTACGTTGACACAACTCATTTGGGATGGCGCGAATACTTCTAACGACATTGATCGTACCGCTGCTGATGCAGAGTCTGTCCGTTATCAATTGCTATCTAGCGCTCAAGATATTGCACTGCAAGTAACCAAAGTCTATCTTGATTCCGTTAAAGCTTACGAAGTGCTTACACTTTCTGAAAACAATCTGGCGACGCACAAAAATATCTATATAGATATCAAGAAACGAGTTGATTCAGGCATTGGGTCTACGGCAGACATGTCTCAGGTAGAAGCTCGTATTGCAAAAGCTCATGGTAATTTGCTGGCAGCTCAAAATAATTTATTTGATGCCCATACTCAATTCAAACGCCTTGTTGGCCAAGCCCCACTAGGCTTGGTATATCCACGTGCTGACGCAGGCTCTATTCCTTATACGATCGACGGTGCTTTGGCAAAAGCCTTTAACCAACACCCGGTTATCAAAATTGCACAAGCTGACGTAGATTCAGCGAAGTTCCAATACAAGCAGTCGAAGAGTACCAACTACCCAACTGTTTCTTTTGAAGCCGCTCAAAGGTGGCGCGATGATGCAGGTGGTACGAAAGGCAACAGCGATGAATTTTCTGCGATGCTTCGCTTAAAGTACAATCTCTATAACGGTGGAGCCGATCAAGACCGTGCCGAAAGTGCCGCTTATCAACTCAACAAAGCAAAAGACCTACGTGAGAGTACTTACCGTAATGTAGAAGAAAGCTTACGCCTTTCATGGAGCGCTCTTGACTTAACCGTTCAGCAGAAAGATTTCTTGTCGGATCACGTAGATTCAGCTTCTGACACCGTTATCTCTTATGAAAAACAATACCGAATTGGTAAGCGTACCCTTCTCGATCTACTTAACACTGAAAATGAACTCTTCGAAGCACGTAAGGGATTTTTAGACGCTAAGTACGATGTACAGTACGCAAAATATAGAGTCATGAATGCAACAGGTAACCTATTAACAGGGTTACGTGTAGAGACTCCACAAGAATGGAATGAAAAGGTAGAATATTAATGAAGCTTCTCAAAACTATACTCCCACTATGCTTCGTGGTTGCTTCTGCCAACATCATGGCTGAAACAAATGATGAATTCACTTATCGTGCTCTTCCTAGCACCACACAAAGTTATGATCTCGAAGATGATGATAATGATGGTGTTATCAACGCTCGCGATTTATGTATAGACACACAAATAGGCGCTGAAATAGATAATGATGGCTGTGGCTCGTATTTCGAGTCTAGCGAAGAAAAAGATCTTCATATTTTATTTGCCAATGACTCTGCAGAAATTAAACCTGTGTTTCTGAGCCAAATTCGTCAAATGGCTGCGTTTCTAAAGCGTTACGAAAACACAAGTATTCAATTGCAAGGTTATGCTAGTAAAGTAGGTAATGCCGAATACAATCTCAAGCTCTCAGAAGAACGTGCGGTCAATGTAAGACGTGCGCTCATCAGCAACGGTATCCCGCCATCAAGAGTCTATACCGTAGGGTACGGAGATGCAGGCTTCCGTGATAATGACACTGAAACTAATCATGCATTGAACAGAAAAGTCGTAGCCTCTGTTGTCGGATTTAAAGGCAACATCAAAGAAGAGTGGCATATATTTACTAAAATCGGCAAATAGATTCTACCGCACCCAAACCATACTGAAACGTTTGGTAAGCGTTTCAGTATCCTTATAATTCCTTGATCGCCATATACCTACCCCTTGTATAATGTTAATCTTGTCTTGTTATCAACATAGAGAAATTATTCATGAGCAAACTAACCGCTGATACTCAAGCAAATCTAGAACTTTTCGTTTCTGAAACACAAGAAACTAAACTGGTATGGGGCCTTCGCAACGAAGAAGGTTGGCTAGCATGTGACTCAAGTGAATTCGAAAACAGTGAAGTGATGCCGTTCTGGTCTTCAAAAGAGGACGCTCAGACTCACAACGTTGAAGAGTGGGCAGACTTCGAAGTATTAGAAATCCCACTAGATATCTTTGTAGAAGATTGGTTACTGACCCTAGCTGAAGATGGTGTTCTTGTTGGTACTAACTGGAATGCAACATTAGAAGGCAAAGAACTAGAGCCTTCTGATCTAGCGAAATTATACATCTAGCTTTCAAGATCGGTCGTACATAGCGTACGACCGGTTACCCATAATAAGCCATTGAGAATTAGAGATTTACCTCACATAAAAAACCATCAACCTACCAAAAAAATTGAAGCAACATCAAACTAACAATAGAATATCGTTCTTTATCTGATTGATATTATCTCGTGATTCACTTCATTTTCATTGCCTTTTTGCTTTTCATCAATCTTTATTCTTTTAGCCAAGCATCAACATTGGATCATGAATCTTATCCAACAATTAGCTCCTCGGCATTAGCTCCCCACACAACTCCAAATGCTGATTGGAACGCACTCTATTTGTCGACTCTAACTCATTCCCCTTCGCGCGCATTGAACATGCTGCAAACACGCTACACTAGCTCAACAACCTACGGGGATAAGCTCTACCTATCGGCACTGCTATATCAATACATGAGCCAGCGCGATCAACCGTTTTATGGAATCGCTTCAAACGACAGTGACTACCAAGCAATAGAACAAGCGTTTATTAATGCCCTAGTAAATGATGGACAAGGTCAGTACAAAGAAGCTCAGCAAGGCTTTTTGTCCATATTAGTAAAAATGCAATCAATCAACGATGTTACAGGTAGAGCATTATTAAAATATCAATTATGTCGTTCTCTCAATGAGCAAGCTAAATATCATCAAGCGAACTATTATTGTTCTGCACTTCAGTCGGATTTGCATGACATTGCTGACCCTGTATTACCAAAATTTGGCACTTATCGAGTGATCGCTAACAATCACCATTTCCGCAGCGACTATCAAGCCGCGCTAGATACTTACCTATCACTGATAAGCGTGTTCCCACAAGGACATGATATTTCGGGGATCTATAACGATGTGGGTAATTTGCTCAAAGAGTTAAAGCAATATGATAAATCGGCAGAGTACCTCATAGAAGCACTCGCTCTGAGATCGGATGCTTCTGATTTGATGAAAGCACAAGTTCATCATAGCCTTGCAGATCTTTACCTTAATCAAGGACAAAGTGACCTAGCAATTAATCACTTTCAAAAAGCAAAAGCACTGTTGACTACATCATCTCATAGCTACGGTATTGCGCTAACAACTCTTGGTTTAGGAAAAGCATACACGCAGACGAAGAACTATGATTTGGCGAGAGACTACTTAGTAGAGTCTCTGTCGGCTTCAAGCAAGCTAAACAACGATGTCATTCGAATCAACGCTTTCTTGGCAATCAGCGATATGTTCGAAGACCAAAAACTTAAAACGGAAGCGCTCAATTATGCACAACAAGCTTTGGAGCTATCCGAACAAGTCACAAGACACAAATACACAGCTCAAGCACTACTTCAACTTTCTGATATTTATCAAACTCTCAGCGATTACAAGCAAGCTTTCTATTTCTATCAGCGATACACATTAATACAGTTCGAAACCCGAGATATAGATAACAGGTTGGCTTTTGAAGCACTAGATCTAGCTCATGCTAGGTACGAAAAAGAACTAGAGAGTTCTTTCCTGAGACATCAAGCAAATTTAGACCGACTTCAAATCGAAAAGATGGAACATCAAAGGATGGTGTATAACATCATTGTTATTCTATTGCTGTGTGCGGCTAGCTTTATGATCTTCACAAACAAAGCCATTCGTGCGAAAGCAGCAATCGATGCCATGACAAAGGCGTATAGTCGCACCGAGATAATACGAAGAGTCAAGCGTATCAAAGCCTGTAAAGGAACAGAAAAACAACATGTTCTCGTTTTACTCGATCTAGATAAATTCAAGAAAATTAATGACCAATATGGCCACCCTACTGGTGATAGAGCGCTCGTTCATATAAGTCATCAAATAAGACAACATTTAATTAAAGGTGAGCTGTTCGGGCGTTTAGGCGGCGAAGAATTTCTGATCGTGCTTACTGATACAAAACCAGCTGAAGTACAAGAGCGTGTAGAGGAGTTACATTATGCCATTTCGAGTGCAGTCTTCTTATCAGAAAACAAAAAGCCACTTAATGTAACCGCGAGCTTTGCTTATTTAGCAACCTCAAACGCATTAAGTGACTTTGATGACTTGTATTCAGTGCTTGACCAGGCGCTGTATCAAGCAAAGAGCAACGGCCGAAACTGCATCATTGATGCTTATAACGAACCTATTGACTCATGAGGTTATTTATTCTCACCCTGCTTGCGAATCAATTCAGCCATAATACCTTGGCGATCACCTAGGTAATCGCTAAGGCCTATTTTGCGTAGTTCACACGCTGGACAGTCGCCGCAGCCATCGCCGATAATACCGTTGTAGCAGGTCAGTGTTTTGTTTCTAACAAGTTCGAGTGCTGAATACTGATCTGCCAACGCCCATGTTTCAGCTTTGTTGAGCCACATTAACGGTGTTTTAATATCAAGCTGCTTATCCATACCTTGTACAAGCGCAGAGTTCATCGCTTTCACAAAGTCATTACGACAATCAGGGTAGCCTGAAAAATCTGTTTCACACACACCCGTGATTACGGTATTTGCACCGATTTGGTAAGCGTAAATACCCGCCAAAGTTAAGAACAGAATATTACGACCGGGAACGAAAGAATTCGGTAGCCCATTCTCTTGTAGCTCATGAGAGACAGGAATATCGTCACGAGTAAGAGAGCTAATAGCCAGTTCATTCAACAGAGTCACATCCATCACTTTGTGTGCTTTCACACCAAGATCTTTTGACAACGACTCAGCCACTTCAATCTCGAGTCTATGGCGCTGACCATAATCAAACGTAATCGCATGAACTTCATCATACTCTTTTAATGCTTGAACAAGACACGTTGTTGAGTCTTGACCACCACTGAATACTACCACTGCTTTTTTCATCTTAAATCCTTACGAGAATCTTCTACTAGCGACTTATATAGGCAAGTAAACAAATACAACCTATGCGATGCTCAAATATTTGTGAGTTTGGATTGATAAGCGCCAATTGCGCTCAATGCAGGTATCAATACAAAGCTGAGTTGCGCGTTCTTTTTGGCTAATCGGCTGAAGCGCAATGACTGTATTTTCAGGGACATCGGCTCTAGCAATAAGAGCATCGAGTTGCTCGATGTCTTTACCTGTACCAACAGGGTGTTTGATTTCATTCGCACGAACGAGTACGCTATCAAGGATATCCAATTTGGCTTTCATTGCGATTTTTGGTGACACCGTAACCCAAGTATCCAGTGTGGCTTTTACTTCTGATGTTCCGCTGGTCTCAATCTGACAGCGACAACCGTGCTGCTCAAATGCTTCAGTAAGAGGGACAAGATCATAGATGCACGGCTCACCACCAGTAATCACAATGTGCTTCGCGGTGTAACCTTGCTTGATATATTCATTCACGATTCCTTGCGCATCAATTGCAGACCAAGTCGGTGAATCCTCTGTCTTAACCATAATATCACCAAGGCTCGTTTCATCTTCCGGCAACGCTTCCCAAGTCTGTTTGGTATCACACCAAGAACAGCCTACAGGGCAAATTTGCAGTCGAACAAAAACAGCAGGAACGCCGGTAAATACGCCCTCGCCCTGGATGGTTTCAAACATTTCATTAATCTTGTACAACTTACCCTCAGCTCAATCATTTGATGAAATTAATCAACCGCAGACCTTAAAGCACTTGCCCCTTTTGGTCAAACAAATGAGTACTGATAAATGAGTTGATCAAAGCCCTAGCCTGAACTTTCAAGTTCCCTTATCCTTTCGCCCATTAGATTTTGTTAGCTTTTAATTTTTTGGTAAGGAACAACATGTACAAACTGATTGCTCTTGATATGGATGGCACACTACTTAACAGTGAAAAAGTGATTTCTCAAGAGAACAAAGACGCGATAGCTAAAGCTCGCGCTGCAGGTGTGAAAGTGGTTCTGGCTTCTGGTCGTCCTTTAGAAGGCATGCAGAGTAAGTTAGACGAGCTTTCAATCAACGGCGAAGATGACTTTGTGCTCTTCTACAACGGCTCTATGGTTCAAAACGTCTCTACAAAAGAACTCATTCACAGTGAGATCAGCAATGGTAAAGCCGCGAAAGAGATCGCAGCCCTCGCCGTACAGCTTGGTGGTTATGTTCATGCATTCAGCAAGATTCATGGCTTAATCACGCCTGAAAACAATGAGTACACAGCTATTGAAGCGCGTATTAATGGCTTAGAGATTACCGAGTTCGACTTTTCTCAACTAGAAGACGACCACGAAATCATTAAAACTATGATTGTCACAGAACCAAGCAAGCTGACTGAAATCATCGGCAAGTTGCCACAAGAGCTTAAGGCTCAATTTACTATCGTGCAAAGTGCACCATTCTTCTTAGAGTTCCTAAACCCAAATTCAAACAAGGGTGTCGGTATTGAGGCGATAGCTAAGCACTTGGGTATTACAGCAGAAGAAGTAATCTGCATGGGTGACGCTGAAAACGATCATCATATGCTTGAATACGCTGGCCTTGGCATTGCAATGGAAAACGCAATGGAAGAAACCAAGAAACTGGCGGATCACATCACAGCGAGCAACGACGACCATGGTGTAGCGGTCGCGATTGAGAAGTTTATCTTCAACTCGTAAACGCTGAACAGGTTCTAATGAGAATTACTTTTTGCTTGTTGCAGAAATGACAAAGGCTGTGCACTGCACAGCCTTTTTTGATTTTATATTAGTCGGTTCGCCTACTCTCTTTTCCATGGCAGACGAAACGCCACTACACCAAATAGAATCAAGATTGGGAAACGTAAGGTCTCAACGATAAATGAAGCGATGCCACTGAATGAGACGAAACTTCCTGCCCAGCTAATCAGCAGATTCCCCGCTAACAACATCGCCATCACTCCAAATACAATCTTGAATGAGAACTGGCCGACCAAAGGCTTCGAATCCGTTAACGTTACTAAGCATGCAATCGTCATCAAAATTGCTACCCAGAAAGAGAATGTTGGCAGTGGCCATATAACCGTGAGAACAATCGACAGTAAGCACAATGCCCACCAGACACCTTTAGAGCTTAATAAGGCACTAATATCAACATCAGGTTTCGCATCTAATCTCACGATGTGCCAAGTCGTTAACGCGCCCAATACGCCTCCCATTAAGACATCACTAAAGAACGCACTGCCTGAATAAGACGTAAATAGCATAATCCACAGTAGACCCGCGAGCACTATCAAAATCGATTTTTGCTCCAAGAGGCGCTTTAGTTTCCAAAAGACTAACAAGGTTAAACTCACCCACAAGCCAGCCAATAAACTTGGAAAGCTATAGCCACTGCTCATCACTAGCTTCAATGTTGGCAAGTAAGCATGCGGACGTGGAAAACCAAACCCTTGATGGGCGATTAAAGTGAGCAATGTCACCGAGATCAAAGTGAAGGCAAACTTCAACGCGAAGTTACGGCCAAAATGCCAAGCAATTAGCGGCAATATCACGATGAAAATCCATGGCTTCGCTAACGAGTCAGTTAAAAGCACAGTATTCGCAAACACGCTTGGCATATTATCGAACGCGTTTTGAAGCGACACAATCCAATTTAATTCAACTTGATGGACTTTCGATGCCGCGCCCACCAGCTCAGTCACATACGTCACAGGTTGATCTGTCGCGGATAGAAAGAATTCGTTAATCTCAGACCATTGCTCTGGGTAACGGTATTCATTGGCTTGCAACTCCGTAGGTGGCAATAACATCGCTCTACTAACTTCCACACCATAATGAGGAGCAAACCAGATTGGTAGCTCAAAGCCACCTAACTCATTTCGAGCTTTGTAACTGATCACTTCAGAGTCAGAGACACAATCATACACAACGGCACTGTCGGTATATCCCAACACATCACCGACCGTCACGGACAAGCCCGCCTCTTCCCAAGTTTCTCGTTGCGCCGCGACCGATGGCGACTCACCAGAAACCACAGTGCCTCCCGGTAGAGACAATTGCCCCGTGATCAATTCATCAACCAATACGATTTGGTTATCAGCACGTACTACACACAAAGCGCCCGCGATATGATCGGGCAAAGTGTTGCTTGCCCAAGCGGAAGTAGTACTCAAAAGAGATAATATGAAAACTAATAAATATCGAATAGCCAACGAGTTTACCTAAAAATAAGAGAAAAAGTTAAAGACTGCTCTAGTGTAATCAAACACGCACAAAATCGCTGTCTACGTTTTGTGCAAAGCCTTCCTCATCCATTGAATGTGAGGAGTGAACCCCATTTTTTGATAGAAGTCCTTGGCGGGTGAATTAAAGTCCCAAACCTCTACAAAGACTTGTTCAACCCCATAATCATCAAAAGTCGCTTCAACTTTGCTAAACAACTTTTCAGCAATCGATTCTTTACGATAATCAGGCAAGACAAACAGTTCATCGACACTCCCCATCGGCACCGGTTTACTCACCGTTGAGATAAGCTCACAAAAATGTCCGGAGATAAAGCCAACAATGAGCTCACCTTTTAATGCCACATAAACCAAGCATTCAGGATCATCCAAGTAACGTGCAATGCTTTTTTCCTGCTCAATCTCTTCTGCCGTTTTAAAGTGCTCTGGGCTAGCAAGGTGGTGGTGATGGTGGAGGTCGAACATCAACTCGTTAAGTTGTTCCAAATCCGTGTGCTTTGCAGCCCTTAAGGTGACATTCATGACTATTGCGCTTCTCAAACCAAATTAATATTTAAACTGAGTCTAGTTTACTTGCCGTGAGTATCTATACAAGTTATTGAATTAATTCATTGTTTGAAGTGTGTATTTTAGATACAAAAACGGCCACATTACGTGGCCATTCTGTTTGAATAATTTTGAATTAAACGAATATCGAAGCTGTGGCTTTTGCCGTGGCTCTGGCTTTTGCTGTAGCTTCAGCTTTATGCACCGTTGTCCTCTTTCTCTTCTTTGAGATCAGCAAGCTGTTGTTCTAGTTCAATAAGCTTAATTTCAGCCTCTACTTCAGCAACTCGCTTTTCTGCATCAGTGCGATTGTCTTGCGCCAGACCATCAGCAGTGACTTGGGTTCGTTGTGCGTTTCTTGCATCATCCGTATCTTTCATTGAACCAGCAACACCACCGGTCACACCACCCAATGCAGCACCCTTCGCGGCTAAGCTCGCATCTCCAGTTAGAGCGCCTGCTGTCGCTCCTAATAAAGCACCACCCACAGCACCACGATTACGTGCAGCATTCTCATTTTCGTTATCCATTGCTGGTGATGCGCAACCAGAAAGAGTCACAATCAGTGTCGCTAAAAGAAAAGGTTTAGTGAATTTCATAGGAGTCTCGCTTAGTTCTTCGTTTGGAATAGAGCCATCTTAAGCAGAACCGTTAATGAGATAAATAAAGCCACGTTTAGACGATACATCATGTTCAGTTATGTATCATTCAACCATCGCATAAGTGCTTATTGATATATATCTTTGAGCTCGCCTTAGCCTGACAAACAAAAAAGGCGACCAATTAGGTCGCCTCAATCGCTCTTTCTCTATAATTATTCTCTTTCAGATGTCACTCTTAGCCTTTGGACCAAAAGTTTTGCATATTTTCTGCACTAGGTGGTGGCCTAACACCGCAATCTCGATAATGATTTTTATCGCCGATCCCCAGTATCTTGCCATTTTCGTCATCAATCATAGCGGCAACTTTAACACCGTCTCCCACATGACGAGTTAGCACTACAATTTCACCGGCTCTTTCAGATCTTACTGCGCCTAAAATTTGATATTCATAGCGGCCTTTCCTTGAATTAACGACCATCTTCGAGTTAATCGGGTCGGCTTCATATCCCACACCAATATCAAAAACCGCTTGATAGAGATCGACGCCAGTCTTAGACACACATTTAAATACCTTGGGATGACTCAAAGGTTCTAACAACGCTCTACTCGCTTCATCCTTTGAAATACTGGCACTAGCAGCACCACTGACCAATAAAGCAATCAACAAAAAGTAAGCTCGCATAAAAAGACCTCAATATGTGGGATTCATAATGAGGTCATAGTAAACGTAATGGATAAGCGGATGAATAAAGTAGAGTTTAGGTAAACCATCACGTTGGCTTATGTATAAGTCAACAAGCCGAAGGTGAGATTACCTAAACTGCGACGTCTATTTACCGATCTTTTCAGCAATTTCAGTTAAGCTGGTAGGGTCGTCAATCGTCGAAGGCACCACATATTGTTCACCTTCTGCGATCTGTCGGATAGTTCTGCGTAAGATCTTACCTGAACGTGTCTTGGGTAGTCTCTCAACAACCAAGGCTTGCTTAAAACAGGCTACCGCGCCAATCTCATTGCGAACCTTGCCAACCAACTCCGCTTGTAACTCAATGCCATCGACTTTTACGCCATCTTTTAACACAACTAGACCTAATGGAAGTTGTCCTTTTAAGTCATCGTGAATACCGACTACCGCGCATTCTGCAATGGCTGGGTGACCACCCACAATCTCTTCCATTTCTCCCGTCGACAGACGGTGTCCCGCTACGTTTATCACATCGTCGATACGGCCCATGATAAATAGATACCCATCTTCATCAAGATAGCCACCGTCCCCAGAAACATAATAGCCTGGGAACTGACTCAAATAGCCGGAATCAAACCGATCATGATTGCGCCATACCGTGGGTAAACAACCAGGCGGCAATGGTCGTTTAAGTGCCACAAACCCTTGTTGATTCGTTTGTGCGATTTCACCCAACTCATTGAGGATCTCCACTTGGTAACCGGGTACTGGCTTAGTTGAAGAACCCGCTTTTACAGGCAAAGATTCAAGCCCTGTTGGATTGGCAGAAATAGCCCAACCCGTTTCGGTTTGCCACCAGTGGTCGATAACCGGTTTATTGGTATGAGATTCGACCCAATCCAATGTTGGCGGGTCCAAGCGCTCGCCAGCCATGAAAATCGACTTGAGCGATGATAAGTCATACTTGGTGAGCAACTCGCCTTCAGGATCTTCTTTCTTGATTGCCCTAAACGCTGTTGGCGCAGAAAACAATACATCGACGTTGTACTCTTCACACACACGCCAGAATGCGCCGGGATCTGGCGTTCGTACTGGCTTGCCTTCAAACAAAATGGTCGTACAGCCATGAATCAATGGCGCATACACAATGTAGGAATGCCCCACGACCCAACCGACATCAGAAGCTGCCCAAAACACACCATCTTGCGGCATATCGTAAATAGTGCTCATCGAGTATTTCATGGCAACCGCATGACCACCATTATCGCGCACCACGCCTTTTGGCTTACCCGTCGTCCCTGATGTATACAAGATATATAGTGGGTCAGTCGCTAGAACAGGCACACATACGTGAGGCAAAGCATCCTCAACAGCTTGCTGCCAAAGTACATCACGTTCGTTGTTCAATTCGGCTAGAGACTGCTCTCTTTGGAATACCACCACTTTCTCAGGCTTCCAACGACTGTCCATGATCGCGCGATCGGCCATCGGCTTATATGGCAGGACTTTATTTATCTCGACACCACAGGAGGCAGTAATCAACACCTTGGGCTCGGCATCTTCAATTCGAACGGCAAGCTCATGAGGAGCAAAACCACCAAACACCACCGAATGCACCGCGCCTAGTCGTGCACAGGCCAACATTGCCATCGCCGCTTCAGGAATCATTGGCATGTAGATCACCACACGATCGCCTTTGGTTACGCCTTGCGTGGCTAACATACCTGCGACTTTTGCCACTTGGTCACGCAATTGATTGTAAGTGTATGAGGATTGATTTCCTGTAACTGGAGAATCGTAAATCAGCGCGGTATTGTCACCTCGTCCATTTTCACAATGATAATCCAGCGCGAGCCAGCAGGTGTTCATCACCCCATCAGGAAACCAACGCTCAATACCATTCTCATCAGTTTGTAATATCGTTTTTGGTGGTTCAAACCAATCTATCGCTTGTGCTTGCGTTTCCCAGAACGAATTGGGGTCTTCCCTCGCCCATTGATACTCGGTGATGTAATCTGTTTTTCTATTCATTCGATTCGTAGCAGACATAATGCCTCCTCCATGATTTATCCATTAGTCCAAGCGCCTTGCTTTTGGCTGTGTCACTTGGGTGCACTCTTTTCTCAGCGTTGTGTTCGTGAACATTTGACCGTTCACGACAATCGCTTTACTTAGGAAAAGGCACACGGATGGCACCTTCCATGATCACTCGGGCACTACGACTCATAATCGCCCGTTCTATTTTCCAACCGCTTTCCGTCTGAATAGCTTTAGCACCCACTTTTAAGGTTCCTGATGGATGACCAAAGGTCACAAAATCTCGGGAACCCTCACCGGCTGCCAAGTTCACTAACGTACCTGGCACACTCGCCGCTGAAGCAATGGCGACCGCAGCTGTCCCCATCATGGCGTGATGCAGTTGTCCCATAGACAAAGCACGCACCAGAAGGTCAGTATCTTCGGCAGCAACCGATTTACCACTGGAGGCTTGGTACGCTTGAGGCTTAGCAACAAACGCGACTTTAGGTGTGTGTTGGCGTGATTCAGCTTGTTCTAAAGAATCAATAAGACCCATAGCTACTGCACCATGTGCTCGGATGGACTCAAACAGAGCCAAGGCTTTGGCATCGCTATTGATATCGGATTGAAGCTCTGTGCCTTGGTAACCAACCGATCCAGCATCGACAAAAATGGTGGGTATTCCGGCATTGATGTATGTCGCTTTAATACACCCCAGATCTGGAACATCTAAAAAATCGACAACATTCCCTGTTGGGAACATAGAGCCACTCGCATCGGCTGGATCTAGAAAATCGACTTGGATCTCAGCGGCGGGGAAAGTGACACCATCGAGCTCAAAGTCACCTAACTCTTGGACTTTCCCATTGGTGATAGGTACATGAACAATAATGGTTTTCTCTATGTTCACTTGCCATACTCGCACCTCCACCACACCGTTTTCTGGAATACGATTCGAATCGACTAAGCAACTATGAATTGCAAATGGGCCCACTGCAGCAGACAAATTGCCGCAGTTACCGCTCCAATCAACGAACGGCTTGTCTATTGCTACTTGGCCGAATAGGTAATCAACATCGTGATCGGCTTTACTGCTTTTCGAAACAATAACAGTTTTACTGGTACTGGATGTTGCGCCACCCATGCCATCGGTTTGTTTACCATAAGGATCTGGACTGCCAATCACGCGCAGAAGTAATGCGTCTCGAGCTTCTCCGGCAACTTGCGCAGCTTCAGGTAAGTCACTTAGGTTGAAGAAAACGCCTTTGCTCGTCCCGCCTCGCATATAGGTCGCAGGCACTTTTATCTGTTTAGTGTTCATCACAAGCTCCTACTGGGCGAGAAAGTCTTTAGCGAAACGTTGCAATACGCCACCAGCGCTGTACACATTCACTTCGTCTGCCGTGTCTAGTCGGCAAGTCACAGGAACATCCAGCTTTTCACCGTTTTTACGAGTGATCACTAAAGCCAAATCAGAACCTGCTTCAATGTTGCCGTACACGTCGTAAAGCTCAGTACCGTCCAGTTCTAAGGTGTTGCGATTGGTTCCCGCTTTAAACTGCAAAGGCAACACACCCATTCCAACTAAGTTGGTTCTGTGGATTCGTTCAAAGCCTTCGGCAACAATCACTTCAACACCCGCTAAGCGCACACCTTTGGCAGCCCAGTCACGTGATGAACCTTGTCCATAATCGGCACCCGCCACGACGATCAAGGGTTGTTTACGATTCATGTAGGTTTCAATCGCTTCCCACATTCGCGTAACTTGACCTTCAGGTTCAACTCTTGCTAATGAACCTTGCACGACTTCTCCAGCGTCCTTCACCATTTCGTTAAACAGCTTAGGGTTAGCGAACGTTGCTCGTTGTGCGGTTAAGTGATCACCTCTATGGGTCGCGTAAGAGTTAAAATCCTCTTCCGGCACTTCCATTTTGGTGAGGTATTCCCCCGCAGCGCTCGAAGCGAGAATCGCATTTGAAGGGGATAAGTGATCTGTGGTGATGTTGTCACCTAGAATCGCTAAAGGTCTCATACCAGATAGGCTTCGTTCTCCCGCAAGAGCCCCTTCCCAATAAGGTGGTCTGCGTATATAGGTGCTTTGAGGTCGCCAGTCATAAAGCGGCTCAGTCGTCACCTGTTCCTCGTCTGGCTGGAACATTTTCACGTAGATTTGTTGGAATTGCTGAGGCTTAACGTGCTCACCGACAACAGCATCGATCTCGGCATCACTCGGCCATAAATCACTTAAGTAGATTGGCTTACCATTGTTGTCGGTGCCTAAGCTGTCTTTCTCGATATCAAAGCGAATCGTGCCAGCCAACGCGTAAGCAACCACCAACGGCGGTGAGGCTAAAAACGCTTGTTTGGCATAGGGATGGATTCGACCATCAAAGTTTCGATTCCCTGACAACACAGCAGTTGAGTACAGGTCGCGGTCGATGATCTCTTGTTGGATTTTAGGATCCAACGCCCCACTCATTCCGTTACAGGTAGTACACGCATAACCGACGATACCGAAGCCTAATTGTTCCAGCTCAGGTAGCAAACCTGCCGACTCAAGATAGAGCTTGGCAACTTTAGAGCCCGGCGCAAATGACGTTTTCACCCACGGCTTACGAACTAATCCAAGCTGATTAGCTTTCTTAGCCACCAATGCTGCGGCGACTACGTTTCTTGGGTTGCTGGTGTTGGTACAAGAAGTAATTGCCGCAATGATTACGGCACCATCGGGCATCTGATCATCGCTGTACTGCTTAGCATGCTGCTCTTTCCAAGATGCTTGACTGATGCCTTGTTCAGCCAGCTCTCTGGTTGGCAAACGACGATGGGGGTTGGATGGCCCTGCAAGATTGCGCTCTACCTTCGATAAATCAAACTCTAATACACGTTCGTATTGAGCAGAGTCTAGATCGTCAGCCCATAGCCCGGTTTGCTTAGCGTAGCGTTCAACTAATTCAACCTGCTCAGGCTCTCGACCGGTGAGCTTCAGGTATTGAATGGTCTGCTCATCGATGTAAAACATACCAGCTGTTGTACCATACTCTGGCGTCATGTTGGAGATAGTTGCGCGGTCACCAATGGTCAGTGCACGAGCCCCTTCACCGAAGAATTCCAAATAGCTTGAGACCACTCTCTCATTGCGAAGGAACTCAGTAATCGCAAGCACAATATCCGTTGCAGTTATCCCTTCTTGTCGTTGACCCGTCAGTTTAACGCCGACAATATCAGGCAATCGCATCATCGACGGACGACCGAGCATCACTGTCTCAGCTTCCAAGCCCCCCACACCAATCGCAATAACGCCCAAAGCATCAACGTGCGGTGTATGGCTATCGGTACCAACACAGGTATCAGGAAACGCGATGCCTTCTTTAGATTGAATAACTGGAGACATTTTCTCCAAGTTAATCTGGTGCATGATCCCGTTACCCGCTGGGATCACACTCACGTTTTTAAACGCCGTTTTACACCATTCAATAAAATGAAAACGGTCTTCGTTTCTGCGCTCTTCAATCGCGCGGTTTTTATCAAACGCTTGGTTATCAAAGCCTGCATGTTCCACGGCTAACGAGTGATCAACAATCAATTGGGTTTCGACCACTGGGTTTACCTTGGCAGGGTCTCCGCCTTGGTCGGCAATTGCATCTCGTAAACCAGCCAAATCTACTAGGGCTGTTTGGCCAAGAATGTCATGACACACCACGCGCGCAGGATACCAAGGAAAATCTAAGTCGCTCTTACGTTCAATGATCTGTTTTAAGCTGTCTTCAAGAGTTTCAGGATCACAGCGTCTTACTAATTGCTCTGCCAATACTCTCGACGTATAAGGCAAGGTTTTATAACTGCCTGGAGATAGTGCTTCTACCGCTTCGCAAGCATCGAAATACTCTAAATGGGTTCCGGGTAAAAGTTTCCGGTACTGATTTTTATCAGGGTACTGAGCTTGTTCAAGTTTTACATCAGACATACATCCACCATTATCTGTTAAATTCTATTCGTTGGTTCTCGAGGCCTTATCACATGAAGAGAAAAGTCACCTCGAGATATAAGTCGGCTCGATATAGAGAACTAACGTAAATGGATTGGTAGCCAGTCTTGATGCTCTGGCCCGGTGTAGTCTGCACTTGGACGAATAATTCGATTGTTTTCTCTTTGCTCGAATACGTGTGCCGTCCAACCCGTAAGGCGGCTCATCACGAAGATAGGAGTAAACAATTTGGTTGGGATGTCCATGAAGTGATAAGCCGATGCATGGAAGAAGTCAGCATTACAGAACAAGCCTTTCTCGCGCTTCATTACCGCTTCAACACGTTCTGAAACGGCGTAAAGCTGTTGATCTCCCACCTCTTGAGCTAGCTCTTTTGACCAACGCTTGATTAGAGCATTTCGTGGATCGCTCTCACGATAAATGGCATGACCGAAGCCCATGATTTTGTCTTTGTTAGCAAGCATCTGCATGATGTTCGTTTCTGCTTCATCAGCGGTTTGCCAATCTTGGATCATTTCCATCGCCGCTTCATTTGCACCGCCATGTAAAGGGCCTCGTAGTGTGCCAATCGCTGCGGTGACACAAGAGTGGATATCCGACAGTGTGGATGCACACACACGAGCGGCAAAGGTTGAAGCATTAAACTCATGTTCCGCGTAAAGGGTTAGCGAGCAGTGCATCACCTTCTTATGAAGTTCACTAGGTGTTTTATCCGTTAGCATTTTCAAGAAGTAGCCACCCAGACATGCTTCGCTTTGATCTTCAGTATCAATTCGCACGCCATCATGACTAAAGCGGTACCAATAACAAATAATGGCAGGGAAAAGCGCGAGCATTCGTTCAGTCGCAGGCAGTTGCTCGGAGAAATCGGACTCTTGCTCTAGATTACCTAACATTGAACAACCCGTTCTCATCACATCCATTGGATGAGCGTCTGCAGGGATCAGTTCTAAGGCCGCTTTCAAAGGTTGAGGCAAGCCGCGTAAACCAATCAACAATGTTTTGTAATCGTCTAACTCTTTTTCACTGGGTAAATGACCTCTCAGTAGCAGATGTGCCACTTCTTCGAACTGAGCATGATTAGCAAGGTCGGTTATGTCATAGCCACGGTAGGTCAAACCCGTTCCTGACTGGCCTACCGTACATAGCGCCGTAGTTCCCGCACTTTGGCCACGTAGACCAGCACCACCGATTGCAGGTGCGCTTACTGGTGCACTTGCTGTTTTTGCGCTTTGTTGTTGGTTTTCTGTTGAAACCTTTTCGACAGCTGCTTTATCACTCAAAGATACAGACATGGTGAACTCCTTTTCTGTGTTAGTCGCCTGCACTCTTTGGTGCTGCCTGTTTATGTGTCCGGTGATCTTTATCATCGGTACTGGATATGGCGACTAACCATTTCACGTTATTGGATTAAGTTGATTTTTGATTAATTGAAACCGGTTTACTCTTCGCTTGAAAACAACTGATCAAGCTTGTTCTCGTAGTCGTGGTAATTCAGGTGTTCGTATAGCTCTTTACGGGTTTGCATTGAATCCAATAGAGCTTCTTGATTACCTTCAACTAACAAGTGTTTGTAAACATTCTCCGCAGCTTTGTTCATCGCACGGAACGCACTCAATGGGTAAAGCACCATATCGACACTTGATTGGGCCAACTCATTACAGTTGTAGAGTGGCGTTTGGCCAAACTCAGTGATGTTCGCAAGAATAGGCACGTGCTTACCCGTTGCAGATTTCAGCGCCGCCGAGAACTTCACGTATTGATCTAGTTGATTCATCGCCTCAGGGAAAATCATGTCTGCGCCCGCTTCAACACACGCAATTGCTCGTTCAATCGCGCTATCAATACCTTCAACCGCCAATGCATCGGTACGAGCCATAATCACAAAGCTTTCGTCGGTTCTGGCATCGGTTGCCGCTTTCACTCTATCGACCATCTCTTGCTGACTAACAATTGCTTTATTTGGTCGATGACCACAGCGTTTCTGAGCCACTTGGTCTTCCATGTGAATCGCAGCTGCGCCCGCCTTCTCCATCGCGCGAATCGTGCGCGCAATATTGAACGCGCCGCCAAAACCTGTGTCGATATCCACCAGCAAAGGCAAATCACACGCATTGGTAATACGTTCAACATCGACCAATACATCGTTCAATGTCGTAATACCTAAATCAGGCAAGCCATAAGACGCATTGGCGATGCCTCCACCAGACAAATAAATGGCCTGATGACCCAAGTTCTTTGCCATCATCGCGCAATACGGATTCACAGTGCCGACGATCTGCAATGGATCGTTGTCTTGCACAGCTTGTCGGAACTTGGCTCCTGCTGATAACTTCATAATGACGCTCCTTGTTAATTGTTAATTTCTAATCTTTATGACTAATGATGTTTAGCTCTCGCCAGCGAAGAACCGCTAGCAAATACCAGTCGCCAGTTAATCAAGATCTTTGGATTGAATTTGTTGCTCTATAAGCAATCGGCTACCCGAGATGTGTCTTCGCATTAGCATTTCTGCTAGCTCTTCATCACGGTTGCGAATCGCTTGTAGGATGTATTTGTGTTCATCGAGCGCCTCTTTTGGTCGAGACTGAGCCCTAGGCGATTGATAGCGGTACATGCGTAATAGGTGATAAAGCTCATCACACAGCAGCGAAATGAGTTTGCTGTTACGACTCGCTTTGATAATGCGGTAATGGAAATCAAAATCCCCATGTTGATGAAAGTAAGAAGAACCTTCGACTTCATCGATGTGCTTTGAGTGTGTCGACAATAATCCTTCAAGCCCGATAAGCTCTTCTTGTGTGATATGTCGCGCTGCTAGGCGAGCCGCCATGCCTTCCAATGCCTCTCGCACCGCGTAAAGCTCTAGCAGTTTGTCTGCCGAAAAAGTAATAACTCGAGCGCCGACATGTGGAATACGTTCTATCAGGCCAAGTCCTTCAACACGCATTATCGCTTCACGTAATGGACCTCGGCTTACCTCAAAGCGTTTAGCCAATTCAGGTTCCGAGATCTTACTGCCCGGAGCTAATTCACCGTTAACAATCGCCTCAACGAGGTACTCAGTCAGATTTTCCGACTTGGTGTTTTCTTTGTCGCTCACACGTGTTTTCGTGTTTGCACTTAAGGTGAGGTCTTTTATCGCAGTATTCATATTCACGCTGCTCACTTCTGATTGCCGACCCTAACTGTCAACAATTTCATAACATGAACATAAAATACACGATCAAATTGTCGACAATCAAGCAGATTGTCGACAATTTAGACTAAGGTAGTATTTTTTATATACGATAAAAACTCATCCAAAAGGACACTGAAAACAACTTAAATACTTGTTATTTATTAATTTAAACAGGACAACAACAACCAGCCCGATACCTACTCTAAAGTCATTTAAAATCGATGTGTCGACAACTTATAGCCGAACTGGTCAAAAGCAGCCCCGTTTGTGCCTATCCACCAGCTCACCGATAAACAGATATAAAAAAGGCGCACTCATGTGCGCCTTTCATTCATCGAACCCGTTCTAACAAGCCAACCTTTAATCAAGCTATCTGACGAGTGACTTCGAGGTATTTGCTGATATCGACAAAATCAATCTGTTCTGGTTTGAGATACTCTTCTGCATAACGCAGGTGAGTACCGCTGGTTAAGAACAATCTAAACAGCTCGATATCTAGATGCTCGTCCAACGCCATTTTATACATGATGTCGACAGCAACACTGATTGGTTTCGCCTTCTTATAAGGCCTATCCGCAGCAGTTAACGCCTCAAAAATATCTGAGATCACCAGAATACGTTCTGGGATTGAAAGGTCATCACCTGTCAGCTTCCTTGGATAGCCTGTGCCTTTAAGGGTTTCATGGTGAGTCGACGCATAACGAGGCACACGGCTTAGCTCTTTCGGGAATGGCAGGTTTTCAAGCATCTTGATGGTACCAAGCATGTGCTCATTTATCTTAAACCTATCTTCAGCAGTTAAGGTACCACGCGCAATACTCAGGTTATAGACTTCGCCCAGATTGTATAAGTGCTCAGGCACATCCATTTTAATTTGATGTTTCGGGTCAAACTCTAACGGCCTATCTCTTTTCACTATATGCTCTGCTTTATCACTTAACAGTGGCTCTGTTGCAGGTAAACTTGCACTCGGTTCTCGGTTCAACGCCTCTATCGGTGATAAACCAAGTTGATCATCAAAGTTACGCGTCCAAGTCGTCTCAGCGATAGATCGAATACGTGCGACTTTATCTTCACTCATGAATTCACCACCAACGTTTGATGCCGCGATAAAAGCAAAGTCCTCTTGTAGTTGCTGTTTGGTTGACGCAAGTTCATCAGCTACCAGCTCAGCCGGTAGAGATCCTTCGAGTTGTTTTGTCAAAGCTGTAATTTCTGCATCACGCCAAAGCACTTCAAATCGAGTTCTCAACTCGTGAATTCGGTTGTAGTTAGCTTCTAGCTTCGTACCTTTATCGACGATGTGTTCAGGTGTCGTGATCTTGCCACAATCATGAAGCCAAGCAGCAATTCTAAATTCACGACGTTCATCGTCGTTCTCAAATCTAAAGTCTTTGAAATGCTCTGACTGGGATTTTTCAGCCGCATCAGCCAACATCAAGCCCAGTTCTGGTACGCGGTTACAGTGCCCAGCCGTATAAGCGGATTTATCATCGATAGCCTGGGCGATAAGTTTAATGAACGACTCAACAAAGGCTTCTTGGGTTAGCTCATGTTGCTTGAGTTCCATCGCCATGTCTTTTACCGCCACAGATAGCTCCCATACTTCTTTAATTCGAGTGTCAACAAGTTCGACACTGTCATAATCACGCATCTTGATCTTATGAGTCTCCTCCTCTAATTGACGAATAGGACGCACTATCGGTGCACCAAAAACCCAAGCAATAGGTAAGGTCAAACTCATCAGTAACATCGTTACGCCAACAGAGGTTACTAGACGTTTATTGACTGTACTAAAGATTTCAGTTTCGGGAATCAATACCGCAAAATACTCAGAGTAGTGTTCGCCTGTGTCTATTTTCTTTAAATAGAGATGCTTGATCTCGCCATTCAACTCTACCCTTATCATACTGCCTTCAACCGTTGCTTCCTTAGTCAAATCATAAAGTTCAGTATAAGGAACCGTCGTATTCGTATTAAAGCCGGTATCATGGAGCCACTTTTTCGCTAAGGCATCAAGTTGTTCACCACTTAATTTACTGATAGCTTTATCAATAATCGGAAGCAATTGCTTATGCTTGCTCTGCAACACCAAATGGAATTGATTTGTGTAGTTCTGTTTTAGATCTTCTAGAGTCCCATTGACAACAAGGCCTGGTTGGAAAAACCTATCTAATGCAAACGAGAGTACGGGTTCAGCGTCTAAGAATGCAAAGTTCTCTCCGCTTTCAATTGAATTAAATGCAGACTCCAGGTTTTCAAACTCAACTAAATCAATATTCGGAAAGTCTTCCCTCATTTTAGGAATAATTGACCACCCAGATAAAATGGCAACTTTTTTACCCTCAAGTTCGGCATAATTAGTAACAACCTTCGCACCAACCTTTGTCACGATAGCAAACGGCAATTCATAGATTGGAGTTGTGTATAGGCCATTTATGCCATTATCTTTATAATTTTGCACCGATTGCAGCCCATCGATGCTTCCTTCTTGAAACTTATTGACAAGCTCTCCCCAAGAAAAGCCATTCACAAATTCAAACCTGATCCCAGTCATCTCACCGATCATTTTGAGAAGGTCTATCGCATAACCGTTTGGTTTTCCCGCCACAGAAAAGTCCATCGGCCCCCAATCATTTTGATTAGAAACTAGCAGCGGAGGGGTATCGTTAACCAAGGTTTTTTGCTCAGATGATAGTATCAATATTGATACATCAAACTCCGATTCCTGATTATTAACCTTGAGGTTGGACGCAATGATATTTCCCGATTTCGAATATAAGAAAGACTCAACCTTACTATCTTCTGCTAATCCAAGCGCCGTACCTGATAATTTGTTAGCCAAAGAAGACAACACAATATCAATACCAATCACATGTTGAATTTCAGATTCTATTTTCGAATCAAACGCTAAAGAATAAGTTTGTCCGGTAATTTGTAAATGCTGAAAAAGATATGGCTGAGTTTTTTCGACCGACTGAACATTGGCAGAAACATACCAAGGCCTGGTCGTTGGAAAGTAGTTGCTCTGCTCCGTAGTTGAGCTTCTGAGCGTAAACTCTTGGTCAAAGTATTTCGTTGTCCGGACTCGCTCCTGCCCTATATTTTTAATCTCAACCACAACCCAACGATCCGTTTGTTGTGCACCTATTTTTTCTCTAACGACAGGGGCAGATTCTAGATTAATAATTTGGAAGAAATTTTCATCGGATGAGCCAATGTAAATACTATAAAAGAGAGGGTTATCTTTAATGGCTTCAGAAAGAATACTACGCGACTCTTCTTTCGATATTTTGTTACTGATTGACCGTTTCACTGAAGCAAGTAAACGCGCAGTGTTGGCTGCGTCAGAATCAATAGCGCCTATATAATCACTCAGGTCATGAGACACCATCGTCAATTTTGACAGAGTACTCTCCGTCGCCATTTTTTTACTGAAGTAATATTGCAGTGAAACCGCAACAACAGCAGTAAGAAATGTCGCGAGTAAAAACATTCCTCCAACAGTAAATCGTAACGAAATTTTTTTTAATGCCATTATTCGATCCTTGAATAACCATTAGCTCAGAAATGTAACGTGCCAGCAATATTTATATTATTACAGTAGCATACCCCACCTAGCAACACATTATTCTATATATACAAGAGCGTCTCCCTATCCCTCTCTCTGTGTCACAATAAAGTACCTACTTTAATGATACCCAACAGTATAAAACGGCTAATAGTCAAAACAAATTGTTCACACAACCTTAAGAAAAAATGAGAATAATTATTTCTTGAAGAATCCTAGAGCCACGTCCCCGTGAACTTTATGCACTTTATTCACCCAATGTTCTTTATCCTCAATATCGCCGCATTGAAGACAATTCTTTAACACACCGTTAACTTTAACGTCATCTGCTAAGCAATACCCTACTCGTGTGTTTAGCAGCTGGATATAAAACATAAGTTTCTCTCCATTGAAGAGATCCCCTACATAAGGAACGTGAACCATGTTCAAGGCACTGAAACCTACTCTTGCGGCTTCTATCATCGCAGCAACCTTTTCTTTTAACACTTTTGCTGCTGACGTAGAAAAAATCCACTTCCTAATCCCTGGCGGCGCTGGTGGCGGTTGGGATATGACGGCTCGTGGTACGGGTGATGTATTAGTTAAATCCGACATCGTAGAAAATGTCTCTTTCCAAAACTTGTCTGGTGGTGGTGGCGGTAAAGCCATTGCACACCTAATCGAGACGGCTCAACGTCAAGAAGACACGCTAATGGTGAACTCAACGCCTATCGTTGTGCGCTCGCTGACCGGTATCTTCCCACAATCTTTCCGCGACCTAACTCCTGTAGCAGCAACTATTGCCGACTATGGCGCAATCGTTGCGTCTGCGGATTCGAAGTACAACACTTGGGAAGATGTAGTAAAAGAATTCGAAAGCAACCCACGTAAAGTGAAAATTGCAGGCGGCTCGGCTCGAGGCAGCATGGATCACCTTGTTGTGGCGGCAGCGTTCAAAGGCGAAGGTTTTGATGCGAAGAAAGTGCGATACATTGCTTACGATGCAGGTGGTAAAGCAATGGCAGCTCTATTATCTGGCGAAACACAACTGCTTTCGACAGGCCTTGGTGAAGTGCTAGAAATGTCTAAATCAGGCCAAGTAAAAGTATTGGCGGTAACGGCACCAAAACGTCTTGATGCGGCACCAAACATCCCAACACTAACTGAGTACGGCAACGAAACAGTATTTGCTAACTGGCGTGGCTTCTTCGCGGCACCTGGCACTAGCCAAGCGAAAATCGACGAGTGGAATGTAGCGCTAGGCAAAATGTACAAGACCGATGAATGGCAAGTGGTTCGTGACCGTAACGGTTGGATTGACAACTACAAAGCTGACAAAGATTTTTACGCCTTCCTAGAAGACCAAGAAAAACAGATGGGCGACCTAATGCGTGAGCTTGGTTTCTTGAAATAACCAACAACCATAGAGGGTCTATGTGCCCTCTTACTCTTTCCTTGTTTCGCCGTACATGAGTTAACTTCAAACTCCTTTGTTTATTCGTAGACGTATTACTAACGCTTGCCGATTCGTTGTAAACGCAAGTGGCTGATAAACCAGTACCGTAATTCGCTTACCTTTGGTTAGTGATCCCAGACATTCTTCATTAACTCGCTCATGTACGGCTTTTTTACTATTTATACCACCCCAAATGGAGTTGGATATGTCGGACTTACCAACCAAATTTCTGAGTAAGGAATCTTTGCTTTCAAAGGATCGCATCGGAGCCATGATCTTTATGCTGGCGTGCTTGTGCTATGGCTACCAAACCACGCTAATTCCTTTGTTCCCCGGTGACGAGTACGAACCCTTCACAGCAAGAACTTTACCTACCCTATTAACGTTTATCGGCATCGGCCTGTCGTTGATCCTACTAGTTACAGGACAACCGGACCAGAAGGTTTCATGCGACACCACGCCGTTGAACTGGAAGCTGCTCATTGGCTTTTTAGTGTTGATGGCTTTGTACGGTGTTGGACTGACTTATCTTGGCTTTGTTTTAGCAACTAGCTTCTTCTTGCTTGCTGGCTTTTACCTATTGGGTGAGCGCCGTAAATCTATTTTATTTGGCGCGTCATTTCCTTTCGTTATCGCGTTCTTTTTATTATTAACTCAAGGCTTAGATATCTACCTAGAGCCTGGCTTAATCTTCACTCTTTGGTAGGGATAACATTATGTTAGACGGAATTTTACAAGGACTTTCTACCGCTGTGATGCCAATGAACATCATGATGGTAATTGTGGGCTGCTTCGTGGGTACCTTCATTGGTATGCTCCCGGGGCTAGGTCCAATTTCAGCAATCGCGTTGATGATCCCGATTACATACGGCCTAGACCCTTCTTCTGGCTTAATCTTAATGGCAGGTGTGTACTACGGCGCTGTATTTGGTGGCTCAACGTCATCAATCTTAATCAATGCTCCAGGTTGTTCTTCAACGGTAGTAACCGCATTCGACGGCTACCCAATGGCACAAAAAGGCCAAGCAGGTAAAGCGTTGGCACTAGCAGCCTACTCTTCTTTCACTGGCGGTACGCTGTCAGCAATCATGCTTTTGATTGCAGCACCGGCTCTAGCAAGTGTCTCATTGAGCTTCCAGTCGTCAGACTACTTCGCATTGATGTTGTTAGGTCTATCGGCTGTAGCAGCGTTTGCAGGCCCAGGTCAGGTAATAAAGGCATGGATGATGACCATTCTTGGTTTGATGCTGTCTACTGTTGGTATCGACAAAGGCGTTGGTGTTGAGCGTTTCACGTTTGGCCTAACAGACCTAATGGATGGCTTTAGTTTCCTACTTCTTGCTATGGCAACCTTCGCTTTAGGTGAGACTTTAATGGGTATTTTGAAACCTGAGAAAGACACCAGCGGCGAAGAAAGCCAAAAGATGGCCGATATTGGCAGCATGAAAGTGACTAAAGAAGAGTTCAAAGAAGTCGCGCCCGTTTCGATTCGTTCTTCAATTCTTGGCTTCTTCACTGGCGTGCTTCCGGGTGCTGGCGCGACGATCGCAGCTTTCTTAAGCTACGGCATGGAACGCAGCCTAGCGCCAAAAGACAAGCAGAAAGAGTTTGGTAAAGGCAGTATTCGTGGTCTTGTGGCTCCTGAATCAGCAAACAATGCAGCTTCAAGCGGTTCATTTGTTCCGCTACTAACACTCGGTATTCCGGGTTCTGGTACTACTGCAATTATGCTTGGTGCGTTGATTGCTTACGGTATTCAGCCAGGCCCTCGCTTGTTCGTTGAGCATCCAGATGTATTTTGGTCGGTGATTATCTCGATGTACTTTGGCAACATCGTGCTGGTTATCTTAAACCTACCGCTGATCCCATATATCTCTAAACTGCTAGCGGTACCAAGAACGGTACTACTGCCAATGATTATCTTCTTCTCAATCACAGGTGTGTACTTGGTGTCTTTCAACACGATGGATGTGTTTGTGATGCTAATTGTGGCAATGGCGGCGATAGCGTTAAGGCTGGCCAACTTCCCGCTCGCACCGTTACTGCTTGGCTTCATATTAGGTGGTTTGATGGAAGAGAACTTGAGACGCGCACTGATGATCAGTGATGGTGAACTCAGCTTCCTTTGGGAACGCCCTATCACCATGACCTTCACTATTTTAGCGGTATTGGTTCTATCTAGTCCTATTCTGGTTAAGCTGTTCAAGAGCTTTAGAGCAAAGCCTGTTGAAGTATAAACTTGGCTTAGCCTAGAAAACAAAACGAAATAAAGGGAGCCTCAGGCTCCTTTTTTCGTATCAGTCATTTCAAAAAACCACAGCTCTAAGATGGTAGCAAACTCACAATCCGACTCCTGAAAAACACATATCCCTGATATTAATAACAAAATCAAGTAAGGTGATTCATCATTTAACGCATTGGATTCTAAAACTATGGATTGGTTGATTCTATTCTTGTCAGGTGTGATTGGTGGCGTGTTGAATTCCATCGCAGGAGGAGGCAGCTTCATCACCTTCCCCGCTTTGTTATTCGCAGGCGTCCCTCCGATTGCGGCCAACGCGACCAATACCTTTGCTTCATGCGCTGGTTACATCAGTGGTGCTTACGCACTGCGCCATGAAATCCAATCTGGCACCAAACAACTCAAACTCGTTGTCGGGCTATGTATAATTGGCGGCGGCATTGGTGCATTTTTACTACTACACACGCCAGAAGCGCTATTTACCCAATCCGTCCCTTGGTTATTACTGTTCGCCGCTCTACTTTTTACCTTTGGTGGCACACTCAATAAATGGCTAAAGAAAGTAACCGCTAAACATAAGCACGCCACCAGCGCAGGCGCGTTCTTTTCAGCCTTATTACTTTTGATCGTGTGTGTTTATGGTGGTTATTTTAATGCAGGCTTAGGCATTGTGACATTGAGCTACTTGGCACTGGCAGGGTATACCAATATCAACGTGATGAATGGCATCAAATTGTTGGTATCGGCATGCGCATCACTCGCGGCAATCGTGTTCTTTGTTGTGAATGGTTCGATTGATTGGCCGTCTGGCATGGCAGTATTATTTGGTACATTGGTTGGTGGTTACTATTCAGCAAAAGTTTCTCGCCGTATCCCACAACAATATGTTCGCACCACAGTGATCATCGCGAGCTTTTTGATTACCGCTTACTTCTTCTATGCTAATTAGACGTTCGGTTTAATAAGGCTTGCAACTGGAAAGATAAAGCAAAAAAGACTCCACCCTTCTCATACCGATTTCGCTATTTTATTGCTTATAAAATAGCCAAGACAAAATGTGTGAGGCGAGTCCTTCAATTAGAAAATTTGATAACAATTTAGACTGTTTTTTAGCCTTTATTTTGCCAAAGGTGGGATAATTCTCCTGTCGAAAGTGAGACTTCATTAGGAGGCGTTATGAACATTAAACTCGGTCATGTCATGTCATCAAGTCGACTCATTTGCTTTGTCGCTTTTCTTGCTGCCACATTCGCGTGGATCTTAAAAATGCCCGCTCTATTTTCTGTGTCAGCGCTATTCTTACTGATCAGCGCCATTATTTATGTCGTTGACCTTTGGAAGAATCAAAGAAAGAACCGCGAAGCTTAAGACGAACGACTAAAGCGACACGCACTAAAAAAAGAGCACTTAGGCTCCTTTTGTATTTTGCAGTCAAGGCTTCGTCTATCTGACGATGTTCGACTTACGCCTTTACATAGCAACGTTAAAACTAACGACGTCCTTTTACTAGCGACGCATTTCTATTAACGACGAAAGTTACGACCGTTGCCGCCACGACGCTCTTTAAATGCTGACGCTGCTTTAGCTTGTGATGCTAGAATCGATTCAACCGTTAATTCCATTGGCTCACGAGGTTCTAACCCGTGACGGAATGTACGTGAACGCGGAGGCATCTGGTATTCGATATCAGAAGCTTTAGGCATGCGCTTGAAACGGTAAAGGTAGAAATTCTCTACTTTCTCACGAGCCCACTCTGTTTTCTTCAAGTATTTAACGGCACTTGCTACTGTCGGCTTAGTGTTAAAGCAGTTCATGCGCATTGCTGCATCCAAAATTTCCCAACCGTAATGATCCACTAATTCGTTGATCATAGTTTCAAGCTTTAAGCCATGCAGTGGGTTGTTTTGTTGCAGTTCGATTCTTTCTTCTTCAGTCATAACATTACCTTTCCCAAGGCAACTAAAGGCCTTGAATTTACTCTAGAACACCGTCATCACTGACCGCTTCTAGCTCAATCATTTGGGCATATCATCCATTGCCCTTATCTATGCCTTTATGATGGCATAAAGCATGCTCGTTATCCTATTTATCTTTCAATTTAATTTTAATATGGTCACTTACCATCCTGATGTTGCGTGTAATACAGCCGCCCCTACTAAAAAGGGTCTGTCTTAAAGATCCACCAAACTAGCTCAAGTTAACAAAAACCATGATAGAAGAATGAAGTATCCCTACTTTACCAATGGAATTTAAACTTATTAGAACGCAGTGTTGATAATTAACAGCGAGGTGCTATGTTAGAAGTGGTATAGAAACCTACTAATAATGATATTAAACAATGATATAACTATAAATAAAGGTTGGCTTTGACCATGTTTGACTACTCCCAAATCAGCAGAGTAGCCGCCCAAGATAAAGACATTATCGCCATCGTTGATGATCTCTTTCGGCTAGCTCGCGAACATTACCCCATTCTGTCTAGGCTTTCGGTCGTGCTATGCAATGAAAATAGAGCATCGAACTATTTTGTTTCGGATACTCTGTGCCAAGAAGCCGAGCATCGCTACATCGAACAAGAACTTAAGCCAGAATCAGCGTTATCTAGAATGGCTGAGTCTTTAGATACTCGAATCATCCACGACCTCACCACCATTAGCCCAACCAAACAAATATCTCACCTGCTCGATATCGGTCATCAAAGCAGTTACACAACACCTATTCATCACCAAGAAAGTAATCTTGGGTTTGTGTTTATCAATGCTTCATCAGCGGGGTTCTTTGCTAACCAAACCATCCAGTGTGATATCGCTTATCTCACTCAAGTGATCTCTAGCCTTTTCGTTCAATGGTTTGAGCGCCAACGTCACTTTCAATCCTCTTTAGCGATTGCTTTAAACATGGGTCATGCTCGAGATCCAGAAACCAAAGAGCACCTCATTCGCATGGGTAAATACAGTGAACACATTGCTCGTACTCTGTCGCACAGCAAGGAAGAAATTACACACCAATTCATTCATCGAATTCGGTTGTATGCGCCCTTCCACGACATAGGTAAATATCGAATTCCAGATAAGGTGTTATTCAGTAGCGCGCGTTTCAATGACGAAGAAAGAAACATCATGAACAATCACACCTTGTATGGCGAAGAGATGATTGATGACGTGGTTGCCCTATCCCACCACAGCTCGATGTGCAGTGAAGAGATTCAATTCATTAAGAATATTGTGCGCCACCATCATGAACGGTTTGATGGCTCTGGGTTGCCTGATGCTTTGAGTAACACAGTGATACCACTAGAGGCTCGAATAGTGACATTAGCCGATGTATTCGATGCGCTGATGAGCAAAAGAGCTTATAAGCACGCGTGGACACTCGATGAAGTCATGGATTACATTGAGGCTCACTCGGGTTCGATGTTCGACCCTGAGTGTGTTGTGGCTCTTAAACAGAACCTAGATGGCTTTATGGCAATTAGGGAACAATACAATGATGATGTTCGACCGCACGTCATGACAGTTTGAACTGTAACGCCTTGGTTGTGTAGACCAAAGAAAACGCGAACCAACAAAAAAGGATGCCAATTGGCATCCTTTTGTTTTCTAGTTTCAGCTGAAAGAACAAACGTGTTCTTTACTGATTCTAACTAATGATTATACGTCGTAAGTTGTAGAAGCAGTGTCGCCGCCTGTACCAGTCCAGTTTGTGTGGAAGAATTCACCACGTGGACGGTCAGTACGCTCATAAGTGTGAGCACCGAAGTAGTCACGTTGAGCTTGTAGAAGGTTCGCTGGAAGACGAGCTGTAGTGTAGCCGTCTAGGAACGTTAGTGCAGAAGTCATACATGGCATTGGGATGCCTGATTCCATAGACTTAGCTGCAACTTTACGCCAAGCGCCCATGCAGTTGTCTAGGATGCCTTTGAAGTATGCATCTGAACCTAGGAAAGCGATCTCTGGGTTCGCTTCGTAAGCATCACGAATGTTGCCTAGGAATGCAGAACGGATGATACAACCGCCACGCCACATAAGAGCAACGTTACCATAGTTTAGATCCCAGCCGTTTTCGTTCGACGCTTCACGCATTAGCATGAAACCTTGAGCGTAAGAGATGATCTTAGAAGCAAGTAGAGCCTGACGGATTGCATCAACCCACTCTTGCTTGTCGCCTTCAACTGGAGCAACAGTCTTGCCGAACAGTTTTTCAGCTTCAACACGTTGGTCTTTAAGCGCAGATAGGCAACGAGAGAATACAGACTCAGTGATTAGAGTCAGTGGGATACCCATGTCTAGTGCATTAATACCTGTCCATTTGCCCGTACCTTTTTGGCCAGCAGTGTCTAGGATCTTCTCAACTAGCGCTTCACCGTCTTCATCTTTGTAACCAAGGATATCAGCAGTGATTTCAACTAGGTAGCTGTCTAGCTCAGTTTTGTTCCAGTCAGCAAATACAGCCTGCATTTCGTCGTGGTTCATACCTAGGCCATCTTTCATGAACTGGTATGCTTCAGTGATAAGCTGCATGTCACCGTATTCGATGCCATTGTGAACCATCTTAACGAAGTGACCAGCACCGTCGTTACCAACCCAATCACAACAAGGCTCACCCGCGTCAGTTTTCGCAGAGATACCTTGGAAGATAGGCTTAACCGCTTCCCAAGCTTCAGGAGACCCGCCTGGCATGATAGAAGGACCGAAACGAGCGCCTTCTTCACCACCAGAAACACCCGTACCGATGAAGTGGATGCCTTTCTCGCGAAGAGCGGCAACACGACGGTTAGTGTCTGGGAAGTTAGTGTTACCACCATCAATGATGATGTCGCCTTTGTCTAGAAGTGGTACAAGCTTGTCGATGAACGTATCTACAACATCACCAGCACGAACCATAAGCATCACTTTACGTGGCGCTTCTAGCTTCTCAACTAGCTCTTCTAGAGAGTAAGCACCAACAATGTTAGTACCTTTAGCTGGGCCTTCTAGGAACTCGTCTACTTTCGCAGCAGTACGGTTGTGAGCCACAACTTTGAAGCCGTGGTCGTTCATGTTTAGGATAAGGTTCTGACCCATTACTGCTAGGCCAATTACACCGATATCACCTTTCATTATTTTATCTCCTTGCGGCTATTCGCACTTATGCGATAGCACTTGCTGCATTTGAATCTAGGAACCACTCTGTCTCACCAGTTTTAGACTGGATTTTCGCTGCCGGGTAAGGCAGTTCTGAAGCAGGAGTTGTATGAATTTCTTTAACGATCTCAACTTTACCTGCACCCAGTACTAGGTAGCTGATTCGTTTTGCTGCTTCTAAAACTTTCGCTGTTTTAGAAACACGGATCTGGCCTGACTCTGGGTGAGAAGCTAATACAGATAGGTTCTCATCTTGGTAGTCAGTTACACCCGGGAATAGTGAAGCTGTGTGGCCGTCTGCGCCAACACCTAGCAGGATCCAATCGAAAACAGGCGTGCCGTTTTCTGTTGGAATCACGTCTGCCATTTCTTTCGCGAAACGCTCTGCTTCTGCTTTTGGCTCATCTTCACCACGGATGCGGTGGATGTTTTCAGCAGGAAGGTTTACTTGTGTAAACAGCAATGCGTTTGCTTCACCGAAATTACTTTCAGCATCATCAGGTGCCACGCAACGTTCGTCGCCCCACCAGAAATGAAGGTTATTCCATTGAATGCCTTCTGCGTATGGCGCTTGAGCTAAAAGCTTAAAAAGCATTTTTGGCGTGCTGCCACCCGACAGTGAAATGTGAACAGGTTTACCCTGCTCGCTGTAAGCTTTCATTTCGTTTGCTAGGTTTTCAACGACTAATTCAGGCGTTGCAAAGATCTTGTGATTGATCATAGTTCGCAGTAATCCGTGTCTGTTAAGTTTTTGCATGGGAAACGCCATGCGCGGCCATCACGCTGCAGAAGCTCATCGGCTTCTTGTGGGCCCCAAGTACCACAAGCATAGCCAAACAGTGCTTGAGGGTCTTGCTTGAAATCTAAGATCGGTTGAACGTACTTCCAACATGCTTCTACTGCATCGGTACGTGCAAACAGAGTCGCATCACCGTTCAGTGCGTCAAGAAGAAGACGCTCATAAGCCGTTAGCATCTGAGTCTCAGGCAGATCAGAGTAAGAGAAGTTCATTTTCACTTCTTTTGCTTTGAAGCCTGCACCTGGCTCTTTCAAACCAAAGCTCATCTGAATACCTTCATCCGGTTGGATACGGATAATCAGTTTGTTCTCTGGTGCATCTTGACCAAACACTGGGTGTGGTGTGTTCTTAAAATGAATCACAATTTCAGTCACACGTGTTGGTAAGCGTTTACCCGTACGTACGTAGAAAGGAACACCATTCCAGCGCCAGTTATTGATGTGTGCTTTAAGACCAATGTACGTTTCAGTACGAGAGTCGTCTGCGACACCATGCTCTTCACGGTAACCTAGTAAGTGCTGACCACGAACATCTGATGCTGTGTACTGACCTAACACTAAGTCTTTACGCAAATCATCTTCTTCTAATGGTTTCAGACACTGCAGTACTTTAACCACTTCATCACGAATAGAATCTGCATTGATTTGAGCAGGTGGCTCCATACCAACCATTGCTAGCACTTGTAGCAGGTGGTTTTGGAACATGTCACGAACTGCGCCAGAACCATCGTAGTATCCGCCACGTTCTTCAACGCCAAGGAACTCAGCACCTGTGATTTCAACGTATTCAATGAAGTTACGGTTCCACAGAGGTTCAAACATCGCGTTTGAGAAACGAAGCACTAGAAGGTTTTGTACCGTTTCTTTACCAAGGTAATGGTCGATACGGTAGATCTGGTGTTCTTGGAAGTGATGATGGATCTCTTCATCCAGCGCTTGAGCTGATGCTAAATCGTAACCAAATGGCTTCTCAATAATCAGACGACGCCAGCCGTTCTTCTCATCGTTTAGGCCATGTGCAGCAAGGTTTGCTGGAATCACACCGTAAAGGCTTGGCGGGGTTGCCAAGTAGAACAATGTGTTATGGTTTTCGAATTGGTAGTCTTGCTCAAGCTTATCCAGACGTTGTGCTAGACGGGCGTAATCGTCTACATCTGAAGTGTTGATCGCTTGATAATGCAGATGTTCAATAAATGCATTCAGCGTCTCTGGCTCAGTTTTTTCCATTTCCTGAAGAGACTTCTTCAGCTTCTCACGGTAAGACTCGTCGCTGTACTCAGTACGGCTCACTCCAAGAATCGCAAAGGATTCTGGAAGTTGATTGCTAGCATACAGGTGGTACAAAGCAGGAATTAACTTGCGGTAAGTTAGATCTCCCGACGCACCAAAAATAACGATGCTGCTGTTTTCAGGTATTACCATCATCTTTCCTATAAAAACAAGGTTTTTAGTATTCGCCAAAGGTATCAGCGACATACGAAAATAGATAATAGGTCTTGGCTATTACATCAATAGCGAGTGCCTATTACACTTGAGAATGCGTTTGGTAAACGAGGGTGAAAGCTATCACCTCTATTCGGGACAGTATTGTCTATGAGTATTTGATTTACATCAACCACTGTGAAAGCAATCGATTAAATATTGACTGATTTCGAACAAATTATAATCGATAATTCAGCTGTTCTATCCGGAAGAAGAAGCAAATCGGCATTCTCAAACATTGTAGTCAAGAAAGAACGGTATCTGGTCGGTGGAGTGAACAATAAGAAAGGGAGAAAAAACCAAAACCAGCTTACTCAACTGGCTTTATATTTATTTGATAGCATCGCGTTTATCTTTGTGACTTGTTGTCGCTAAATCTATCTTCTAGCTTTGTTGTAGCAGCGTTCTGGGCGACCTACTGACCCGTAATTTAAGTCAGCCACTAACTCGCCAGTCGTGATAAGGAATTCCAAATAGCGTCGAGCGGTGGTTCGACTAGCTCCAATACGTTCACCTGCCTCATCAGCTGTAATATCAGCAATGTCGGCTTGTTGGAAAATAGCTCTAATTTTATCAAGCGTTACACCATCGATCCCTTTAGGTAACGTAGAAACCTTTCGAGAGTCTGCCTTGGCATTGGCTTGCAGCATCTTGTCGACCAAGCCTTGGTTCAAATCAGACACACTTTCAAATTCTTGTTGTTGCGATTGGTACTTTTTCAGTGCCGCTTCCAAACGAGGAAACATCACAGGTTTCAGTAAGTAGTCGACGACTCCACCACGCATCGCCTGTTGCAGTGTGTCGACATCTCGAGCGGCGGTAATCAAAATCACATCACAGCCCTGATTACTGCCACGAACGTGGTTCAAAATATCAAGTCCGCATCCGTCCGGTAGATACACATCCAATAAAACCAAATTAGGCTTTAAGATGTCCAATTGCATTAATGCTTCAGACTGTGTGGTCGCAATCCCGACCACATCAAAGCCTCCCATCTGTTCTAAATAACGATGGTGAAGCTCTGCAATCGCAATATCATCTTCAATGACCATGACTCTCGTGATTGCGTTCATTTATGTTCTTCCTTTAACCATGCTTTTTCCGTCACTACGATCTTTACTCGATCGCTCCGTGCTCAATTATTATTGTTGTTCTTCTTTCGGTAAATACACCGTCATGCGTGACCCAAAATCAGGGTTATCAACCATTTCTAATTGCCCTTGATAACGATCTGAAAGTTGCTTAATGAGATACAAACCAACACCTCGGTTCTGCTTCGCTTTGCTCGATACGCCTTTTTCGGTGAGTGCTTTGGTCGCCAAGTCTTTCGGCAAACCACAGCCCTTGTCTTCGACTTCCACTATGATTTCATTGCCAAAATCACTGATCGACACATCGATTACGCGACGAGCTGGTGCTATTGGCCCTTCTTGTTTAATTGTCATCATGGTGGCATCAAACGCGTTATCAATCAGGTTGCCAAGAATCGTCACGACATCCTCTGCGTTTAACCAAGCGGGTAATGCCTCAAGCCTTGATCCCTCTTCAACTTTAAGCTCCAAACCAATCTCTCGAGCTCGCTCTGTTTTGCCTAAAAGCATGCCTGCAATCAATGGATCTTTCACCGTCTCTCTTAAGAACTCAATTAAGCTCTGGTAATGAGCGGTTTCTTGACCAATCAATTGTTGAACAGAGTCCAGCTCGCCCATTTGAATCAAGCCACTAATGGTGTTTAGCTTATTTTGATGCTCATGGGTTTGCGAACGCAGTAGATCAGCATACTCTTTGGTTTGTGAGAGCTGGTCTGTTAAATCGTTGATTTCATCTCGCAATCGGAAGCTGGATACCGCCCCAACCACCTCACCAGCCACTATAATTGGGCTGCGATTAGCAATGATTCGCTTATTGTTCAGGTACAGCTCAACATCGTGATCGGTATCGCCAGTCGATAACAGCTGTTCTAAGTCACTGCCCGCTAATACATCTGATAGACGTTGCTGATTGAGTGCTTTATCTCGGTCTATGGACAAAATATCGCACGCGCTTTTGTTTATTGAGCGCAAAATGCCGTTCTTATCAATGCTCAAAATACCTTCTTTCACGGTACTCATAGTCACATCAAGTTCTACATATAAGCGGCCAATTTCTTCTGGCTCAAAGCCTAAAATAGCGCGCTGAAAACGGCGAGACACATAGCTTGAAATCACCGCATTGACGGCAACCACCAGCAACGCCATCACAATCAAAAAGGCTAAGTAAGGTTCGATTCGATCTTGCAAAGAATCCAATAGATAACCCACCGACACTACCCCAATAACGGCACCTTGGGGGTCTTTTACCGCAGATTTACCACGGACAGAGAAGCCAAGTGAACCTTTAGCCGTCGACACATAAGACTCGCCCAATATCAACGCTTTTTGGTTATCGCCACCACGCATTGGTTTACCGAGCCTGTCATCATAAGGGTGAATCAGGCGGATACCTTTATCATCTCCCACAACGATAAACGCCGCACCAATGAGTTGGGTAAGGTTTCGAAATTTAACTTGGGTTTCTTCAGACAGAACGTAGGGAACGCCGTTAGGATCCAACGTTCCATTTTCTTGAATAATGCTGGTGACCAGTGGCGATTCAGATAGAAATTCAGCAACACCTAACGCTTTCAAACCCATCTCTTGTTCTTGAGATTGTTTGATGTAGTAAAAACCAGCAGCTGAGAGTATCAAAAGCTCAACAAGGCCAGTGACCGTCATGATAATCAGTAACCTTTTACGGAAACTGATACTGCTCCATTTCATATTCCACCGTCCCTAGTGTTAGACGAATAATGTTAACACTAAGTTAACCGCATGACCTTTCTAGCTATGCGAATTTGTGACTGTTACTCAACTAAATAATTGAGCAGATTGTTAATTGATAATCCTTTACGTTATTCATTTCGATTAATCGTTCATTTTTAGAACGGATTAGCTTAAAAAGCAAAATAAACGAATAAATATTGAGCTAGATCACTAAGCTTTTAGGTGTTTTTTAGGTTGTTTAAAATAAATACAATTATAATAGTTGCATATGAAGGAGTTCGTTGTTGCCAAGCCATAAGTCCTCATTTTCAGACCGCGCTTTAAATCGAAATTTAGATTAACAAAAAGGCAACAACCCTTCGCTCACTGGACGTATCTATAACTAAAAGTTGCACGCTCGTCGTTACGATTGTTGAACAAACAGGTTACCTACCTAACCTCATTCATACATCTCTATTTACGCGACAGGCCAGTAGACAACTCAGAGGTGACTGATAAATCAGCACCCAATAATAAAACATTGATGAGCAGGAAGTATCGATCAGTGGCAACGTCCAATAGAAACAGGATAAAAAACATAACGTATAAACATTGTTGAAAAGGAAACCAGGCAATGAAACGCGATAACTTTGGAATTTGTCTTACTAAGACTATGCTGTTCAAACACTTACAATCGACTTTTACTCATGTAAGAGCCTATGAGAAAGACGGAACCTCTCCTCTTGATCTCAAGGTATTGTTAGCGTTCCCGCAAATGTCAGGTAGAGATTTATTACAAACAATGCAAGGTTCAAGACAATTGGTGTGGCGCGCCGATCACCATTGTCCTAGCTTTAAATAAGCCACTTCATTTTGTAAGAACACTTCTATACTGAACTTAAAGAGCACGCTTTGTCGTGCTCTTTTCGTTTCAGTGATCTTTGTTGCCCACGTCACGTACTTTATTACGTTAACTTAACGAGTTATGAGGGTTTCTAATCATGTGAGACAATCATCTCAAGACAAATGACTATCACCCTGTTAGCATTAGAGCTAATACTCTAAATGGTATTTAATGCAGATGACCAAACCAAAATTCCGACACCTTGCGCTCGCCAGTATGCTTCTCGGCACATTTGCTTCGCCAGTTTTCTCTGCCCCGCTCACTTTTTCTGAAGCGTGGCAAATATTGCAAGAGAACAACAACTCACTTGCGGCTCAACAAGCCAACGTTGAGCGTTATCAACACCTTCAGAACTCAACAAGTAGCCTTAATCTACCCTCGATCACCTTGGGAGCTAACTACACGCACCTTGATAATGATGTGACTATCAATGGTAAACAGTTCGGCGATAGCTTAAGCGGCGTAGATCCAGCATTTGCACCCTTATTAGCTAAATTGGGTGGCGTTACCTCGACCATAACAGAGCAAGACATCTTCAGCTCTTCCATCCGTGCTATTTGGCCTATCTTTACTGGCGGACGAATTACCGCTGCGCAAACTGCTGCCGAAGGTAAAAGCGAAGAAGCGCAAAGCCAACTGCTGATGGAGAAACAGGCTCGCTACGAAGACTTAAGTAAATATTACTTCTCGGTGATCTTAGCGGAAGACGTCGTGAGAACACGTCAAGCCGTTGAAGCTGGCTTAACTCAGCATCGTGATTTCGCCATCAAGCTTGAACAGCAAGGACAAATTGCTCGAGTAGAACGTCTGCAGGCGGATGCTTCTTTGGATAAAGCCGTTGTTGAACGAACCAAAGCGCAGAACGACCTCAAAATTGCTCAATTAGCACTGACTCAGATCCTTGGTCAGAGCCAAAGTGTCGAACCTTCAGAACAACTCTTTATCAACAAAAACCTGCCTCATATGGACGTATTTGTTGATCAAACCCTCATGACCTACCCAGGCCTTAAAATCCTTGAAGCAAAAGAGAAACAAGCGAGTAGCTTGATCAAGGCTGAAAAAGGCAAATACTACCCAGAAGTTTACCTTTACGGTGATTACAGCCTGTACGAAGATGACTCGCTAGCCAGTGAAATGAAACCCGATTGGTTAGTCGGTATTGGTGTGAATGTACCGCTACTTGACACGTCAGGTCGTTCCGACAAAGTCGCTGCCGCTCATAGCGCCGTGTCTCAAGTCCAGTTTCTTAAGTCGCAAGCCAAGCAAGACTTAACCGTTTTGGTACAAAAGACCTATCTTGAAGCGAACCAAGCAATTGAAGAAGTTCAAGGCCTCAACTCAAGTCTGTCTTTAGCTCAAGAAAACCTTTCACTTCGTAAAAAAGCCTTCACTCAAGGGTTATCCAATTCGTTAGAAGTGGTTGATGCTGAGCTTTATCTTGCAAGCATTAAAACACAGCAATCTGCTGCTCGATTCAAATACCTAATTTCTCTTAATAAGCTGTTAGCACTCACCAGTGAAATGAATGCTTATTCAAGTTACTTAACGTCTTCTGTCCCGTCTGACTTCGATTCAAAAGCAGACACCGCTAGCCAGTCAAAAGGATAATTCATGAAACCTATTAAGCCATTTATTCTCTCTCTGGTTGGTATCGGCATTATTGGCTGGGTTGGATACGGCTTTTACCAAGCGTACCAACCACAGCCTGTTAAGCTTCAAGGTCAAATAGATGCGCAGCAATACAGCATCTCATCGAAAGTACCCGGCAGAATTGATGAAATATTCGTGCGTAAAGGCGATTCGGTTGAAAAAGGCGAATTGATCTTCTCCCTACTTAGCCCAGAAATTGACGCTAAATTAGAGCAAGCAAAAGCCGGTCAAAAAGCCGCTGGTGCATTAGCAAAACAAGCAGAGAATGGCGCGCGTACTCAGCAAATCCAAGCCGCTAAAGACCAATGGTTGAAAGCCAAAGCAGCTGCCGATCTCATGGATAAAACTTACCAACGTGTAAACAACCTTTATAACGATGGCGTGGTTGCCGAGCAAAAACGTGATGAAGCCAAAACACAGTGGCAAGCGGCGAAGTACACTGAAAGCGCTGCGTTCCAAATGTATCAATTAGCACAAGAAGGTGCTCGTGACGAAACCAAAGTGGCAGCCGCTCAAAAAGCGTTAATGGCAGCTGGCGCAGTAGCGGAAGTTGAAGCTTACGCAAAAGACACACAGATCCACAGCTGGTTTAGTGGTGAAGTGGCTCAAGTACTATTAAGTAGCGGTGAGTTAGCTCCTCAAGGTTTCCCTGTTGTGACCGTGATTGACACTAAAGATGCATGGGCGGTGCTCAATGTGCGTGAAGATATGTTGAAACATTTTGAGAAAGGCAGCCAATTTGAAGCTTACCTTCCAGCTCTGGATAGATCATTAACTTTCCAAGTGACTCACATTGCCGTAATGGGTGATTTCGCGACTTGGCGTTCAACAGACGCAGCACAAGGCTTCGACTTACGCACTTTTGAAGTAGAAGCGCACCCTGTCGATACCAACGAAACACTGCGTATGGGCATGAGCCTAGTGGTTGAGCTTTAGGTGACGTATGTCTGCTAACTTTCGCTCTATAAGCTCTCGATCTACAGCCTCGCAATCTAGAGGCACGCAATCACCGGAGCACCGTCAAGTGAAAAATACATTGCTTAGGCAGTGGGCGATTGTCCGCAAAGACAAATGGCTGTTGTCTTGCCTAACTTGGATTCCGTTGCTTCTTGCTGCCAGTATCTGGCTGATTTTTTCACAAGGGATCGCTCGCGACTTACCGGTTGCGGTTGTCGACCTTGAACACAGTCAAATCTCGCAACAGTTCACGCGCCTTGTTGATGCTTCACCAACGCTGCAAGTGACTCAGAAATACAGCTCGGCGAGTGAAGCGGCTAAAGCGATGATTGAACGCGATATCTATGGTTATGTCGTGATACCAAGACACTTTGACCGAGACCTTTTCCTAGGCTTGAACCCGCAAGTGTCCGTTTTCTATAACAGTCAATTTATCTTGATTGGCAAACTGGTGAACTCGGCTCTGTTGCAGGCTCAAGGAACATTCAACGCGCAACTCGAAGTGGTTAAACAGCTTTCACACGGTGATACCACGGTACAATCGGCATTGGGGCAAGCGGTAACGGTACAAAGCCAGATTACGCCACTGTTTAACAAGAACACCAGCTATGCTCAGTTCTTAGTGTCTGCGGTTATTCCGGCTCTATGGCAGATCATGATTGTGGTGGGCACGATATTGGTTTTGACGGCGAACGTTAGAGCTCGTGGTCTTCATGCTTGGTTATCCAACGCCCCGATGAAATCACTAACATCAACACTAACGCCCTACCTTGTCTTGTTTTTGATGTTTGGTATCGCGTTTAGCTTTTGGTTCTATGTCCTCTTAGACTGGCCGTTTAACGGCAGTTTTGTGGCACTGACCGTCGCCCAACTGCTTACCGTCATCAGTTGTATCATCATGGGTTGTTTGTTTTTCTTCTTAACGCTTGATCCAGCAAGGGCGATGAGTTTCGCTGGCGCCTTTACAGCGCCAAGCTTTGCGTTCATGGGCATTACTTTTCCAGTCACCGACATGAACACGGCAGCTCAAATTTGGAGAAGCTTATTGCCCGTGAGTCACTACATCGAAATACAAACAGCACAATCCAGTTATGGCGTGACCGCGGCACAATCGCTAATCAGCCTCTCCTCGATGTTGTGGTATGCAGTTCCTGCTTTCGTGGTGATGTTATTAATTAAGAAACACTTGGCTATATCATCAAAAGCAACATCGTCAGCACAGCCAGATGCATCAGCACAACAAGGAGTAAAACGATGAGCTTTACTCAACTGCTCAAGCAAGAACTGTTAGCGGTACTGCGCAACCCTGTTGTACTTCTAACGGTATTTGGTGGTGTGGTCTTCTATTCATTCTTGTATCCGCTGCCTTACGCAAATCAAGTTCCTCAACAACTTAAAGCTTCCGTTGTGAATTTGGATAAGAGCCAAAGCAGCTACCAGTTAGAAAGAATGGTAGATGCCACGTCTCAAATTGACTTGGTACGCCGCGACTCCACCATCGCCGATGCTAAGCAAGCTGTTCTTAATCAAGAGATTGGTGGGTTCCTCGTCATCCCAAAGAACTTCTATAAAGACTTGCTCCTAGGTAAGAGCCCGACGCTTTCTTACGCCGGTGATGCATCTTACTTCTTGGTCTACGGAACCATTGTTGAAGGGCTTGCCAAGGCTGGCGGCACGTTAGCTGCTCAAGTTAAGGTCAGCCACTTGTTAGTAGAAGGAGTACCTTTAGAATCGGCAGCCAAAGGCTACAGTGCATTCAGCTTGAACCTAAAACCAACCTTCAATAGTAGCATGGGCTACATTGATTACGTGGTTCCAGCCGTCTTTGTGTTGATCCTGCAACAAACCTTAGCCATGGCTTCTGGTTTAGTTGGCGCGACCCAAAACGCTCAATCGACGTTTGGCTATTGGAGTAAGACCTCTCCAGCGAAACTGATACTTGCTCGCTGTTGTACCTTAGTTGGCATTTATTACCTGTTGTCGATGTATTACTTCGGCGCAAGCTTTTCGATGTATGGCATTAACCTACTTGCCTCCATAACAAACATTTTGACCTTACTGCTGCCCTTCTTATTGGCCAGTTGTTTGATCGGGATTTTTATTGGTGAGCTAGTGCCAAGAAGAGAGTTAGTCACGGTTGTGGTGTTAATCAGTTCAATGCCGCTGATCTTCTCTTCAGGTTTTATCTGGCCTGTTGAAATGATGCCTGAATGGTTAGTACTGCTGTCACAGTTATTCCCAAGCACACCCGCTATCCAAGGTTTTTTAGCGCTCAATCAGATGGGGGCATCTTGGCAAGAGGTAGCGTCTCAATGGACATTGCTATGGATACAAGTCGCTCTATGGGGCTCGTTACTCGCACTTAAGCTTTACCACAAATCGAGTAAACGTATCATTGGCTCTGTTTAACTCTAGTCTCTATTCGTCAGGCACTAAACCTCACGCTCATTGAAACCATTAACAAAGCTCTGATAAAGGGCTTTTTTAATGTCTTTTAGCTTGATTACATCTTCAGCTATCAATTGTTTAAACACCTCCCCAAAACATATTGAACATTAAAACTCGCCGACTTCCCTATGCACCTCCACTATCATTCACCTTAGTTCATGCTATAACAGCTACTGCATATGCCTTTTCCAACCTAAAAAATTCCTGCTTATTCCCAAACAATGACAAAACCCGAACAATTGTAAATTTATTGTAAAAAAATCTTTGATGGTATTTTTTTTGTGTATAGGATTATCAGTAGGGCTTGGCAGGCCGAATGCCATAGTCTAATTGGTGCACATACCAAAAGGATATCCATATAAAGCAAGATCAGTACTCATATTTATTTCATTTTTCGACCTAGCTACAGCCGTTTATGTTGCCGTCGAATTGCAATAAATAAGTCGCTGAAATGTAAAAAATCAAATAGAAAAAACACAACAGCAACAAACATAATTTAATAAAAAGACAGGGAAAACCATGAAAAACATACGTGAATTATTTTTTGGGTTTATATTATTATTTAGTTCCAGTGCATTTGCAGAAGAAGGATCATTTAATCAAGCTATCAGTAACTTAAGTCAAAGTGTTGATGGTTTTTTCAACGAATATACAGGTTGGTTCGTTGGACTGATATTTAAAAGCGTACCGGTAGGTGAAGCAAACTTCCCAATTATTGTTGGCTGGTTACTGCTCGCTGCGATCATCTTTACTGTTTACTTTGGCTTTGTTCAATTTAAACGTGTCGGGATGGCCATAGACATTATTAAAGGTAAGTACACAGACCCTAACTCCAAACACGAAGGGGAAGTTTCTCACTTTCAAGCGTTAACAACCGCGCTTTCTGGAACTGTTGGGCTTGGTAATATTGCCGGTGTGGGTGCTGCACTCGCAATTGGTGGTCCTGGTGCAACATTCTGGATGATCTTGTGTGGTCTTCTGGGTATGGCGTCTAAGTTCTGTGAGTGTACCTTAGGTGTGAAATACCGAACTATCCTACCTTCAGGTGTCGTTTCCGGTGGTCCCATGTACTACCTAAGCCAAGGTCTTGGTGAAAGAGGGTTGGGTGGACTAGGTAAAGCCCTTGCTATTGGTTTTGCATTAATGTGTATTTTAGGCGCATTGGGCGGCGGTAACATGTTCCAAGCTAACCAAGCACATGCCATGTTAACTTACGCATTCGATGTACCAAGTGAATACGGTGTCATCACAGGCCTTGTACTCGCCGCTTTAGTTTTCTCTGTGATTGTTGGTGGTATGCCTTCTATCGCATCGGTAACGGAAAAAGTTGTTCCTTGGATGGCTGCTCTGTATATCGGTATGGCTCTGATTGTTATCGGTTCTAATCTTGATCAAGTGGGTCCTGCGTTCAGTGCAATCTTTACAGGTGCGTTTACTGGCGAAGGTGTGGTTGGTGGATTCATTGGTGCCTTAATCCAAGGTCTAAAACGTGCAACGTTCTCAAACGAAGCAGGTGTAGGTTCAGCAGCTATCGCTCACTCAGCGGTTAAAACAAAAGAGCCAATCACTGAAGGTCTAGTATCACTATTAGAACCGTTCGTTGATACAGTCATCATTTGTACAATGACAGCCTTGGTTATCACTATCGCTGGTCTAAATACAGGTCCATTCGATGGTTCTGGCTTAACGGGTGTAACGCTTACTGCTGCATCGTTTACTGAAACGGCAGAAGTGTTCAAATACACACTCGCTCTAGCGGTAATCATGTTCGCGTTTTCTACCATGATCTCTTGGTCGTACTACGGTCTTAAAGCGTGGACTTACCTATTTGGTGAAGGCAAAACAACGGAACTGATTTTTAAAGTGATGTTTTGTGTGTTTGTTGTTATCGGTGCGACGATTCAGTTTGGCGCGGTAATCGACTTCTCTGACGCAGCTATCTTTGCGATGTCTATCTTCAACATTCTAGGCCTGTACTTCCTAATGCCTGTTGTGAAGAAAGAACTGCAATCATTTGTTGCTCGAGTTAAATCTGGCGAAATCAAAACTTACGAAAAATAGTGACTCGTCAATAATTTATTGTCGAATAACACTGTTCTAAAAATTTTTGTAAGACCCTTTGCTTGAGAAAGCGAGAACAGTATTGCAACGTACAAAATCCCTACAGGCTGTGCTTGTAGGGATTTTTTATGTCTGAATTTTCTTGTTTAAGCCGCCGTTCAGGATCTTGGCTTACTTGTTTACGATCCAAGACTTCTTCTACTTCAATCATTTCTCGTTGCGCCAATGCCGAATTACAATCATCAAAGCAATAAGCTACGGTACAAGTCTCGCACAAATATTCAGGCATCGCTTTGTCCTTTGTCCTTTGTCCTTTGTCCTTTGTCCTTTGAGATAGTCTAATCACCGAGTGGCAACAAACCACATATTCATCCTAGAACATAACAATTATGCTAATTTTCTGGCGTGTAAATATGCGTGCAAAGTCACCAACTACCCAACAAAGCACATATCAAGATCAATTTTACGTATCTAATCACTAATTTCAGAAATAACAATGTAAAGCGCATCTTAGCCATTTAGGGGGTGAGAACGCAAAACGCCCACATCACGTGTGCGATGTGGGCGTTCAAATTCTTACTGCAAGTAGTCGTGATATGGCTATATTAAGCGCTCAGCTTATAGACCCATCTCTTCAGTGAGAGTCTTGATCTGCTTGATATCCATGGTGTGAACTTCAATCATTTGTCTGATGTCACTTAAGCGGGAATTGGCATTATCCTGTTTCTCACAGGCGTCAGATTTTGTATCCCATGACGTACCATCTAAGAAAACATCACACGCTTTCTTCAAAGAACCAAGATTCTGTTCGATGTCATCTCTTTCTTTCTCGAGTTTTTCAAGCTCTTGAGATATCTGTAATTCTTTGCGGAAAAGCTCACGCGAACGTTCAAAAAGGGTCGACTGCATATCAGCTTGACGGCTCAACTTTTGATTATTTTGTTGAGTTTGTTCTAACGTTTGCTTCTGTTCGTTTAACTGCTGCTCTAACGAGTAGTTTGCTTTCTCTAAAACTGCAGATTGTTTCGCTAAATCTTGGAGTTCTTTTTGATGCTCTTCTGCCTGTTTCACTAGAGCAGCTTCTACTTTCGCATCAATTTCGGTATCAACTTTTGCCACTTTCTCTTCAACTGATGTCACCAACTGAGTTTTACTATCACGCAGTTCTTGATAACGAGTTTCTAGTACCTGATAAGTGGATTCCCACTTCGAAGCCGTGACTGTAGATCCGATTAAGCCGCCTAACGCCAAACCGATAACCGCAGCAATGCCGATATAGAGCTGACTACGTTTATCGCGTTCCTCAATAACAACCACTTCATCTTGTTCGCCTTGTCCAGATTGCTGGTTCACTAGCGGGTACTCCCAAAAATTTGTTTAACGTTACACGGTCACTGATACTGATACTGATACTGATACTGATACTGATACTGATACTTTAAGCTCAGTTAAACCTATTGCCCAAGCCAGAAGCACTTGAGCTTTGCTAACACGTTTATCCTATCTGCTTACAGACAGACTTAACGAGTTAACTCCGAAATCATCAGGCTGGCAGTATACAAAAGGAAGCTGCTAACGATAACTATCACTACCCATTTTTGCAGTTTTTCGTTTGTCCGGTAACGAAACAGCACAAATGCCAAAGCCAATAAAAAAACAATCGCTATTAATCGAGTCATAACTCCTCCTTGTTTCTCTATTTTATACCATTTAAATAAGCAAGTTACGTCAGAGACTCGTTGTTTGATCATTTAGTTGAACAACATTTGAGCAAACAGATATTTTGTAGCTGACATCACATTTTATATGATCTAGGATACGCCTACAGATTACCTAATTATTTAGGTAATTGTTCCGATGAAGACTGCAGGAGAGTGGTTTTTAACTAAATATTAACATTTAGTTAGATAAACCCGCCGAAGAAGTAAATCTTTCAGGTGCTTTATGCTGGAGAAATCCAGAAAAGTGAGGACTGTCGTTGGAGGAACCTCTGGAGAGAACCGTACTACTTTTTTTGTAGCAAGCGGTCGCCGAAGGAGCAAGCTTAGTGCCCGTTACTTATCTATAAGTGATTCGCTAAGTGAAACTCTCAGGCAAAAGGACAGAGGAGTGGAAAGCAACAGCCTTAATTAACAAAAGAATTCTATCTAGAAATCCGTATGTATTAAGTAGTGCTCCCGATCCCTGTGATCTGCACTGCCTTCCCTCTTCTCCTTAAATTTTATATTTATTAAGGGGAATCTATGAACCACCTACAAGCTACACTACAAACCATCAACCAATTCGTTTGGGGACCACCACTACTTATTCTGCTAGTGGGTACAGGTATCTATTTTACTTTTCGCTTAGGCTTACTCCAGTTTAGACACCTCCCAACCGCGCTAAAAATGGTGTTCAGCAAAGACAAATCCGGTACGGGTGACGTATCAAGCTTCGCCGCTTTGTGTACAGCGCTTTCCGCAACGATTGGTACAGGCAATATTGTAGGCGTAGCGACCGCAATCAAGATTGGTGGCCCTGGCGCCCTATTCTGGATGTGGCTTGCCGCTGTATTTGGTATGGCGACCAAATACGCAGAATGTCTACTTGCTGTTAAATACCGTAGAACCGATAGCAATGGCGAAATGGTTGGCGGCCCAATGTACTACCTGCAATACGGTGTGGGCTCTCGAATCTTAGCTGTCATGTTCGCTGTCTTCGCGCTCGGTGTTGCTTGCTTCGGTATCGGTACCTTCCCACAAGTAAACGCTATCTTAGACGCAACTCAAATCTCATTTGGCGCTTCACGTGAAATGTCAGCGGTTGTCCTCACGATACTAGTGGCGGTTGTAACCCTTGGTGGTATTCAATCTATCGCTAAAGTAGCAGGGAAAGTCGTTCCTACGATGGCGGTGATGTACGTCGTCGCGTGTTTAAGCGTTCTGATTTCAAATGCAGACCAACTACTGAATGCCATTACCCTTGTTGTGACTTCTGCGTTTACCAACACAGCAGCAACTGGTGGTTTCTTTGGTGCGAGCATCATGCTTGCTATCCAATCAGGTATCGCTCGTGGCGTGTTCTCGAACGAATCTGGCCTAGGTAGCGCACCAATGGCTGCAGCAGCGGCTAAAACAGACTCATGTGTGAAGCAAGGACTTGTCTCTATGACAGGCACCTTCTTCGATACCATCATCATCTGTACGATGACAGGTCTGGCACTTATCTTAACAGGCGCTTGGCAGACGGACCTTTCTGGCGCTGCGATGACCACTCACGCGTTCGCTGTTGGTTTGAATGCAGACACCCTTGGCCCTATGTTGGTTTCTGTTGGCTTAATCTTCTTTGCGTTTACAACAATTTTAGGTTGGAACTACTACGGTGAGCGCTGTGTTGTTTTCTTGCTGGGTACCAAAGCAGTATTGCCTTACAAGATTATCTTCATCGCCTTGGTTGCTTCTGGTGCATTCTTAAAGCTCGACATGATCTGGATAATGGCGGATATCGTGAACGGCCTAATGGCAATTCCGAACCTAATTGGGCTTATCTTACTGCGCCATGTTGTTATCGAAGAAACCAAGCTATTCTTCAAACCGTTAACTTCCTCAAAGGATTGCGAAGCAGTTAAAGCATAATAAGAATTGAGCGATCAAAAACGCCCGCAATAATGTGCGGGCGTTTTATTATAAAACTAATGGCTATGTGCCAGTGATTTAGATTCCAATAAACTAAGTCACTATGACTTAGCTAGGTTCTTCCATTAAAAGCTTCACACCCAGCCCCACCAGCACCATGCCCGTCACGCCTTCCATCCACTTCATAAAGCTCGCATTCTTAAGCAAGTTTTTAGCCGAGTTAAGTGCCCCTGCCAAACCGCATTGCCACACCATCGCAATCATAAAGTGTACCGAAGCCATCAACATAGATTGCAATAAAGGCGAACCTTCAGGGTTGACGAACTGAGGTAAAAAGGCCAAATAGAAAACTGCCGTTTTTGGGTTCAGCACATTAGATAAAAAGCCTTCACGCAAAGAACGCTTAGCACTGTATGCTTGCTGAGCTTGTTCACCCACCTTCAAACCGCCACCGTTTTTCATCAAAGCTCGTAAACTGCTTAAGCCAAGCCAGATCAGGTAAACCGCACCCACCATCTTAACGGCTTGAAAAAGTTCAGCTGATTGAGCGAGGATTGCAGAAATACCCACAGCAGAGAAAAACGCGTGTACATATAAGCCGCTACAAATACCAAAGCTCGTCATACAACCGTCAGCCAAGCCAGAACGGCTCGTGTTGCGAATTACCAATGCCGTATCTAAACCCGGCGTTAGCGTTAAAATAGTGATGGCAATTAGAAATGCCTCAAAGTTCAAAATATCCATATCATTGTCATTCTTGTTCAGCGATCTATCATCAATACCGTGTATCTGAACAATTCGCAAGCAACAATTGCCACCAGCTATACAACTCACTGATTTTGTGCACAATAGAACAGTTTAATTTGTTAAGAAATAGTAAATTCAAGGCATCGTACCGCCTCATGCTTTTCTCGCTATATCTTCGACTCCGAAGGTCAGCGTCTTTTAAAAGTAGAGCCCTAATCAAAGTACATGAGAGATGAACCTTAACGCTGACGCAGTCCTAAGGATCATTTACAGAAACCAAATTAAGAGTAGTCAAATGAGCGCATTCAAAAAACTAGTCGAGCACTCTCAAAAATGTTCACGCTTTCAACACCTAGCCTCGATTTGTGGTTGGGACCAAGCTTCAATGATGCCTGCAGGTGGTAACCAAGCACGTAGCGAAGCGATGGCCGAGCTTTCAGTTCATATTCACGGGTTGATGACGCAACCACAACTTGGAGATTGGATTGCAGACGCTGAAAACGAAGCGCTGAACAACGAACAACAATCGTCTCTGCGCGAAATTAAACGCCAGTGGCAACAAGCTAACCTACTTCCAGAAAAACTGGTGGAAGCGAAATCTCTAGCAGGTTCAAAATGTGAACATGCATGGCGCAGCCAACGTGGTAACAACGACTGGGTTGGATTCGAAAAGAACTGGCGTGAAGTGGTTGAGCTATCTCGTGAAGAAGCGCAGATTCGCGCAGACGCAGCCAATCTAACGCCTTATGATGCCATGCTGGATATCTATGAACCGGGTACTAGCTCTGCTTCGCTTGATACCTTGTTTGCAGACGTTAAAACTTGGCTGCCAAACCTGATTGATGAAGTGATCGAAAAGCAGTCGAGCGAGCAATTTAATGCGCCATCTGGCATCTATTCGACCGAGAAACAGAAAGCGCTTGGTTTAGAAGTGATGAAGCTGCTTCAGTTCGATTTTGAACACGGCCGATTGGATGAAAGTGTTCACCCATTCTGTGGCGGCGTGCCTTCAGACGTGCGTATCACAACCCGATACGACGAAGCGGAGTTCGTTCAAAGCTTAATGGGTATAGTGCATGAAACAGGGCACGCGCGTTACGAACAAGGCTTACCAAAACACCTAGCAGGCCAACCGGCGGGCGAAGCGCGCTCTATGGGTATCCACGAATCTCAATCTCTGTTCTTCGAGATGCAAGTCGGCCGCAGTGACCCGTTCATTGGACACTTAGCAAACTTGGCGGGGCAGCAATTCTCTGGCTCAGAGTTTGAAAAAGAGAACTTCCAGAAGATCTACACTCGCGTGAAGAAAGATTTCATCCGTGTGGATGCTGATGAGCTCACCTACCCTGCACACGTTATCTTGCGCTACGAGATTGAGCGTGACTTGATCAACGGCAAAATCAAACACACCGATGTCCCTGAACTTTGGAACACTAAGATGCAGTCATACCTTGGTTTAAGCACTCAAGGCAACTTCACTAACGGCTGTATGCAAGACATCCACTGGACAGACGGCGCATTCGGTTACTTCCCTTCTTACACACTAGGTGCGATGTACGCGGCTCAGTTCATGGCTTCAATGAAGAAAACGGTGGATGTGAACTCTGTGATTGAAAGTGGTGATCTATCACCTATCTTCACTTGGTTAGAATCGAATATTTGGAGCAAGGGCAGCCTGCTGAGCACCGATGATTTGGTGAAAGGCGCAACGGGTGAAACCTTGAATGCGCAATACTTCAAAGATCATTTAAGAAGCCGCTACCTTTAATGGAATAAATCGATAGAGGCTGATCAGTTTATTGATTCAGCCTTTTTAATCACATTTTCAAAACATACTTAGGTTGATTTGAAGGTTTTATCCCTTCATCGAACTTAACAATCACGGAATATTCTGGCTTCTGCTAGCACGGAATTGGACAGTTCCGAGTTACAATTTTTCCTAACTTAGTATTTCACGGATTGTCTGAGGCGTTGAAAATACCTCTAACCTCGTGGCCAAGTTCACTATGCCACAACAAGAGTAGCTTTTTACTTCAGCTTAAAACGATGAAGCTTGGGAGCATTTTTCAAATATGTGAGGTTAACCAACAGTTACACGATCAGATTAAAACTTCTTTCTTCTGTCATTTCTTGTCCAACAATTCGCTCAATGGCTGCCGTCGAGCTGGTTACACGGCAGCAGCCTGCTGACACCAGCATCTTATTGATCCGCTGTTTCCGGTTCAGCTTTCACAGACGCCCACAAAGGGAGCCTGAAATCAATGTCGATTGGGTATTTGTGCCGACTCTTGGCTCCGGCTGTGCGTTGCTTACAAATATAATCTTCAGTATCAAGGATCCTTCGGCTTCCCTTGCCACCTTGGTTACCATCTCGCCTTATTGGCTTAAGGTAGGAAGGGGTCTTTTTCAGTCTCTCTTGGGCACCTTGAATGCCGCTGTCATCGTCAGCGCTCAGTCGACTTACATCCTGCCATTGTTTCATCAAGGTATTATTAGGCCACAGGCTATCGGGGGAATAATAATACCGCTCCTTGAAATTGATCTGTTGTTGTTGACCCAAATAAGCATTCACTTTTTCAAGAGCGGTCTTCAGATCGTCTTCTGCAGAAATTTTCGGCCCGCTCAGTTCATCACCAAAGAGTGTCATGTTAATAAACATCTCGAAAGGCAAGGGCTTATACAGGCAATAATGGATAAGGCAGGTTACAAACATCGCTTCCTCGCTGGCAGTCAACTTTTCGGGCAACAAAGCTGAACTGAGGAACAAATTCGAACAAAACGCCCCCTGTTCGAACTTAAAGTCAGAATAGATCACCGCCGCCACTAAACTGGGTACATCCCTAAGCTTGATAAATAACCTTGCCTTGGCCCGCTTTATGTCTTCATACCAAAGACTCAGCTCATCAAACGCTAGGCCGTAGGAGGCTGCAGGGATCGCTATCCGCCAGTTCCTTCCCCTGTTTACTCCATAGCCGAGATTATCAAGGAGTTTGTCACGAAGCGAATCCACCACCTCATCCAAAAAACCAATTTCGTGGATGGTTTTCAAGTTCATCAGATCTATCTCAAGAGAGAGCTTTCCATTAGATTTCCCTGCTTCTTCGCAAACATTCGCAAATACCGACCGACTAAACTTTCCCTTCAGATCTGGCTCCCAGCGCCTGGCAATATCAAAGGCGCCGTTTGTCGCATGGGCCAATCCTTCCATCAGCATGGACTTAAAATCGGACTGAAAGGAGAGATCAATGACTTCCGGAAAATCACTCAAAAAACATTTCAACTCTTCAAGCGTGCGAACCTTCTTACATCTCTCCGTGATCTCACGGTGGCGTTTTAGCTTTTCAGGATCATGTAATGAATGAGAAATCGTGAACCTTGAGCAAACAGAACTGTTTAATGCATGCAGGAATTTGCTGAAAAAGATGGCATCTTCGGAAATATCCTCAATGGCCAGCAGCGGCTGAAACATCTCCACAGGGCTTACCAGGCCCGCATATAACATCCCGTGGCGATACATCGGCTTAAACGGCAGTATATTAACCAACGCACCTAAACCATAAGGCTGAAACGTGACATGCCGTGACTGTATACAAGACAGCAGCTGACGCTTCAGAGCAGTAAAGTCTGATTTTTCGACACACTCCCCCGATGCAGCCTGTTCGTCCGCTTGCTTCGTGTCCTCATTCGACACCAGAGACGCCTGATCTTCTTTACTTAGAGCCTGAATGACCTCAACTATGCCTGCCCCGTCATCAAGTAGTTTCAACACATAATGCACCAGAGCGAAGCCAGCTGGCTGATTTTTCCCATGATTGCGCGGCGTGCAAAGTTCATAGGCCAACTGAATCAGAAGCATCCGACCCTGAGCGTCATAAGCAAACGGGTTAAAACTCTCGTTATAACAGAACTGCCTACTGTAAATAACCAGGATCAGCACTTGTTCCCAGGCGAATTGGTGCGCGTTTGTATAGGACTTGGAAATCTTTTTGTGATCTACACCCCATTTATCACGAAGAAGTGAAAAAAAATCAGCAGCCACATCAGGATCAAACGGACTGTTTACTTCGCTATCAGACATACTCACCACCCCTAACACAAAAAACAGGTAGGCATATTAACAGAAAGAATTGGTAAAAATAACGCCAAAGGGAATCATAATACTAAAATCTAGCTTTAGCCTCCCTGATAAGGCCATTTGGCGTAAATATGAACGCATCATGGTGTAATTTACTTCCTCATTAGGCGCTGTAAAGTAAATCCCATGACGCATTCAGTCAGGCTAAACCAAAAAAGGAAAACAGCATATGAAACCCGACTTACTGTCAATACACACCATTGAAGCACTGAAACAGGCGGGCTCGCACAATGTCATCACAACGGCTCTGCTCGCACATCTCCCGCCCTTTATCTCCATAGAGGCCAAAACGGACGAGGAGCTCCTCCAAGTCGTTGGGTGGGTAAACGAGAACCACATCCGCGAAGAGCAAATGTTTACCAGCGAACGAGCCCGAGTGATTTACTGCCTTACCGAAATTGACGGCGACAACAGGACTGAGCAGTTGGGTTTCCTGGATCTCTTCTACACCCCTTCAGGCCGCACCAAAGCAACACGCTGGCGAAACAAAATTATCCATATCTTAAGAGCCGATCTTTACCAGGATGAGAAAACAAGGCTGGCATTTGAAAACTTAAAAGCTCTCTTAGAGCAAGCAAACATTCCCATGGATGACTTCGAAACAGAAGAGGTCATATCCGGCGACCAGGCTACCGCTGAACTGGAAAAAGGGGAATAATCATGACAACAGATAAAAAAGAGCTCATGGTGATCCCGCTTAATCCAGAGGAATTGAATCTCCCCGAGCCCCCTGCAGCCTTAAGTCCGACAGACGGTAAAAAGGTCAAGGAAACGGTTGGAAACCACTCCGTCAGAACCCCGGATGGTAAAACGGGGATCAACGCCAGAGGGACTAAAATTTTACTGAAAACAGACGATGTCGGCGCAAGAAAGTTCACGGCAGAACAGCGCGACAAAGACAAATTCAAGTCCGGCGGCGAGTGGTACATTCGCACCCCGGCCCTGAGAAAAGAAATCGATGACCGAATCGAAAAACCTTACGACGCCCAAAAAAGAGAGCACCTGCGATACTGCTCCCAGTGCCTGGAAAAAGTGCGGGATAACCAGGAGTCCGAAAGAGATCGAAGCGTCAATGAGGTGAAGATCAGAAAAGGCCAGAGAACACTTAAAAAACAGAAAATAGCACGGGACGGCGTGACGCATTGCGAGCGTTCCGGTGAACCGCTGTCCGCCGACGCGCAGGCTCATCACACAATCCGGCGGGCAGACGATCCGGACAAGGCGTTAGATCTGGATAACATAGAACTTCTAAACCCAGAGGTTCACAAGCAGCATCATGAGGAGGAGCGCCGGGCTGCCAAATGTTAGCAGCCCAACCTGCTACCCCGGGCTATTTGCTCAGGGCTGACAACGGCGTATGTCGCTTCTTTGCCTGATCAAAGGCGAGAAGCGGCGACCTTTGCATGACGCCATGAGTGTACCTTGGGCGCCATATCGATATTCACAGATAGATATCACCGTTCAAAGGTAAGCACGACTATTTTGTTTTACACAGAACCCAAAGACTTAAAAGACTTCTACGGAAAATGACTTTGGGATTAACCTTTTCAGCCTACATTAGCAAGAATATGGCAAATCAACGCTAACAGACTATGAATAAGAAAAGCTCTAACACAGGAAGGGGCGTGCGACGTGAGGTCGTATGAAGCGCTGTTCACCGCTCAATGTGTGAACC
>NZ_JBGONI010000023.1:0-81212 GCF_041439035.1 Vibrio sp. 1F263 | reverse complement strand
CTTGATAAGTGTAAAAACCTCGGAGAGCTTAAACAACTAGTAAAAGAGTCTATAAGTACCTATAACAACATGAGGCCGCACCTTAGTCTCAGGATGAAAACTCCAAATGAGGTGCATGAAAAAAGCCAACAGCTGACGCTGTTGGCTTAGTAGAAAAACTGTCAACGTATTTTAGGACGAGACATTTATAGTCATCAATTATGCTATCGGTACTAAACGCGCTACCTTTCACTCACAGGGTGACGCACGGTGTAAAGTGCTTTTGATTCCCATGACTTTAGTTTCGAACCATCTCATACGTTTCAAAGTCAGTATTTCCAATTAACTTTTGTGTGGCATATTTGATCTACTTACGTACAGCCATCACCTTACCCGCACAGATAATCACTAATCGCAGAAGAACTTAGCCACAGAACGAATAAAGGCTGGTATCCACCTTCTTGCAATGCCTCTTTAAAGCCAAAGGCTTTGATTATCCCCTGCAAGGTATAAAGTTATATATATCCCTTTGTTGGGATAGCACGGCCAATATCCTCTATGGGGATCAAACCTCATAATATGAAATGACAACTTGTGATTTATAGCCCACAACAATTAGCCAGTACTTCATTGCTAATACGCAAAAAATAAATGGACTCAGTTCGAAGTGGCAAAGAGAGTCGCATAAAGCAAGCTACCATTTCTAACTTTGAAACTAGACCAGATAAAGCCACGCTCTCTACCATGTTTAAAATCATTCAAGCCTTAGATCTGACAGTAAAGGTTGAAACAAGAAGTGAGAGCAAGACAATGTTGTAATGCCTTTGTATTACACACAATACTTGAACGACCACCTTAAGGTTCCGATAGAGAGTTAGCCATACTTTAGGTATCTCAAAGCCCCATGGCTTTGAGTTTTCTATTGTTCTTTCATTACATAAAGTAAATCACATTAGACTTTTAATAAGATCGCCAAGTTTGTAAGCATAAAAGCTCACTACTGTAGACTTTTATGTGATAACTCAATGTATTCACCATAAAAGTGAACTTTAATAGACTTTTATTTAAAATCTACGTATAAATAATTTAAAAGTCTACTAAGACATACTTTATTGCATCATGCTATATGGAGGTTCTATGGTTAAGAAAGTAAAAGCAACTGAGTCACCAGATCTAAGCCAGGTGTTCACACCATCACTACTTGGTGAGGCGATCAAAGCAAAAAGAACTCAAAGTAAAATCACCCAGCAAGATGCAGCATTGCTTTCTGGTGTTTCAAAACAAACCTACATAAAAATTGAACAAGGCAGCTCCGATATTAAACTAACCTCTTTAATGAAAGTTGTGTCTGCTCTAGGAATAAAGATATCGATACAACCATGGCAAGACTTAGATGCTTCAGTCTCATCACAGGAGAAAGGTAATGACGTCTGGGTCTAATCAATACATCCTCGATATAGTCTATAGCCAGCAAGTCATAGGCAAACTATCACTGAGTAAAGAAAGTGATGCTCTATCTGTAATCTACAAGCAAGATTGGATTGATAATGGGTTTCCCATATCGCCACACCTTCCATTTAACTCTGATATACCATCAGTCAATATCAGGAGGTTCTTACAGAATTTGCTCCCTGAAAATAAAGGGTTAGATTATTTGATCGACTTTCTTGGCGTATCACGTTCAAACGTATTTGCACAAGTTGGTGGTATTGGAACAGATACATCAGGTGCAATGATGTTCTTATCTGAAGGTGTTTCTCCAGTTCAAACTGAAACCTCTTTCAACCCAATCAACGATAGTGAATTAATTAAGAAACTATCTGACCCTGAGCTTTGGTATTTAGAAATATGGGAAGGAAAACCAAGACTATCAGTAGCGGGGGTTCAATCTAAGCTCAACGTTTTATCTATCGATGGAAACTTAGGGTTTGGAGAGGGTGAACTATGCTCAACTCATATTGTGAAGTTCGAAAAAAATGACCAACAACACCTTGTCATAAATGAATTTGTGACGATGAAGTTAGCGAAGCTAGTTGAACTAGATGTTGCTGATGTTGAGTTGCGGTATTTTGACCAATTTCCAGCCTTAATTGTAGAGAGATTTGATCGAAAGCTATTTAGCTCAACAAGTGTGAAACGAAGGCATATGATCGATGCCTGTCAAGCTTGTAACCTAGGTGTCGATAGAAAGTATGAACGAAACTTAGGTAAACAAAGAGATGTCAGTCATATTCGTGATGGTGTCAGCTTCACCCGACTTTTTTCGGTAACAGAGCAATGTGAAAACCCATTAGCGGCAAAACTAGCGATCCTAAAGTGGGCAATGTTCAATCTCTGCATTTATAACGCAGATGCACATGGCAAAAACTTCAGTTTCTTTGTCCAAAAATCGGGCTTAACACCAACGCCACTTTACGATCTAGTCAATGTAAGGATGTACCCTGAATTTGAGCAGGATCTTGCGATGGCAATTGGGGATGAATTTGACTCAGATTCTATTAATGCCTACCAACTTGTAGAGTTTGCTGACGATTGTGGTATTTCACCAAAATTGCTTCAACAGAGCCTAGTAAAGATCGCAAATGACATTATAAACAACATTGATGATGCTATATCTCTCGTCACTCCTACTTCTGATTCACAATTACCTTATTTAAACCGATACCGTGAAATCGTTGTGGCTAGATGTAAGCACTTCCTTAAACAATCACCACTCATCACTGAAATTGAGCTTTAACTTATAGATAAGCTATCTAATCAGAATATAGAAAGCACAAAGAGCAAAAGCTCTTTGTGCTTTCTACTTGATAATTAACGCAGCCAGTTCAGTTACTGATGAGGAAGTTGAACCGATAGAAATTAGATAAATTTAGGTGTTACTCCATATCGCCCAGTAAGTAATCTTCATCGCTACTCACTACTGCGCCGTGCTTTAAGAAGTTCTTACCTAGGATCATGCTGTATTCAAAGCGAGAGCGATCTTGAAGGTTTACCCTCACCTCTTTCTCTAGGTCTCCAAGCTTAACCTTCATTTCTACCACTGGGCGAATGTTCACCTTCTCGCCTTTCTTGGCTTTAATACGCATCACATCAATCACTGGCTTAGTAAACTCTTGCTTATCGCCTTGGTTGTTTTGATAGGTAAAGCTCACCATGTCTTGGCCGTCTTTCTTAAATCGTTTGATGTTGACTGCGTTCATTGAGCTGACATCTGCGCCAGTATCCAACTTGGCCGGGAACTTCATGCCGTTGACTTCAACAACTTCTATATGCCCTACTTTAAACAAAGGCTCCGATTTCAAAAGATAATCAGATCGAGTATTCACATATACCCCATCTTTCGCCATCTTCTTACCTAGAATGAAGTACGCTTCTTTTTCATTACTGTTAAGCACATCGATAGCAAACTCTTGTTGGCGAACTTTACCAGCGCCCAAAAACTCACCACTTACAACCAGACGAGTATCATCACCGACCTTAAGCTTCTTAATAATTGGCTTTGTTATTTTCTGATTCTCACCATTTACATCTGTAAGATAAAATTCAACAGAAGCCTCTTTGCCTTTACCTGCCATTTCAAAACTGTCGACCTTCAACAAAGGCGTGTTGACAGTAAATGAAGCAACAGCCTTCATAGGGAAACCATCTAATGTGATATCTTCTTCCGGTGAGATAATCAGTGGCTCAGTCTTCTTCGCGACCTCGCTGAAATTCTCAGATCCTTCAGAAAGAATATTCTCAGCGTTGGTATCAATCATGAAGAGTTCGCTAGCGGTGCTTGTACCAAATCTCAACTGTGACTCGCTACTCGAGCGGTCACGTAGGTACACCAGAACGTCTTTGGTTGTGTTTTCATCGAGTTGAACCGGCACATACACCAAAGGTCTTTTCTTACCACTCACGCTTAACATACGAACTAATGGCAGTGTCATCTCTTTCTGCTTACCATCGTTGTCGAACATATCAAACGTCACTTCACTGTTCTTCTTATCTACATCGATGTCTTTCGCATGAAGAATGCTGTAGCGATTTTTTAATGAGAAGGTCGCGTTCATCGCCATTCCGGAGATAGACACCACCTCTTTTCGGCCAACAACCGTCGCGTTTTCCTGCTCCTGCAAATAGTCGTAACCCGCAAACACCAGTGCGTTATCCGCAAGGAAGGTTTTGCCGATCAATACTGGCGCAGAGAAGTGACTTCTGTCCGTCAGGTTAACGTCTGTTTTTAACTCTTGATCCGCAATGGTGAGCGACATTTTGACGGTAGGGCGAAGCAAAGGCGTGCTGCTGGTGCGGCTGCGTATTATGCTGACACGCTCTAAAGGCGCTTCGATTAATACCATGTCACCCGTACGTGGGTTTTGAACCTTGAAAGAGACCACAGCTTCATATTTCGCAAAGGCGCTGCCATCCCAATCATCGTAATCAACATCGGAATTGTTCAACAGGTCTTCGGTTAACGCCGCCATCAACTCTTTGTCTTTGAGATTTTGGTAATCGGGATTAGAGCTCTTCACATGAATGTCTTCCGCATGCATAGAAGTGGTTTCCGCACCGGTATCAATTTTACCAATGAAAGGAACGTCTTTTAGCCCTTGAACGCTAGATAGGTACACGTTCTCAGTACGACCTAATACCGACTTACCATCGAGTTCGTAAGTCGGGTTTTGAGTGGTGTGTGAAGTGTCTGTAGCCAAAGAATATTGTGTAAAAAGTAGAGTGCTTAAAAGAGTTAGAGCCAAAGGTATCTTTTTCATTAGTTGGTCCGTTGTGATCAGTTCACTAATAATACTGGCGATTCGGCAAATAGTTCCCCCACCAGCAATGGTTCTCACATAACGTTAACGCTATGAGTTTTTCGATGACAAACCGATGACTTTGCGCTGCATTAGCTTATCGATTATTGACTAATGGATACCCAACAACCTGTTCAATACTCAGTGTTACATTGGAGAAATGAATACAAAAAAGGCCAACGACAAGCGCTGACCTTAGCTATTCAAAACACACCTGAAGCGAGTTTAACTTGCTAAAACACAAACGGTTCTAGATAAACATAGCACTAAAAAGTCCCGACTGTTTTCTTTGCACAGATAGCTCGAGCTTTTTCTGCGTCCTCACCTTTATTTTTTGAATCACTGTGGTTCGTATTAAAGCATTGTCGATAAGATTCGATGTAGCGCTCAAATAACACTTTGGCTTCAGGTTTGGGTTTAGAAAGCAGTTGATTGACGAACTTTCTTGAGCCGACCTCAAAATGCTGAGTATCGATTGGGCTATTCCAATCCCCTCCCCAGATAATAAAGCCATGATGAGCAAACAGCTCAACCACATCTTCTGCCATGCCTCGGCGTTCAATTTCATCACGCGCGCGAAAGCGAGTACGGTTCACATAGCGGGTTGCCGATTGTGATGGCTTGACCGTGATGGTTCCGTTTTTATCGAACTCTAAGAAAGGATTTTGAACTGGGTTGATGTCGATTGCCACACCATAGGCATGTTTCGACCAACCTCCTCCGCCGGTAATAGGACGAGCGTTAAACGCGCTACTGTTGTTCGCGTCCATTGAGGCGTTGTCGTCACCTCTGAATTCACGCATTAGGCGAGCGGAATGAAGAGGGAAATTGCGCTGTTTAAGCTCTGAAAAGATTTGTTCAAGAGCTGGCGCAATAACATCAAGCACGATCATATTGCCCTGTTGCGTCTCCCCTTTGAAATTAATGAAATCGAAATCCACCTTAGATAGTCGCTCACAACCAACAGGCGCACCACTACTCAAGACATTGTTCTTTTTCATCATGTCGCATTGCCATTGAGATATAGGGGCAACTTGGGCATAACTCGCAACACTGAGCACAGTGGCCAGCCAGCCGACAATAAAACGTTTCATATCAAAGACTCAAAAATATTAAGAGTGAAAAGTAGCAGAGTTGGAAAATAGCAGAAGTTGGAAAATAGCATATTAAGCCAAGTTGAGCGCACGATTTGTTAGCGCGCTTTATTCCAATAGACAATCTCTCTAACTCGTCCGTTCTGATCCTTGTCAGCTTCTCCACCAACATCAGAAAGTTCAGGTAAGGTCGATAATTGCGGAGCGTAATAGGCAACCAACATAAGTACAAAAGCATCGTAAATATCATCTATCGCGACGTCTTTACGCTTGGTGGTTGAAATGGCCAACGACAAGCCGTCACACCATTGAGGGGCAAGTTGCTGAATAATAGAAAGCCGTTCCTCTTTGCCTTCTTGTGTTCGTTTGGAAAACATCAGCGGTTCGCCTTTCAAAGCTGCAAACACCACCTCAGGGTGTGATTCCCTGATAGAAAGATTGGGATGAGTTTCAATGAGCTCATCAAGCTCGCGGATCTTGGGCACAATTCCCCAAGTCTGTTTAGAAAATTTCTTATCAAGCTGCTCCACATTGGCACTGCACGCCGCAATGTAATCAGTTTGATAAACCGCCTCTCGGCACGGAACAGGAAACACGGAAGAACCACGCTTGCTGGTGAGAAAACGTCTTGCTGCTTTATCGCATAATCTATCTGGAGTAAGCGAATCGCTAAAGCCAATAGGCATATCGATTAATGTTGTTGATCCCGTAAGATCACCAACCAACTCATCGAGCGTATTTTCCACCTTAAACGCAGGTATCTCACTGTCAGAGATAATCCAAGCGATCCAACCGGCCTTGCAGCCATCAATTCCGATGTATTTCATTGTGCTCTCGATGATTAGTTTGTTGAGGGCTATTTGGGATAACTAGCCACTTAATGATCAGTGCCACTCATTAATTAACAGTCTGCTTTTCACGCCACGTACCTGTAAACCCATTGCATCGAACACCTCTTCGAAGTCTCGACACTGTGGTGGAATATTGGGTAAAGAAAGTGCTGCTTCAGAAAAGAATTGTTGTTCAAAATGAGCCGAATCGCTCCACGCCAATTGCCACCATTCGAGAATACGAAATTTAGACGCTCGAAGTTTTTCAGCCGTAGGAACTTTGTCACTTTTGCTTAGGTTCTCTTTGCTTGTGGTCGGAAAGAGGTTCCACTTGTCGTTATTCGGCCAATAAGCAAAAGGCAAGCAGTGATCAACGTGATACTCATTTTTTAATGATTTTCCACTCCAGACACTGACAATATCGGCACGTTCAGATCTAAGTTGTTCGACACGTTTACGCACATCGCGAGTATCGTGGTTTTGATCGATCCATACCAAGCAGTCGTGATACGTCTGTAGTGAGATACTTCGCTGTCGGTTCAACTCGAAACGCTGCATCTCCATGACCCATTGATTCACCACCAGCGGTTCAATCCAAGAGTGGTAGATTCTAAAGCACTCCCACAGGCTTTCATCGAGAGTGAAATAGCCAAAGCTTTCTAAGAACTCACTATCAATGACCAGTGATTCTCGGCTCTTCCGTCGTTTCTGAGGTGGGTATATATCGAATAGTCGGTTGTCTTTCGAGCCTTGATAAATAAAAGTCACAGGCCCTGATTTAATGGTGCTGATCGTTTGTGAAAACAGCTTCTGTAGTGCCTTGGCTTCATCGCCGAGAAACATAGTGCCTATCGCTAGATCATCAGCACTGAGGTGTTTGAGTTTATTCCAACCATCCTCTTTTACAAATCCGAGGCCTTTACTCGTGTTGCTATTTTGCTGAATCCCAGCGCCTTCTATATCGATATCAATCAAACGCTTAAACTGCCTTACCCAATACAGAGCAACTAAGCCCACTGGTAGAGAAATTTTCCCATCCGTTCGATCAATCACAGCGCCTGAATGAGCATCCGCAATTCTCAGTAAAGTTCTTAATAAGGCCAGCTTGTATGTGGCCGACTTGTTGTCATTCACAATAATGTGGCGCACCTTGTTCAAGTCGCCGGAGCCATCATCTGGTAATGTCATCACCACGGTTTGCCACCACACTTCACTGCGGTTCAATGTATCTTGGCTATCATCAACATGACGAACCAACAAGGCGCTGTTTTTTGATAAACGCTCGAGCTCTTCAACTGAGACTTCATAGCCTTGTCGACTGTCTTTAAACTCCCCATGACGCAAAGTAATCACCAACTTGCCATTTGGAGCCAGCAAGTTAGACAACTTTCTAAATGCACGCTCTCGATGAGACGAGGCTAAGTGCATCCATACTGCGCTCACCAATATCAAGTCAAAACGCATTCCGAGGTTTTCAGTGCGGCCAAGCGAGGGAAGTGAATCATCAATCCAGGTAACACTTGGGCTTGTATATTTGGAGCCTTGTTCGCGTAATAAAGCACTTGGTTCTATCGCAATAACATCAGCTCCGGCTTTGTGCATCCATAGCGCATCACGACCACTTCCTGCACCAACATCTAGTACTTTATCGCCCTCTAAAGGCCAATAAGCTTGCCAGCTTTTATGCACCGTCTCGAACGTCACTGAGTTGTACTGTTCACAAAGTGTGTGAGCATTTTTATCGTAAAAAGGAATCGATGAGGACATATGCGCTATTGGGGTAAGGAGTCTATCTCAATAGTAATGGGGAGCTAAGGCGATTGCTAGCAGCTCATGTAAGTTCAGCCACACCAATCAATATTTATCGTTAGTGACTGTTTTATATCAATATCCACCTAATGAGCTCATCAGGCGAGTCACATCACGAATCAGTTTCGTCAGCAAAACAAAAACAAACAAGGTGCAAGCTGACGCGCGAACAGGGATAATTGTTTTGATAATTAAACCAACCTCAAACCCCCAGCCGATAAAGACTAATGACCACATACTCGTACATAGACATCCCATTCAACCTGCGCCACACCTGTTGGTTTTGTGGTGAACCTTCCAGTAACCTTGTTGAATTTCCTAAGACAGCGCAGGCTGTTGCCAAGATAGGCCATTCACCGATAGCACTGCCGGCTTGTAATGAGTGTGCGAGAGTTAACTATTCAAAGAATCTGACCTCAATTTGGTCTGTGCGCGATCAGATAAAACACACTCTGATAGACAAATACGCTAAGCACCTTGGCATCGGTGAGAACTGGACGGAGCAAGAGCTTATTGATTCTGATTTCTCGGGCTCGACACTTGGCGGGTTTGGGCGCAGCGCTTGGAAGATGTATCAAATCGCCAAGCAACGCGTCGATTATAAAGGCTGGCCTTTGTCGGTTGATGACATCCCACTTGAGGTATACGACGAAACCAGTGGCTTTGAGTTTGACGGTACTCGTTATGCCTCAATCAATTCATGTATCGACTATTTCACCAAAGCAGCAGGCGTAGACAAAGAGCTGTTGTCGCAGCTTGTCGACATCGTTTCATCAGACCGATTTAGCTACGCACTGCGAATCGCCAAGCTGAACAAGAATATCTCTAATACCAAGCGCTCGGAGATCGTCGAAGAGGTACTACAACAAGAGTCTGAACAAGAAGAGATACTGCTTGAGCAAGCTAATTCCGTGTTTAACCCAAACATCGAAGAGGTGAATATTTCAGGCTCAATAGCGCCTGTATTTGCCATTCAGTGGGCGCTGGCTAACAAGGTTAAAGATTTAGCCCACCTTTGTGCTCTCGAAGATGATTATTTTGACTATTTCGAGCACCTCGGCGGCCCTGCAGCGTTCATGTCTTATAACGGCCTACAACTCTACTTAGAATCGCGTCAAGATCCGGAATGGGTAGAAAAATCGGATCCAAATAAACAGTATTGGTGATCATAAGCCATTATTGGTGAACACGTGTAAGCTCGATAACTGTGTCAAACACCCATTGTTAGTCCTTGTTTTATATAAAGATCTAAAAATAGCCCCCTATCACAGTTAATTGTTGCAATTCGGTTAAATAGAGTGAAAACTTCAAGCATCTAAAACTATTTAATCACTGCCATCTTGCGGTGAGTAAGGAGTGAATTGTGCTTGCTGTTCTTCGTATTATTTTGGCTACGGTGTTTATTATTTTCACCACTCTATGTGCTTTTGTTTACTGCTTGTTTAGCCCCAAGAACCCCAAGCATGTGTACGTTTTCTGTCGTTGGTTCAACCAACTCCAAAAGATCATCGGTGTAAAACTGGTGCAGCGCGGCCTAGACAATGCCCCAACACCAGAAAACAGCGTCTACATCTCTAACCACCAAAGCATATTGGACTTTGTAACCGACCCAGGAATGCTAAGACCACGCACTGTTTCATTGGGCAAGCGCGATTTGTTGTATGTGCCTTTCTTTGGTCTGCTGTACTGGATCACCGGAAACATCATGATTAACCGCGAAGACAAATCCAAAGCACGCGATACCATCAAGCAAGTGGCGGAAGCGATTCATCAGAGAAACCTGTCTGTTTGGGTTTACCCGGAAGGAACCCGTAGTAAAGGGCGTGGATTGCTGCCATTCAAAACAGGCGCTTTCCGAATGGCGATTGAAGCTGGCGTTCCTATCACCCCGGTGTGTACCAGCACCACTCACAATAAGATCGACTTTAATCGTGCCAATAATGGCATTGTGATCACCGAGATGCTGGAACCTATCGATGTATCCGGCTACAAGCTTAGTGATGCAAGGGAGCTGGCCAATCGCTGTCACGCACTAATGGCAGAGAAAATTGCAGAGCTTGATGCCGAAGTGGCTCGTTTAGAGGCACAACAAAACCCAGAACTGGATTCAGACGGTTCTTCCGCGCGCTAACAAGGTAGTTACAGAAGGAACAAGAACTAACTCGCAACGAACCCACAGAGTCATTGCTCAGTTACTTAAAAAGACACTCAACGATCGCAACTCTCATTGTTCTTGTTTTACTTGCTGGCGCTTATCCGCACAATAAAAACAGGCGTTAATGGCTTTATAGAGTAATGGGAGTAAACGATGGAAGTGATTCACCATGGCGGCAAACATACCGTTACAGGATCTTGTCACGAATTAAGAGATTCAGGCCAAGCGGTTCTCATCGATTGTGGCCTTTTTCAAGGAGAAGACACCCGCCCTCTTGATATTGAATTTGAAACGTCCCACCTTAACGCTCTGCTGCTGACTCATACTCACATTGATCATATTGGTCGATTACCTTGGTTGCTTGCCAGTGGCTTTAACCAACCAATTTATTGCACGCAAGCCACCGCAGAGCTCGCTCCTTTAATGATTGAAGATGGCTTAAAACTGCAAGGGCTCAGCAATAAACAATCAAAGCTGATACTCAAAAAGATTCATTCGTTGATAGCTCCCAAGCCTTACGGGGATTGGTTTCCCATCACGTCCACACAACAAAACAACGGAAAGGATAGTCATAGGCCAAATACTCTGTATGCTCGTTTTCAACCTGCAGGGCATATCTTAGGTTCGGCCTATATAGAGATTAAGTTACCAAGCCAAGAGGTAGTGGTCTTTTCAGGCGACTTGGGCCCTAGTAACACGCCACTGCTGCCGGATCCTAAACCACCACAACAAGCCGACTATCTGTTTATTGAGTCGACTTACGGCACTAGCACGCACGACGATATTGCTTCACGCTCTGAACGCCTCAAATCAATCATTGATCGTTCGTTACTCGATGGCGGCGTTATTCTAATTCCGGCTTTTAGCATCGGTCGAACACAGGAACTACTATTTGATATCGAACACCTTATTTTTGAGCATCAACTCAGCAGCGATATTCCTATCATCCTCGATTCGCCTATGGCAGAAAAGGTGACGCGATCCTACCGACGCTTTAAAGAGTTATGGGGGCAAGAAGCAAAGCAGCGTCTTGAACTGAAACGTCACCCACTCGCTTTTGAGCAGTGCATTACGGTTGATGGACATAGAATGCACAAGAAAATCGTGAATCGCCTCAAGTCGACAGGTGAACCCGCGATTGTGGTCGCAGCTTCTGGAATGTGTCAGGGCGGCAGGATAATGAACTACTTATCCGCTTTGCTTCCCGATAAACGGACGGATGTGATTTTAGCGGGCTATCAAGCACACGGAACGCTCGGACGAGAGCTGCAACAAGGCGAAATGCAAGTTTCTATTGATAACAAAGACGTTGAGGTTAATGCTCAAATTCATGGCATGTCTGGCTATTCTGCTCATGCCGATAAAGAGGATCTCAATCGATTTATAGAGGGCATCGCGACTCCACCGAAAGAGGTGCATTTGATTCACGGTGAGCCAAATACTCAGTCTGAATTCGCTCAAGAACTAAAGGCGCGAGGGTTTGTGGTTGTTTGAAACACGCATCAAACTAGCCACTTTCCCTCAGTAAACATGAAGTCCTCAACTATCGAACCTTCAAAAAACACAGTCTCTTAGACCTGCGAGATCACTCGATGCAGGTGATATATTCCAATCAAATCCATCTCACCACTCATATATCAGCCGTTCATGCTAAGTGGCTTTAACCGCTGTTTTACGCAATTTCGTCTATTGTGCACACCTACCCTTCTTCTGCGCACCTCCCCACCCTTTTGTATTAATCACTATTTATTCACTTTGCAAAACACCAGCCGCAACAATCTGTTGCATAACAAGTTAAATGGAACGATTATCGAATTAGCACTAAGCATTAACAAACACCCTCTATAACTTGCTTTATGTCACAGTAATCCCAATGCGCAGTTAAATAATTTAACACTCGGGTTACAAGTGAAGTATTGTGTTGTTCGAAAAACAATCATAAGCAAAACTAACAGGGAAAATACTCATGCAGTCGTTCGTTGATTTTTTGAATGGAATAATCTGGAGCCCAGTACTTATCTACCTATGTTTAGGTGCAGGTTTGTTCTACTCCATCATGACTCGATTTGTTCAAATCCGTCACTTCTTTGAAATGTGGCGCTTGCTACTTTCGGGTAAAAGCTCATCAAAAGGCATCTCGTCTTTCCAAGCTCTTGCCGTTTCGCTGTCTGGCCGTGTAGGTACAGGTAACATTGCAGGTGTTGCTGCCGCTATCGGTTTCGGTGGCCCAGGTGCAGTATTCTGGATGTGGGTGGTAGCTTTCTTTGGCGCGGCGACTGCTTACGCAGAATCTACGCTGGCGCAAATCTATAAAGAAGAAGATGAAGGCCAGTTCCGTGGTGGTCCGGCTTACTACATTGAAAAAGCAATGGGTCAGAAGTGGTACGCATGGATCTTCGCTATCGCGACTATTTTTGCATGTGGCATTTTGCTTCCAGGTGTTCAGTCAAACAGTATAGGTAATGCTGTAGAAGCTGCATTTGGCTCAGGTGATATGATTGAAACAGCTATCGGTACATTCAGTTTCGCTAAAATTTTCACTGGTACTGTTGTTGCTATCATCCTTGCTTTCATCATCTTTGGTGGTGTTAAACGTATCGCGAACTTCACACAAATTGTCGTTCCATTCATGGCGTTGGCTTACATCATCATCGCATTCGTTATCATCCTACTAAACATCAGCCAAGTTCCTGTTGTTTTCGGAATGATTCTGGGTGATGCATTCACTCCTATGGCAGGCTTTGGTGCTGCAATCGGTTGGGGTGTTAAACGTGGTGTTTACTCAAACGAAGCAGGTCAAGGTACGGGTCCTCACGCGGCAGCCGCGGCAAGTGTTGATCACCCAGCTCAGCAAGGTTTGGTTCAAGCGTTCTCTATCTACATTGATACTCTTCTAGTATGTTCTGCTACAGCGTTCATGATCATCATCACTGGTGCCTACAACGTTCACGGCGGCGCTGAAGGTGTATTCCTTGTTCAGAACCTAGCAGCAAACATCGGTGCGAATGGTCCCGTATTTACACAGCTTGCTATTGAAAGTGCACTGCCAGGCATTGGTAAGCCGTTCATCGCATTTGCTCTGTTCTTCTTCGCATTTACAACGATTCTTGCTTACTACTACATCGCAGAAACGAATATTGCTTACCTACGTCGTACCATCAAGATCCCTGGCATGATGTTCGTACTTAAGCTTGTTCTTATTAGTGCCGTTTTCTATGGCACCGTTAAAACAGCAAACCTTGCATGGGCAATGGGTGATGTGGGTGTTGGCTTGATGGCATGGTTAAACATCGTTGGTATTCTGATCATATTCTTCATGTCTAAGCCTGCGCTTAAGGCTTTAGCAGACTACGAAGAACAACAGAAACAAGGTGTGACTGAGTACACATTCAACCCTGTAAAACTAGGCATTAAAGGGGCAACTTACTGGGAAGAGAAGTACAAGCGTAAAACAGGTAAGTCTCCTGAATCTGAAGTTGCAGACAGTAAACCTGTAGAGCAACCTTCAGCTTAAGCTTACCTTAGCAAACAGATTGCTTTAATAAATAGATAGCTTTAACTCGCGCTATTAATAACGCATAAAAAAGGGGTTAGCCATTTCGGCTAACCCCTTTTGTTTTGTTCATAACCAATAAACGGCTTATAACAAACTAACTGTTCCCAAGTTAGAGCATTAAGCAGCGATTTCTTGTGTTGCCATTTGAGGCGCTTTTTTCTCACCGATTGGCAGTACTGTGCGGCCATATTCGTTGTTGATTACTTGTGCCATTGCAAAGTAGATAGCTGACGCACCACAGAAGATACCTTCAAAACCAGCGATAGTACCGATCAGTTCGCTGCCTGTGAAATCACGAGCGGCAAGTAGGAAGAACAAAATAGTAAGTGAACCGAATACTACTTGTTTCGCTACTGGGTAGCATAGAGAACCAATGAACATGAAGCCAGTGAAGATGCCCCATAGTAGTAGGTACCAACCCATAAACGCTGCTGGACTTGCTGGTAGGCCCATGTAAGGCATTACGATTAAACCAACCAAAGATAACCAGAATAGACCGTAAGAAGTAAACGCAGTTGTACCGAACGTGTCACCACGTTTGAAACACATTGTGCCCACGATAACTTGGCTTAGACCACCGTAAAAAATACCCATAGCAAGAATCATTGAATCGATTGGAAAGAAACCTGCGTTATGGATATTAAGAAGTATAGTAGTCATACCGAAACCCATTAGGCCAAGTGGTGCCGGGTTCGCCAGTTTTGTTGACATTTTGCGCGCCTTTAAAAAAAGTTAATAAAATTTGTACGCAAATTTTAATCCGAACGGCATAAAAAGATAGATCGCTAAATCGCAATCTTAGATTGCATCGTTCGCCAGTTCGGCTTTCGTGATGATTTCAAGTATCTCGCCAACTCGTTTAGGGCTTTGTTCCATCAAGACCGCTTGAACCTCGGGCTTTACACACGCTAACCACTCTCCCGAAGGTTCTTGGTTAAACTTATCCATCGGGCCCATACTTTGGCTCCATGCACCACGGATATCAACCGTATCTTTGTGGCCATCGTTGGTCGTAAAATATGAAAATTCAAAGGTTGTCGCATCTACAGATGTGATTTGGCCAGATGCCCCCCACGGCGCAGAAAGTTCGATCATAGGACCGATAGGATAGCTTTCACCTTCAATTTCTACAGAAGTTGCTTCACCAATGTAAATTTGAGCGTTATTGGCTGATTCTGAGACAGTGAAAGGTAATGATGTTGATACAGAATTAGGACCTTGAGGCGCAGCTTGCTTTAATAAGAATTGAACGATTGACGGGTATGCATTAACAGCAGCATCAACTTCCCCAACAGACTCCATACAGCCTTCGTAATTCATAATGCCTGTACTATCGACACCTTTAATTAAAGCGCCTTCAAGTGTTTGAATAACATGAATTTGGTTACCTTGCTCCTCTATAGACGTGATTTGGCCTACAGGACTTTTTAATACTTGATAACGCTGAGCAACAATACCTTCAGAGCTCGTTTCAAAACTCAAACTGCCATAATTACCCCAGCCCAAACTTTGCTCGAGACCTGACTGCGGCGTACTGTTACACCCAGTAACTCCAGTTACCAATAACGCAAGAATAGATAGCTTTAACTTCATTTTAATTGCCCTGTAATAGAATTATTCACGAACACAGTTTATCGATAAATGGAAAGCACTACTGTAATAGAAAGTAAGGGAAGTGTCGTATAACTGTCACTGAACAAGCAAGCCTCTTATAACAGAGGCTTGCTTAGTTTAATTATTTACAGCTAATTTCATCCCAGAACCAGTTCGATTGAACAGGGCTTTCCCAGACACCTGGACCGTTTTTAGCTACGAAGCACTTGCCATTATGTGTCACCTTGTCGCCATTGCTCACTTGGCTAACACCCGCTTGCCATGTGATAAACACCGATGGATCAACAACGACAGGCGGCTCAGTCACAGGTGGTTCAACCGGTGTTGGGTCTACCGGAGCAGGATCGACAGGTGCAGGGACAACTGGCGATGGATCTGTCACTACGGGTGGTGTTGGTTCACCCGCTACAAATTTCCAAGGGCCGTCATTGGCAGGATCATCCCCTTGAGTCCACCATTTAGCTTGGTAAGTCGCGCCGTTGTGAGTGACTTGATCGCCAGCATTGTAAACCTTGGTCGCACTCCAACCGTTGCCACCGGGATTAGTACCAGGGTCAACCGGATCAAGCTTATCGACCACTTTCACTTCAGGCCAACTCGCATGTGATCCATAAAAATTGGTCACACACTTCTCATAATCTCCGGCCACCAAGGCTGAATAAGCGGTTTGGAAACCAACAAGCTCACACTCAAATGAATAGCCTTCTGGGCGGTCTGCGTAGTATTTCCAGTTACCATCCCAGTTGGTGTACAACACATCAGTCGCACCATTCAAGTTCAAGCTTCCATAAGGCGTTTGCTGCCAACATGTATTGGCTTCATCCGCTTCTACAGGGATCAGATAATGCGCAGCTAACCCTTCCCAATAACGAATTCGGTTAACCGGTTGGCCTTTGTCTTTGTTCTGCTCACCACACTCGATACCACCATTAATTACGTTGATTGTGGTACCAAACCCATAGCCAATTCCCGCATCCAACTCACGCTGAGAGGGTGTCCAAGTGCGGTCAATAACGTGCAGCATGGCAGGTTTAGGAGCTTGAGGTGTAAGGAAGAACCAGATAGCAGAAGCCAAATTCAACCATGAATCAGCAACCAAACCTGGGTTATTCAATAGAACCGTCGCATCACCATCGAACATAACTTCCGAGAACGCACCGTAGTTAAAATGGTAAGAAAGCTGTTTAGCACCACGTCCAAAGTAACCCTGCCCTGCCGCACAAGGCCAACGTGCATTCTGCCAATCGTTCTGACCACAACCGGTGGTGTAACCCTCTTGACCTTCTGACCAACCCATTTCTCGAACATGCACCAGCGCTTGCTGCCACTCTTCTAGAGCTAATGGGTTATCAGAGGTGTTATCTATTGCGATGTGCCCACCTGTTTCTTGAGCGAAATGAGCAAAGGCCGTGATGATGGATTTTTTACAGATGGCGTCTGAATCTCGACCATCAGTGTACTCTCCACAGAAGGCTGGGAATTTTCCAATCGCGCGTAAGAAGCGAGTATAAGTGTACTCTGGTGCTGCCATCTGAGTGAGGAAGTCCCATTCAGATTGAGGGAATACACGCTCGACTCGTTTCACGTTTTCAGGATTCGAGGTTAAACCCGGCTCAATCGCTTCAACAATACTATTGGGACGAGTTTGTAATGCTTGTGACCAGATCGCATACATAGGATCGGATGTTTTCGCTTGTTCAGCAGCTTGTAATGCCGACTTTTCAACAAGGTAGCCATTCGGGTTTTGCGGATCAGGTTGAATGTTCAAAGACGCGTAACTGTGTGCTGCTAAAGTGCAGCCAACTACTGTCGCCAAATATTTGATTTTTAACATGATGGATTCTCTTATCTGTCCTTAATAAGTCCATCAAAGAGTATGTGGCGCATGGGAAATGAGCTAGTCGTTACCATGTGAATTTATAAAAAGTGCGAGTGACACTTTTATGTATCCTTCAACACAACAAAACGTCTCATTGTTTCTTGAGGTGATATCTAGTTTCCAACTGATTTGGTGTCTAGTTGTCAGCTATAAGCTTTTAATACCCTGAGTCAGAAAGAAAAAAGCCCCGAACTGAGTTCGAGGCTTAAGATCTTAATCAAAACTGGTTAAATCTCTAAGAGATTACTCCCACTCGATAGTTGCTGGTGGCTTACCAGAAATATCGTAAACAACACGTGAAATGCCGTTAACTTCGTTGATAATACGGTTAGATACCTTACCTAGGAAGTCGTATGGTAGGTGTGCCCAGTGAGCAGTCATGAAGTCGATAGTTTCTACGGCACGTAGAGATACAACCCAATCGTACTTACGGCCATCGCCCATTACGCCAACTGAACGCACTGGTAGGAATACCGTGAATGCTTGAGATACTTTGTGGTAAAGATCAGCAGCGTGAAGCTCTTCAATGAAGATAGCATCAGCACGACGCAGTAAATCACAGTACTCTTTCTTCACTTCACCAAGTACACGAACACCTAGACCAGGACCTGGGAATGGGTGGCGGTAAAGCATGTTGTATGGAAGACCAAGCTCTAGGCCGATCTTACGTACTTCATCTTTAAACAGCTCACGTAGAGGCTCAACAAGGCCCATTTCCATATCATCAGGAAGACCACCAACGTTGTGGTGAGATTTGATTACGTGTGCTTTGCCAGTCTTAGATGCTGCAGACTCGATTACGTCTGGGTAGATAGTACCCTGAGCAAGCCATTTAGCATTCTTCAGTTTCTTAGACTCTTCGTCGAAGATATCTACGAATACGTGACCGATGATCTTACGCTTCGCTTCTGGTTCAGCTTCGCCTTCCAGAGCGTCAAGGAAACGATCTTCCGCATCAACTTTAATGATGTTTAGGCCGAATTGGTCACCAAACATCTCCATAACCTGCTCACCTTCGTTTAAACGAAGAAGGCCGTTATCTACAAATACACATGTTAGTTTGTCGCCGATAGCGCGGTGAGCAAGCATCGCAACTACAGATGAATCAACACCACCAGAAAGACCAAGGATAACTTCATCGTCACCTACTTGCTCTTTAATACGTGCAACTGCATCTTCAATGATAGATGCTGAAGTCCACAGACCTTCACAACCACACGCGTTAAGAACGAAGTTCTCAAGCATTTTTAGGCCGTTTTTAGTGTGCGTTACTTCTGGGTGGAATTGAACACCGTAGTATTTCTTCTCTTCGTTTGCCATTGCAGCGTATGGGCAAGTGTCTGTTTCAGCGATCTTCGTGAAATCAGCAGGGATTTCAACCACTTTGTCACCGTGGCTCATCCAAACATCTTGAGTTGTCTCAAGGTCGGCGAAAAGTGCAGATTCACCCGTCACTTGTACAGCCGCGTAGCCAAACTCGCGCTCAGTAGATGTTGCTACTTTACCGCCAAGTTGCTCAGCCATCGTTTGCATGCCGTAGCAGATACCGAAGACAGGAACACCTGAATCAAATACGTACTGAGGTGCACGTGGAGAATTATCTTCCGTTACACTTTCAGGGCCACCAGATAGGATGATACCGTCTGGATTGAATTCACGAATATCCGCTTCTTCTACGTCCCAGCTCCAAAGTTCACAGTAAACACCGATCTCACGAATACGACGAGCTACTAGCTGTGTGTATTGAGAACCGAAGTCCAGAATTAGAATACGTTGGTCATGAATATTTTTAGTCATTGTAAGCAGTCTTATTGGCTATGTGATAAAACGGAGGCGAGTTTACTCACCTCTGATTAACTCTTCAAGAAATAAAGCAAACGTTTTCGTTGGTTATCTGTAAGGCGATGTTTTGTAAGAATCATACGTTCAACAAAACAGGCTTTAGATATAATACCAATCACAGTAAGTAAGTGTTCAGGAATAGCGCAGGAAAAAAGCTTGAAAACAAGGCAGGATTTTCTGATAAGTAGTTATTCTACAATCAAAAATTCTAACGAAGTTATCGAGGTTTTTAACAAGCTAGGATGACCAGTTATTTACTACGATTGGTATATTAATGTGCCGACTAAATCAGCACATTATTCAAACGTTTGGACGTATTATTAACCTAAACGGTAGTTAGGTGCTTCTTTCGTGATTTGAACATCGTGTACGTGAGATTCTTTCATGCCCGCACCAGAGATACGAACAAACTCAGCTTTAGTACGCATATCTTCAACAGTTGCAGAACCCGTTAGGCCCATGCTTGAGCGTAAACCGCCCATCTGTTGGTGAACGATCTCTTTTAGACGACCTTTGTATGCGATACGACCTTCAATACCTTCTGGAACAAGCTTGTCTGCAGCGTTATCAGATTGGAAGTAACGGTCAGAAGAACCTTGAGACATAGCGCCAAGAGAACCCATACCACGGTAAGACTTGTAAGAACGACCGTTATAAAGGATAACTTCACCCGGAGCTTCTTCAGTACCTGCGAACATTGAACCAACCATCACACAAGATGCGCCAGCAACGATAGCTTTACAGATATCGCCAGAGAAGCGAATGCCGCCATCTGCGATGACTGGAATACCGTATTCGTTTGCTACTTCAGCTGCGTCTGCAATTGCTGTTACTTGAGGAACACCAACACCAGTAACGATGCGAGTCGTACAGATGGAACCCGGGCCGATACCTACTTTAACCGCACTAACACCCGCTTCGATAAGAGCACGAGCGCCAGCGCCAGTTGCTACGTTACCACCGATGATTTGTAGATCAGGGTATGCAGCACGCGTATCACGGATGCGGTTAAGTACGCCTTCAGAGTGACCGTGTGAAGAGTCGATAAGTAGAACGTCTACGCCAGCTTCAACAAGAGCAGCAACGCGCTCTTCGTTACCAGCACCAGCACCAACAGCTGCACCTACACGTAGGCTGCCGCGCTCATCTTTACAAGCGTTTGGTTTACGTTCTGCTTTGTGGAAATCTTTTGCAGTGATCATTCCTGTTAGTTGGAAGTCATCATTTACAACAAGAACTTTTTCAACACGCGCTTCGTGCATTTTCTCTTGAACTTCTTCACGAGTTGCACCTTCTTTAACAGAAGCAAGGCGAGCTTTAGGCGTCATTACTACGTCAACTTTCTTAGAAAGGTCAGTCACAAAGCGAACGTCACGGCCAGTAATAATACCAACAAGTTCGTTTGTTTCAGTAACAACAGGGAAACCGGCGAAGCCGTGTTTTTGAGTAAGAGCTACAACATCAGCAATTGTCGCGTCAGGGTTTACAGTAACAGGGTGAGAAACCACACCTGCTTCGTAAATTTTAACCTGGCGAACCATTTCAGCTTGCTGTTCAATAGACATGTTCTTATGAATGAAGCCTATTCCGCCTTCTTGTGCCAGTGCAATCGCTAGGCGAGCTTCTGTCACAGTATCCATCGATGCAGAGATCATTGGGATGTTTAGGGAAATATTCTTCGTCAGCTGAGTGCGAAGATCAGCTGTATTAGGGAGAACGGTGGAGTGTGCTGGCACTAGCAGTACGTCGTCGAATGTCAGCGCTTCTTTGGCAATTCTTAGCATTTGCAATATCTCACAATAATAGGAGTAAAAAGAAACAATCCAATCTCATCGTTTCGCCTAATGAGGGCAGCCAATTAAGGAAAATCAAACTGCATTTGGATTAGATATTGCGGACGGATTATACGGCCAACGAAATCGCTTGGCTACACATTTTTATACTTTTAATTTGCATTTACCCCCTTGCTATGTATTATATTGCCGCTATCTTCCATACTCACGCCCAGTGAGATTCCAAGAGAAAGACCTTCCTTCAAGGATAGATAGCGCTTCTATGACCAATCCAAACATCTTTACTGTTTCTCGCCTCAATTCAGAGGTTCGTCTCCTATTAGAAAACGAAATGGGAATAGTCTGGCTCGTTGGTGAAATCTCAAATTTCTCTGCACCAGTCTCTGGTCACTGGTACCTCACGCTTAAAGACTCTCGCGCTCAAGTTAAGTGCGCTATGTTTCGTGGCAATAACCGTCGTGTGACTTTTAAGCCTCAGAACGGTAATCAAGTGCTAGTTAAAGCGCGTCTGTCTCTTTATGAGCCACGCGGTGACTATCAACTGATCATCGAAAGCATGCAGCCAGAAGGTGACGGCAAGCTTCAGCAAGAGTTTGAAAAACTTAAGATGAACTTGGCGGCGGAAGGTTTATTTGCTCAGTCCAGTAAACAAATTCTTCCAGAACATCCTAAATGCGTCGGTGTTATCACCTCTAAAACAGGCGCAGCCCTCTTCGATATTCTCGATGTTCTCAAGAGACGCGATCCTTCATTGCCTATTGTGGTTTACCCAACCATGGTTCAAGGCGAAGAAGCGGCGATTCAGATCGCTCAAGCGATTGGACGTGCCAATGAGCGTAACGAGTGTGATGTATTGATCGTTGGCCGTGGCGGCGGCTCATTAGAGGACTTATGGTGTTTCAATAACGAGATCGTTGCTCGCACCATTGCAGCAAGTCAGATCCCGATTATCAGCGCCGTTGGACACGAAGTTGATGTCACTATCGCCGATTTCGTCGCAGATATGCGAGCTCCAACGCCATCAGCAGCCGCTGAATTGGTTAGCCGTGACAACAGTCATAAAGAGCAAGCTTATGCGTCTAAACGTGCTCGTTTAGTGAGTGCGATTCGTCATGTGTTAATCAAACAAGCGCAATCAACTCAAACGTTGAAATACCGCTTAGAGAAACAACACCCGAGCTACCAACTGCAAAAGCAGAGTCAGCAGCTTGATGACTTAGACATGCGTTTACGTCGTGGTATGACTCAATACCTAAAGCAGCATGCGCAGCGTGTTGAACGTAAGCAGCACCAACTTCAGCTGAACTCGCCAGTGAAACGCCTTGGTGAACAGAAACTGCATCTACAACGTTCAGAGCAAAAGCTATTGGATGCAATGGATAAAACACTACTAACTACTCGCCACCAACTAGCCATGGCTGCCGAGAAGTTAGAAACAGTAAGTCCATTAGCCACCCTAAAACGTGGCTACAGCATCACCCATTCAGCATCGAGTAAAACTGTGTCATCGATTAACGATGTCGAAATCGGTGAAGTGATCACCACCCAAGTTGAAGACGGTGTGATTGAATCGCAAGTGACAACAAGAGTCGCTAAGAGCGAGCTCTAGGTTCATTAGATACAAAAAAGACCCAACACTTTGGTATTGAGTCTTTGGTATAACATCACCGATTGTCGTTCAAACCAAATAATTTAAGGCTATTCCGCTGGTTGGAATTCGAACTTTACTCTCGATTTAGATTTAAGCTCATTACACCCACCATTACAAAAATAGCTCGCTGCACCACAGGCTTGAAGCTTCTCAAGTTGGCTGCTGCACTCAGGACAAAACCCAACCTTAGTAAAGTGTGCCTGACAACTTTCACAGTGATACTTTCCATCCCAACCTAGCTCTGATTGGCACTTAGGGCAGATATTTTCACTCATTAGCATTTCCTAACTCACTACTTTTTTTACAATCTACTACTGCTAAGACTTAGCTTGCTTGATTTGGTACATGTTCTTATCAGCTTGTGCGATCAAGCCTTCCAATGACTCAGGATCTTTATCATAAGAAAGTCCAACGCTGACAGAAAACTGAGTGCCATCGATATAGAGCGCTTGTTCCAAGGTTCTTTCTAAGCTTCGATAAAAGTTCAGCACACTTTCTTGATCATCAAAGCAAGAGAACACGACAAACTCATCGCCCCCATAGCGCCCTATCTTGGCACAGGCAGTCGTTGCCTCATCAAGCACTTTTGCAACGGCTAACAACACATCATCACCAAAGCTGTGGCCAAACGTATCGTTTATTGACTTAAATTTATCGACATCAACAAACAGGCATGCCATCACTTTTTCAGTAAAACAGCGGTTAGTTAACACCTGCTCGGCTTCTCTCAGCAATGCTCGGCGATTCAAACTGTGTGTTAGGGAGTCCCGATTGGCAAAAAAGTTGAGTTGATTCTCTAACTCATACTTCTCAAGCGCGACTGAATACAGAGAAGCCAATAACTCTAAGATCTCAAGTTCAAACTCATGAGGTTCAGAGATGTACTGACTGTAAATTGCGAAGGTACCTAATACGTGACCATGTGAAGAGATGATTGGCACTGACCAACATGCATGAAGATTGGCCTGATTGGTTGAGGCTAAGAAAGGAGTCCAATTCGGGTGTGCATTAATATTGGAGACCATGACAGCTTTCTTAAGTGCCGCCGCTTCGCCACAAGAACCAATTCCGGCACCAGCACCCACCCCTTCTATCTGCTGGTTATAAAAATCAGGCAAGTTTGGAGCATATTCTAAATGTAATGTATTCGATTCGGGGTTTAGCAATAAGATAGAGGCCATCCTTTGACCAAAAATCTGCTCGGTGAGTTGAATGATCTTACGATTTAATTCTTTGCGATCCAACCCAAGGGCAAGCTTTCGAAGCAAACTGTTTACTGCTCGGTGACCTTCTAATAAAAATTGTTGTTTCATTCACTAAAGCTTTCAATTATATGGTGGGAACAGCTTGTTCTTATGCAAGCCTATATACTGGTCAATATTAACACACTAAATTACCACAACACACCACCGAAGATCATAGGTTGATCTTTTGCTTTATCTACTTTGATCAGCGATCTACCCCAAAAAGAATATTTATATCACCACACACCGAAAGCATAAGTTACATATACTGCATTTCAATTTACAATGGAATATATAACTAAAATCAAACCAATAAAACCAATAATGCAGAACAATCTATTTTCGATCTTTAATTGAGATCATCGAGAGACACACGTCTGCATTTCGATATGTTGGTCATCTAATTGGGTTAACTTAACCGACAATGCCTTAAGTTCTGAAGTATTGTCGATGTGAGTACCACCACACGGAATAGACACTAAAGTCTCGTCATCTAGCTGCCATTCCCAGTAGCGAGAGTCTGTTAACGCCTCACCTTCTAGTCTCATCGTTACAAGAGTCGATTCAACAAGCCAGCCTGCAATCATCTGGTTGATGTCGGCCTCAATGCCATCAAGGTTCGTTAGCATGTCAGCAACGTTCAGACCGCGTTTCTTCAAGGTTTTACCTAAACGATACTTATCGGTACACAACTCTGGAGTAACAAAGCTAGTCACCTGTGCGTAGCTATTGAAGTCATAGCTGCCGAATGGATCTTTTCTGTCTGCATCTTTACGCCAGTAACTCTCAGCCAATACTTTATTCAACGCTAAGAAAGCAATATGTCCGGCACTATGACCGCGGCTCAAACTGGCTTGGTGCTCTTTATCAACCGACAACTCAATTTCATCGCCAATGTTAATCATAGAAGCTGATACAGGTAGTTGGTGGACAACCACAAACGCCCACCCTTCCGTATCACGCTTAACAGGGATATCTGCTGCAATATAAAGATTTCCAGTAGATTGCTCTATTGCACCAACAAGGCAATCTTCAACAATATACTGTTCACCACCTACACTGACAAAACCTCGGTCTGCTGGGTGATCGGGCCAAATATGACTCACTGGGTGGAAAGGTGTCACGTCAGTGATCAAGTGAGTTTTGCTGTCGTCACTTTCAACGTACACCGCTTTTGCATTGAGCAGCCAAGTTTGATGACAAAATTGAGTGATGGTTGGTGTGATTGCTGACGCTGGTGTAATCAAATCGCTAGTGGTCATATCATTCTTCTTTTGGAATCTAGTCTAAGTCGCTAGCTGATAACGGAATCAAAGACGCGATTATCAGATAACGTGAATTTTACTTAAAAAAATACCCGAGACAGGCTCGGGTATCAAATCTATTGGAAAGGTTTACTTACGACCTTTAACCATGCTCATCATACGTTTACGTTTACGTTCTTGAGAAATTGTCAGCTTGTTAGTCTTAGCTTCAAATGGGTTCTCGCTGTTCTGGAATTGAATGCGAATAGGTGTACCCATAATTTCTAGTGAACGACGGTAGTAGTTCATCAAGAATCGTTTGTATGAATCTGGCAAGTTACGTACTTGGTTACCGTGGATAACGATAATCGGTGGGTTGTAGCCACCAGCGTGCGCGTATTTCAATTTAACACGACGGCCACGAACCATAGGTGGTTGGTGATCATCAGTCGCCATCTTCATGATACGAGTAAGTACAGAAGTACCAACACGAGTCGTTGCTGACTTATAAGCTTCTTGAACAGACTCAAACAAGTGACCAACACCAGTACCGTGAAGTGCAGAGATAAAGTGAATACGTGCGAAATCAACGAAACCTAAACGACGGTCTAGTTCTTTCTTTACACGATCTTTAACGTCGTTATCTAGGCCGTCCCACTTGTTTACGGCAATAACAATTGAACGACCAGCATTCAACGCAAAGCCTAACAAGCTTAGATCTTGATCTGAGATGTTCTCGCGAGCATCGATAAGCAGTAATACAACGTTAGCATCTTCAATCGCTTTCAGTGTTTTAACCACTGAGAACTTCTCAACTGTTTCGTTGATATTTTTACGGCGACGAACACCCGCAGTATCAATCAGAACGTATTCACGCTCATCACGCTGCATCGGAATGTAGATAGAGTCACGAGTTGTACCAGGCATATCGTAAACAACAACACGTTCTTCACCAAGAATACGGTTAGTTAGTGTTGATTTACCTACGTTAGGACGACCAATGATCGCTAGCTTAATCGGTTGATCTTGAAGGCGCTTGAATTCTTCTTCCGCTTCTTCTTCAGTGAAATCAACTTGCTCTTCTTCTTCGTCTTCAAATTCAGTTAAATCGCTTACTTCGCCATTCTCAGCTTTTAACGCTTCAGCGAATGGGTTTAGAGCAAGATCAATCAACGCTGTTACACCACGACCGTGCGCTGCAGCGATTTGGTACATGTCTTCTACGCCTAGTTGCCAGAAATCAGCACTTGCAGCATCAGGGTCGATACCATCAACCTTGTTTACTACTAGCATTGAAGGTTTTTCTAGTTGACGAAGGTGCTTAGCAATAGCTACGTCTGAAGGTGTTAGACCCGCACGGCCATCTACCATAAATAGAACGACATCAGCTTCATCAATCGCCGCTAGCGACTGTTCAGCCATTTTAGTTTCAACACCTTCTTCGGTACCGTCGATACCACCAGTGTCGATAACAATAAAGTCATGCTCGCTAAAATGAGCATGACCGTATTTACGGTCACGCGTTAAGCCAGGGAAATCCGCAACCAATGCATCACGAGTTCGAGTCAATCGGTTAAATAACGTAGATTTACCTACGTTCGGACGCCCTACTAGAGCAACAACAGGTACCATAACAACCTCTACAATTTCTTCTCTAAATGTAGTTATAGGTAAGCACTTGATCGCAAGTTTAAACTCTTACCTATAACCACACGGTTTATTAATTTATAACAACAAAACGGCTCCTAGCTGTTACCAACCAGGAGCCGACTGTGAATTATATCACGCTTTTATTGGCTAATCGTTAGTTTCTTTACATCGCCATTGCGAGTCGTCACTAAGTAGCCTTCAGGCATTTCAATTGGCGCAACCGCAAAGCCGCTATCATCGACCAACTGTTGAGCAACAAACTCACCCGATGAACGATCTAACCAGTGCAGATAACCTTCAGTATCACCAACAACTACATAACCATTAATAATAGCAGGAGCTGTCAGTAAGCGGTTTTCTAACAATGGAGTGCTCCAAAGTTCAGTGCCACTACGCGCATCAACCGCAACCACATGGTCTTTGTCAGTCACAACGAACAAACGGCTGCCATCACTTGCTAAATCAATCGCTGACGAGTAGTTACGTTTCCAAACTGGCTTACCAGAACGAAGATCGATAGCAATCAGTTGACCATTGATACCTACGGTATATAGGGTGCCGCCAAGAACAACCGGTGATGCATCAACATCAACCAAACGATCAATTTCCGTTGCGCCTTTTGGCGTACCTACTGGCTGTTGCCAAATAAGCTGACCACGATCAACGATAGCTGCGGCTAAACGACCATTTGCCGTACCCCAGAATACACCACCTGAAACCGTAACAGGTGAGCTATCGCCACGAAGTGTTAGGCTTGGTACTTCTGTACTGATGGTCCATTTTTGCTCACCGCTTTCTTGATCTAACGCGGTCAACATGCCACGACTGGTATGAACAATAACCATGTTGCTTTCAGTTGCTGGGGATGCAAGCACCTCACCATTCACTGATACACGCCACAGCTCTTCACCGGTTGATTCATCCAGCGCGATCACTTCGCCATTTTCAGAACCAACAAATACCTTGCCGTAAGCTGCCGTTAAGCCACCCGATAAACGAGCCAGTACTTCTTTCTCAAGATCGACTTTCCAAAGCTCTTTACCTGTTTCAGGGTCAAGCGCTTTAACCATACCTTCACGGCTTGCAACAAATACTTTGTCGTAAGCCAATTCTGGCGTTAGTTTTGAAAAGTAGTGACCAACACCATCACCAACCGACGTAGACCATTCCTGGCTAGGAGTAAACTCGCTGTTTACCGTTGGTACTGGTGCCATGATTACGGTGTCTTCTTCACTTGCACAGCCCGCTAGCAGGCCAAGAGCAATCGCACACAACGCCGCTTTTGGAAACATCTTCTTCATTCAAAGCGCCTTATTTAGCTAGGTCGTCAAGTTTGATTTGAAGCGTTTGGCTCGCATCAGCAGCTTGTTGAGCTTCAGAGTATGCACTGTAAGCTGCATCTGTGTCGCCTTTACGAAGTGAGATATCACCACGTAGTTCAGCAACACGGCCTTTCCAAGATTCGTCAGTCATCGCTTCAAGATCAGTCAATGCTGCGTCAAATTCACCTTGCTCAGCTTTGATACGAGCAACACGGTAAGTCAGTAGTGGCGCTAATGCCGCGTCCTTAGTTGCCGATTTTGCCCACTCAAGTTGTTCTAGTGCAGCAGTAAGGTCACCCGCTTGAACTTGCGCTTTTGCTAATTGCATAGCAGCAAGTACTGAATATTCAGCGTCTTTGTTTGCGTCGATGAAAGCTTGAATATCAGATTGAGCATCAACGCCTTTAGCATCTAGAGCTGAGATTGCAGAGGTGTAGCTTTCTGAAGCGGCTTCACGCGCTTCAACGACTGAATCTTGGTAATAGCGCCAACCAAATAGGCCACCTAAACCAATAACCGCACCAAAGATTACGGCTTTGCCATTCTCTTTCCACCAATCTTTAATGGCTTCAACTTGTTGCTCTTCGCTATCGTAAAGTTCCACTTCCTGTCCTCTTTAATTCTTTAAACGCCAGCATAGTGCTGACGTTGATATTCATGATGAGCGTTTGCTCAATGGCTTAGATTAACGCAGCAACTTTTTCTGCAACTTCCGTTTGAGACACGGTTTGTTGCTCGCCGCCAACCAAATCTTTTAGCACAACTGTATTGTCAGCAACTTCGTTCTCACCAAGTACCAACGCCACAACAGCACCTACTTTGTCAGCACGTTTGAATTGCTTCTTGAAGTTACCACCACCGAAATGGTTCATCACACGTACGCCTTCAACGGTGTCGCGTAATTGATTCGCTAACTGCATGCCCGCGATCATTGTACCTTCGCCAGCAGCAACCATGTATACGTCAACACTACGGCGAACTTCTGTAAGCTCTAGCGTTTCCATCATAAGGACTAGACGCTCTAGACCCATTGCGAAGCCAACAGCATTGGTTGCTTTGCCGCCTAGTTGTTCAACAAGACCATCGTAACGGCCACCGCCACACACTGTACCTTGGGCACCAAGGCTGTCAGTGATCCACTCAAATACGGTGCGGTTGTAGTAATCTAGGCCGCGCACTAGACGCTCATTAACTTGGTATTCGATACCAACAGCGTCAAGAAGTTCACACAAACCAGCAAAATGTTGCTTCGATTCTTCACCTAGATATTCAGATAGTCGAGGTGCGTCACCTAAGATAGCTTGAACATCCGGGTTCTTAGTATCAAGTACACGTAGAGGGTTAGTGTGCATGCGACGTTTGCAGTCTTCATCTAGCACATCAATGTGTTGCTCAAGGAAAGCCACTAACGCTGTACGATAGCTTACGCGATCTTCTTGAGAACCGATTGAGTTCAACTCGAGGCGAACGTGCTTATCGATGCCTAGTTCACGCCATAGACGTGCTGTCATCATGATAAGTTCTGCGTCAACGTCTGGACCGTCTAGGCCAAACACTTCAACACCACATTGGTGGAATTGACGGTAACGACCTTTTTGAGGACGCTCGTGACGGAACATTGGACCCATGTACCATAGGCGCTGCTCATCACGGTTGATAAGGCTGTTTTGAATACATGAACGTACACAACCTGCTGTGCCTTCTGGACGCAGCGTTAGGCTGTCACCATTGCGGTCATCAAAGGTGTACATCTCTTTAGAAACAACATCAGTCTCTTCACCAACCGCACGGCTAAATAGGTTCGTCTCTTCAACGATAGGCATACGTACTTCGTTGTAACCGTATGCGCTCACCACACTTTTAACTGCGCTTTCTACTTTCTGCCACAGTGGTGATTGAGTTGGAAGGCAGTCGTTCATGCCTCGAATTGCTTGGATATTTTTAGCCACAGTATTTATTCCGTAATTTCTCACGACCAGGTATCAGTGCGAATAGACAATCACACCCCATCGCGTTGTATTAATCTTCTAAGTTTTCTACATCAATGCGATTTGCTTTATCAAGTACTGATGCTTTTGCACGAATCTTAGCTTCAAGTTTGTCGACAAGATCATCGTTGTCGAAGCGCTCTTTCTGACGCTTACCGTCTTCGTAGAAAGCACTCTTACGTGCACTACCAGCTAGGCCTAAGTGAGACACTTCAGCTTCACCAGGGCCGTTAACCACACAACCGATGATAGATACATCCATTGGAGTAATCACGTCTTCTAGGCGCTCTTCAAGGGCATTAACGGTGTTAATAACATCGAACTCTTGACGAGAACAGCTCGGGCACGCAATGAAGTTGATGCCACGCGAGCGAATGCGCAAAGATTTAAGAATATCAAAGCCAACTTTGATCTCTTCAACAGGATCAGCCGCGAGCGAAATACGCAGCGTATCGCCGATACCTTCAGAGAGAAGCATGCCTAAACCTACCGCTGACTTCACAGAACCAGCACGAGCACCACCCGCTTCGGTAATGCCAAGATGAAGAGGTTGATCAATCTGCTTAGCAAGCAAACGGTAAGAACCGACGGCTAGGAATACATCAGATGCCTTAACGCTGACTTTAAATTGATCAAAGTTCAAACGGTCTAGGATGTCGACGTGACGCATTGCAGATTCAACAAGCGCTTCTGCTGTAGGCTCTGTGTATTTCTCTTGGATCTCTTTTTCAAGAGAACCGCCGTTAACACCAATACGAATCGGGATATTCATATCACGAGCACAATCCACAACAGAGCGAATGCGGCTTTCGTTACCGATGTTACCTGGGTTGATACGCAGACAGTCAACGCCGTATTCAGCCACTTTAAGTGCGATACGGTAGTCGAAGTGAATATCAGCAACCAAAGGAACAGAGACCTGCTGCTTGATTAGCTTAAAGGCTTCAGCTGCATCCATAGTCGGTACAGATACGCGAACGATATCAGCGCCAACTTTTTCCAGAGCTCTAATTTGAGCAACGGTCGCGGCTACATCTGTTGTTCTTGTGTTGGTCATGGATTGCACAGCAATTGGTGCACCATCACCGATCGGCACATCACCCACATAAATACGGGTTGATTTGCGACGAATAATAGGAGATTCGTGTTGCATATTAACTCTAAGGTAAGGTTATTCTAGCTACTTTGCCTGAAGTATACCCAGAAAGGTCGACAGGTTCACTTGCAAATGTCATCGATACGCCCTCTGGCGCACCTAGAATCACTTTATATGGCGCAGTTCCTGATAGATTTAACGACTGACCTGCTTTTTTGATGCCAGTCGACAAGGTTTTGCCCGAAGCATCTTTCACTTGGATCCAGCAATCAGCAGAGAACTGCATCACTAACTCGTTAATCACAGCTTCAGGCGCAGTGCTTGCTTCAACAGCTTCTGCATTAGCAGCAACTTCAGCAGTTGGTTCTGTCTCTGTTGCTTGCTGTGCAGTAGTTTCGTCAGTTGAAGTAACAGAATCTTCCGCATCACTTATCGCAGCAAGGTCATCAGTATCTTCAACTACAGAAGTACCCTCTTCATTTTGTTCAGCTTCAATCACTTCTAAAGAGGTGAATTCAGGGGCAAGTGATTCTTCTACAGCTAGCTCTTCTGAGCTTTCAGTATTAGCTAAAGATTGAGATAGGGTGTCTTGTTGTTGGTTCTGCCACCACCACAGTGAGGAGATACCCGCAATTACCGCAAAAATGCTCCAAGTAAGGATCATAATACGGCTGTTGTGCTTCTCGGTTTTAGTCTTACGAGAAAAGCTCAACATTTCTTGTTCTTGATGTTGAGCGTCACCAGCATGATGGAGTGCGCTCAATACGACCTTTTCGTCAAGATTGACGTATTTCGCGTATGAACGAATGTAGCCACGCATAAAGGTGGCAACTTGATCTGACTCGAATTGGTTTTCTTCAATTTGTTGGATCAGCGTAACGCGCAGCTTTAAACGATCAGAAATCTGCTTTTGTGTTAAACCAAGAGATTCTCGTTTATTTTTAAGCAGCGTTCCCGCTTCGATTTCTGGAGCGACAGTTTCTTTTGTTTGTGTTTCGTGTTCTGTGTTCATAGAGAGTGAACTTCTAAAGTATTATCGCAGGTTGATGAGAGCATTTTTATTGTCGTTTAAGCTCAATCTAACAACCCACTTTATGTGGAATTTTTCCTGTTATCTAAATCATCAACCCTTAAAGACGAACATCACCCATTGACTATGGATGACCTTCTCAGGAAGCTAGTTTATCAAGTAGCCAACCTAAATAGACACATTGACGATTATCGGGTAACAAGCGAGCACTTAAATTAATTTAAGATGAGTTAATCATAAGCTAATGCCATTGCAAGGCAAAAACACTTTAAACAAAATTTACCGTCAGCTCATGGTTTTGTCCAAAATTTGACGAAAAATGTAAGAAAGCATGGGGAAAAAATCCAATTATTGGAAATTCACCTTCCAGAAAAGCAACAAGCCAGAAGGAATCCTTCTGGCTTGTTTAGATCTAAATGGTATTTAAACCGCTTTTACTTGAATCACATCACCTGCGATCAAGTTAGCTTCAGAGGCGGCTTTCAGCATTTTAGTACGCTTGGTTCTATCAATAACATCACCAACCAGCTGACCACATGCGGCATCAATATCATCACCACGAGTCTTACGAACCGTTACTGTGTAATTGTATTCCATCAGCGTTTTTTGGAAGCGATCAATACGAGAGTTGCTTGGCTTCTTATAAGGCGACCCCGGATAAGGGTTAAATGGAATCAAGTTGATCTTACAAGGCGTATCTTTCATTAGCTCAGCAAGTTCACGAGCATGGCCCATATCATCATTCACATGATCCAACAGAACGTACTCAACCGTTACTTTGCCGCGGTTAGCATTTGAAGAAGCAATGTAGCGACGAACCGATGCTAGGAAGTCTTGGATATCCCAACGATCGTTGATTGGCATGATTTGGCTACGTAGTGCATCGTTTGGTGCGTGTAGAGAAATCGCCAGAGCGACATCGATGTTGTCTGTCATCTGATCAAGACCAGAAACAACACCAGATGTTGATACTGTTACACGACGCTTAGACAGTGAGAAACCTAGATCATCAAGCATCAGCTCCAATGATGGAATTAGGTTCTTCATGTTCAATAGAGGTTCACCCATACCCATCATTACGACGTTAGTAATTGGACGACGACCCGTTTCTTTCTCTAAACCGATTTCACGTGCAGCACGCCAGATTTGACCAACGATCTCTGAAACTTTCAGGTTACGGTTGAAGCCTTGTTGAGCCGTAGAGCAGAATTTACATTCAAGCGCACAACCTACTTGCGAAGATACACATAGCGTCGCACGATCACCATCTGGGATGTATACAGTCTCAACGTCTTGGTCACCAACGCTCATCGCCCATTTAATGGTGCCATCCGCAGAGTGCTGAGCTTCAGAAACGATAGGTGCAACAATCTCACAGCGATGCAGCAGTTTCTCACGTAACTTTTTGTTGATGTTGTTCATTTGTTCGAAGTCATCGACACCGAAGTGATAAATCCACTTCATCACTTGCTCTGCTCGAAACGCTTTCTCATTCAGTTCTTCTGTGAAAAATTTACGAAGACCTTTACGATCAAAATCGAGTAGATTGACTTTAGCTGTGGTCATGATGCCTCTCAATGACGGAACAATAATTAAGGGCGCGAATTGTACAGCCTTTACGCAACTTCAACAAGCACTGTAAAACCTTGTGTTTACTAAGACATTCAAACTTAAGTGATTAAAATTTACACAGTCAAATTTACCTGCTTAAGTTTGGCCAATTCAAAGAGAGATTCCCGATTACGCTCCTCCGTCGCTTTCGGGAATGACGGGCTTTAACCACCTAATACTCGCGCCCTACTAACGCTGCTCGTTATCTTCGCAGCCTTACAACTAACGCGACTTGTTCGTCATTCCAGAACCGAGGAACGAGGTATCTGGAATCTCCGACAGCACACTGAGACTCCCAACAGCTTCCCTCGTCACTACCGAAAAAACACTAGAGCTCACCAGAAACGAAAAAGGCTTCACCGAAGTGAAGCCTTTATTGAGACTTGCTGTTGTCTGCTTATTCAGCTGGACGCGGGCAAATTTCAGATTCTGGGAAGAAGAATTCGATTTCGCGAGCCGCAGATTCAGGGCTATCGCTGCCGTGTACTGAGTTGTAACGCATGCTGATAGCGTAGTCAGCACGGATAGTGCCGCATGCTGCTTCTCCTGGGTTTGTTTTGCCCATCAATTCACGGTAACGAGCAATCGCGTTTTCGCCTTCAAGTACTTGAACCATGATAGGACCAGAAGTCATAAACTCTTTAAGAGCCGGAAAGAATTCTTTGCCTTCGTGTTCTGCGTAGAAGCCACTTGCTTGTTCTTCAGTAAGACGAACCATTTTAGCAGCAATAATTTCTAGGCCTGCCTTTTCTATGCGGTGGTAGATTTCACCGACAAGGTTACGCTTAACTGCATCCGGCTTAACAATTGAGAACGTTCTTTCTAGAGCCATAGGGATTCCTTCACTTCATTTTTTTGTTATTAAATACTGAAATTACTAAGATCATTCGATCTGAGTTTATGAATAAGCGGTATCGAAATACCACTCACTCTTATTATTATTTTGCTTGGTCGATAAGAAGACGAGCCAGTGTACGAACACCCATACCAGTCGCGCCTGCAGCCCACTTATCACTTGATGACTTGCGGTAAGTACCCGCGCAATCCATGTGAATCCAACCTTTTTTGTAGTCATCTACAAAGTAAGAAAGGAACGCGGCAGCTGTACTTGCACCCGGAGTGTAATCACCAGAGCTAATGTTTGAAAGATCAGCAAAGTTTGAAGGCAACATACCACGGTGGAAATCAGCAAGCGGCAATGGCCATAGACCTTCTTTCTCTTGGTTCGCAGCCGTTAGTGCTTGATGAGACAACTCATCATCAAAGCTCAATAATGCGTGGTAGTCGTTACCTAATGCATTTTTAGCCGCGCCGGTTAGCGTTGCACAGTCGATGATCAACTCTGGATTCTGAGCGCTTGCGAACATCAGGCCATCAGCTAAAACTAAACGACCTTCCGCATCGGTATTCATGATCTCGACAGTCTTACCATTTTTGTAAGTAATGATGTCGCCAAGCTTCAATGCACGACCAGAGATCATATTCTCAGCACAACATAAGATAAGCTTAATGCGCTTGCTCAGGCCACGTTCAATCGCTAGACCTAAACCACCGGTAATAGTCGCTGCGCCACCCATGTCAGCCTTCATTGCTGTCATGAATTGACCTGGCTTAATGCTGTAACCGCCTGAGTCGAAAGTGATACCTTTACCCACAAGACAAGCAAACACGGGTGCGTTTTCATCGCCGGTTGGGTTGAAGTCCAGTTGAAGCATTGCAGAAGTACGTTCAGAGCCGCGGCCTACCGCATAGATGCCTTCCCAACCTTCAGTTAGGAGATCTTTGTCTTTAACGATTTTCGCTTTAACAGTGCCTGCTGGTGCCACTGACTTGATGTATTCAGCTGCCATTGTCGCTAATTGACGAGGGGCAACTTCTTCAGCCGTTTTGTTGATGATGTCACGCGTCCAATCTGTCGCGCGGATACGTGCTTCCAATTCAACCTGATCAGCTTCAGCTAGAGTATCCCACTCCAATGCATTCTTTTTCTTTGGTCCACGGTAGCCTTGGTAAAAAGCCCAAACACTTTCTAGATCCCAGCCTTTACCGCTAAGTGCAACCAATGCGATACCTTGTCCGTCAAGCGTACGACCCGCACGTTGAACCGCGCCTAGATCGTGGCCTTCACCAATGTGAATTGTCGCTCCCGCTTCTGAGAACGATAAAATAGCTCTTGCTCCCCACTGAGGCTGGGCAGCTTCTTGACTTAAAAATACTGACATCTGTGTAGACATGATTTCTCCTTGTCATGAACCACTTTGAGTATGTGATTCTGATTGTTTTTTATTAGCGCACTGATGTTAGCATTATGTAGGAGGAAAATGTCATTTTGATAAAAAAACGGACCATAAGGTCCGCTTTTTTTAGTAAGAATTGTTAACTTGGCTGCGTTTTACATTGGACTGAACCAACCCGCGACCAAGTGATTAGACAAGAGGATTAATCCATCTCATCCATCCAGCACAATATAATGGCCTCTAGAATTTTCTCATTCGAGTGATTCGGCTCATCATCAAAATCTTCAAGATCTAGCACCCATTGATGCAAGTCCGTGAAGCGTACTGTTTTAGGATCGGTATCTGGGTATAAATCACATAGTTCAATCGCAATATCTCGCGAATCAATCCATTTCAAACTCATAACATTTCCTTATCTTTATCAGCGACGATTTGTCATCTTAGTGACTTATATTCTATGCCAGCTTTACTAACAGTTTTAGTCGAGCTTATTTCTTAATGCTCTTCAGAAGCTAAGTTCAACGTGTACTTTGGAATCTCTACAACAAGATCCGAATCAGCTACTTTAGCTTGGCAACCAAGGCGAGATTCCATCTCTAAACCCCATGCTTTATCTAGCATGTCGTCTTCTAGGTCATCACTCTCTTCTAAAGAGTCGAAACCTTCACGAATCACGACGTGACATGTAGTACATGCACACGACTTCTCACATGCGTGTTCAATACCAATACCGGCCTTCAATGCAACATCAAGAACCGTCTCACCAGTTTTTGCTTCTAAAACAGCGCCTTCTGGACATAGATCTTCGTGAGGTAAAACAATAATCTTTGGCATGTTTATCTATTCTCTAACTATTAAATATTATCGACTGACTGACCTGACAGTGCAGCTCGAATTGATTTATCCATACGACGAGAAGCAAAGTCTTGGCTCGCTTTGTCGGTATTCTTAATTTCTAGTTCGATGGCATCAGCGCTTTCGCCATTGCGCACTTCAATCAGTGCTTCAATAGCTTGTAGAAGGTGCTGCTTTTCTTGCTCATCAAGCAGCTCATCGCCATCAGCTTGCATTGCTGCAATAAGGCCTTCGATAACACGATCTGCTTCTACACGTTGCTCAGCTAGAGCACGCGCTTGCATGTCTTCTTTAGCAAACGTCATCGAATCTTTCAGCATGCTCGCCACTTCATTATCGCTTAAGCCGTAAGACGGTTTAACCTGAATTTCAGCTTGAACACCTGTGCTCTTCTCCATAGCAGTAACCGATAGCAGGCCATCAGCGTCTACTTGGTAAGTCACACGAATATGCGCCGCACCAGCCGCCATTGGTGGAATGCCTTTTAGAGCAAAACGAGCCAATGAACGACAGTCATCAACCATCTCACGTTCGCCTTGCACGGTGTGCACTGTCATTGCAGTTTGACCGTCTTTGAACGTGGTAAATTCTTGTGCGCGAGCAACAGGGATAGTGGTATTGCGTGGAATGATCTTTTCGACCAAGCCACCCATCGTTTCGATACCTAGGGAAAGAGGAATAACATCAAGCAGCAGCATTTCAGAGTCAGGCTTGTTACCGACTAAGATATCCGCTTGGATAGAAGCACCAATCGCAACCACTTCATCTGGGTTAATGCTGGTTAATGGCGTACGACCAAAAAAGTCACCCACCATTTCACGGACAAGCAATGTACGAGTTGAACCGCCGACCATCACGACTTCTAGAACATCATCCGCGTCAACTTCAGCATCTTTCAATGCACGACGGCACGAAAGCAGTGTTTTCTTAACCAGTGGCTTGATGATCTCTTCAAACTCTTCACGAGTTAATGAACCAGCCCAACCCAACACTTCAACATTAACGCTTTCAGCTTCAGATAAGCCAATCTTCGCTTCTGTTGCTGCATCTAGAAGAATACGATTCTGTTCTGCGGTTAGCTCTGATAAGCCCATTTGCTCTTGGAAGTGCTCTGCGATCAAGTGGTCAAAGTCGTCTCCGCCTAATGCAGAGTCGCCACCCGTTGCTAATACTTCAAAAACACCTTTAGACAGGCGTAAGATAGAGATATCAAACGTGCCACCGCCAAGATCATAAACCGCAATCACCCCTTCTTTACCTGAATCCAGACCGTAAGCAATCGCTGCCGCAGTCGGTTCATTAAGAAGACGTAACACGTGAAGACCAGCAAGTTGAGCCGCGTCTTTCGTACCAGCACGCTGCGCATCATCAAAGTACGCAGGAACCGTAATCACTGCACCAGATAGCTCGCCACCTAGTGTTGACTCGGCACGTTGACCTAGCGCTCGCAGAATGTCTGCTGATACTTGAATTGGGTTCTTGTTGCCTTGCTCTGTGCGAATCACAGGCAAACCATTATCACTTTCTTCAAACTGATATGGCAGAGACGGGTATCGCTGTTGAATATCTGACAGTGAACGACCGATTAATCGCTTAACTGAGATAATGGTATTTTTAGGATCAGTTTGTGCATTTGCACGCGCTTCATTACCAGTCGTATAAGATTCCGATTGGTAGTGAACAACTGAAGGTAAAATGCTTCGACCTTGTTGATCAACGAGTGTACTCGCCTCGCCACTGCGTACTGCAGCAACCAACGAGTTTGTTGTACCTAAATCAATACCCACAGCAAGCTTATGCTGGTGAGGAGCGGCGCTTTGCCCTGGTTCTGCAATCTGAAGTAGTGCCATGGAGGTGTCCTTGTTATACAAACTAGCCGATCAAACGATCTTCAACTAATTCGATTTCATTCTTTAATTTTGCAATAAACTTAAGCTTTCTTACTCGGTCTGCAGCTTCAAGCCAAGCTTCGCTTTCGAGTTCTTGTTGGATAGCGCTTAATTGTTGTTTATACATTTTGCTAACCTTGCCTTCAAATGCAAATAGCGCATCTTCGGGATCAGAACTGTCTGCGATGTCTTCTAGCTCTTCACGCAATTCCATCTGCTCCATCAGGAACATCGGATCTTGCATGGTTTGTTGTTCACCACGAATGTCTTCGCCGTGTTGAACCAGCAGATATTCTGCTCGGCTGATTGGATTCTTCAATACCTGGTACGCATCATTGATTTGTGCCGCTTTTTGCACGGCTAATAAGCGATCACGCTCAGAAGCTATCGCGAATTTATCAGGATGGAATTGGCGTTGCAGATCTCTAAACTGAGAAGAAAGAAGGCTACCATCCAGTTGAAACTGAAGTGGTAGCCCAAATAATTCGAAATGATTCATGTAAAGGTGGTCCTAAGTTTAGGCTCTTTGTTCAGAGCCTAATTTTATTCTTCGCTTACAACGCTTAACGATACAAGCGTTTAAACATTGAAGCTCTCACCACAACCACATTCGCCTTTCGCGTTCGGGTTGTTGAATTCAAAACCTTCGTTTAGGCCTTCTTTTACATAATCAAGCTCAGTACCATCAAGGTATACTAGGCTCTTTGGATCAATGATGACCTTAACACCTGAATGCTCAAACACTTCGTCTTCTTCGTTAAGCTCGTCAACGAATTCCAGTACATACGCCATACCCGAACAGCCAGTAGTTTTTACTGCTAAGCGTAACCCGAGACCTTTACCACGGTTATCTAGGAAAGCTTGAACTCGGCTTGCTGCCGTATCTGTCATGGTGATGGCCATACTACAACCTTGTGTTTTATATAAATTGAGAACTCAGGGGGAGCACAAAGGATGCTCCCAAATATTACTTTTTTGTCGACGTAATTACGGTATTGAAGCGATTAGTGCTTCTTTTTGTAATCCGCAACAGCTGCTTTGATTGCATCTTCAGCAAGAATTGAACAGTGAACTTTCACTGGTGGCAACTCAAGCTCTTCTGCGATTTCAGAGTTTTTAATAGCAGCTGCTTCATCAATACTTTTACCTTTAACCCACTCAGTTACTAGTGAGCTAGAAGCGATTGCGCTACCGCAACCGTAAGTCTTGAATTTTGCGTCTTCAATAATACCTTCTGCAGATACTTTGATTTGCAGTTTCATTACATCACCACAAGCCGGTGCGCCAACCATGCCGCTACCTACACTTGGGTCTTCTTTATCAAACGAACCTACATTACGTGGGTTTTCGTAGTGATCAATTACTTTTTCGCTATATGCCATGATAGTTACCTCGAATCCTCTATTTCCGTGAGATTAGTGATGAGCCCACTCAACAGTGTTCAAATCAATCCCTTCTTTATACATATCCCATAGAGGAGACATGTCGCGTAATTTGTTTACCGCTACACGGATTTGTGCAATCGCGTAGTCGATTTCTTCTTCCGTTGTGAAACGGCCGAATGAGAAACGTACTGAGCTGTGTGCCAGTTCATCGTTCAGACCAAGAGCACGTAGAACGTATGAAGGCTCTAGGCTTGCTGATGTACATGCAGAACCTGATGATACCGCTAGGTCTTTTAAAGACATAAGCAGAGATTCACCTTCAACGAAAGCAAAGCTCACGTTTAGGTTGTGTGGTACACGTTGGTCTAAGTCGCCGTTTACGGTTACTGCTTCTAGATCTTGAACACCTTTCAATAGGCGCTCACGAAGTGCTAGTGCGTGATCGTAATCTTTCTGCATGTCTTGCTTAGCGATAGCAAACGCTTCGCCCATACCCACGATTTGGTGAGTAGCAAGCGTACCAGAACGGAAACCACGTTCATGACCGCCACCGTGCATTTGCGCTTCAAGGCGAATACGTGGCTTACGACGAACGTACAAAGCACCGATGCCTTTAGGGCCGTATGCTTTGTGTGCAGACATAGAGATAAGATCAACTTTCATCTCTTTTACGTCTAGTGGGATTTTACCCGCAGACTGCGCCGCATCAACGTGGAAGATAATCTTGCGTGCACGACATAATTCGCCGATTGCACCGATATCTTGGATTACACCAATCTCGTTGTTTACGTGCATGATAGAAACTAGAACAGTATCTTCACGCATTGCAGCTTGTAGCTTGTCTAGATCAATGATGCCGTTTGCTTCTGGCTCAAGGTAAGTTACCTCAAAACCTTCACGCTCTAATTGGCGACATGGGTCAAGAACCGCTTTGTGTTCTGTTTTGCACGTGATTACGTGCTTACCTTTCTTCTCGTAAAAGTGCGCAGCACCTTTGATAGCAAGGTTATCTGACTCTGTAGCACCTGACGTGAAAACAATCTCACGTGGGTCTGCATTTAGTAGATCGGCAATTTGCTCACGAGCATTATCTACTGATTCTTCTGCCTGCCAGCCGTAACGGTGTGAACGAGATGCAGGGTTACCGAAGTTACCGTCCATCGTCATGCACTGAACCATTTTTTCAGCAACACGTGGATCGACTGGGCATGTAGCTGAATAGTCAAAGTAAATAGGCAGTTTCATTTTCTACTCCAATGTAAAAACTGACCGCTAAGAGCGGGCATTAACACCGTGAGGTGCTGCACTAATCGTTGTAGTGCTCGTATTTTTATGTGCAAAACCATTATTAACCGCAAGATCGATATCTTGACGATCAGAAATCTCTAAAACTTCGTTATCTTTCATTAGCTCACCGAGCGTAATGTCGTTTAAGAAGCTGCTGATTCGGGAGCTTAAATCACGCCATAAAGTGTGAGTTAAACAACGAGTACCACCTTGGCAATCTGCTCGACCGTGACACTTAGTTGCATCGACTGATTCGTCAACTGCAGCAATTACAGTTCCGACAGCGATGTCGCTCGCTTCAGCACCTAAACGGTAACCACCGCCAGGACCACGAACACTAGCAACCAAGCCAGCTTTACGTAACTTAGAAAAAAGTTGTTCTAAGTAAGATAACGAGATGCCTTGTCGCTCTGAAATATCAGCCAGAGGAACTGGGCTTTTTTGCGAATGCAGTGCTACATCTAGCATAGCTGTTACCGCATATCTTCCTTTAGATGTAAGTTTCATATCACACCGTATCCACATTGTTTATGTGGTTGGAATTTTCCCATACCCGACTAAATTGGTCAAGTATTTAGTTGACTATTTTAGTCAGGTATTCACCCTTGGAGTTTGTATGGGCTTTATTTGTCGTTTTTACTCTTCTCAATTGAAGTCAAAATGCCGCGTAGAGTGTTGATCTCTTGCAGCTCTGGACGAGCTCGGCTGAACAAACGACGTAGCTTATTCATCACCTGACCCGGCTTATCCTTAGAGATAAATTGGGTATCAATGATCACTTTTTCAAGGTGCTCATAGAACATTTCTAGTTCTTCGTGACGAGGGTACTCATCTTGTTGCTGCGGCTGGTACTGGCTCGCCACCATATCAAGGTGTGCTACACGCACTTCATAGCTAAGAGTCTGTACTGCCATTGCTAGGTTTAGTGAGCTGTATTCTGGGTTTGCAGGAATACATACATGGAAATGACACTTCTGAAGCTCATCATTGGTTAAGCCAGTACGCTCACGGCCGAACACTAACGCTACAGGGTGCTTTTGACCTTCAACTGCAAATTTTTGTCCACATTCACGCGGCTCAAGCATTGGCCATTCAAGCGTACGAGAGCGTGCACTCGAACCAACCACCAAACCACAGTCTTTTACTGCTTCATCCAGTGTAGAAACGATGGTCGCGTTTTCCGCGATGTCACCTGCACCCGCAGCCAGTGCTAAGGTCTGCTCGTCAACTTCACATTGAGGGTCTACAAGAACTAACTGACTCAAACCCATCACTTTCATTGCGCGAGCTGCTGATCCGATATTTCCCGAATGAGACGTACCAACCAGAACGACTTTTACATTGTCTAACATGCTATATGACACCACTTTAAAAATAATCGCGAGATATTAACACATAGCTAAGTAAAATGGTCAGACCCTTCTCGGAATGTGAAATCAAGAGTTCAAAAAATAACCACTTCCCTTTTGGGGAAACTTTGGTATACTCGCCGCCGCTTTAAACTGTTCTTTAACATCTTGTGGGAAAAACCATATGCATCCAATGCTAAACATTGCGATACGCGCTGCGCGTAAAGCTGGCAACCATATTGCTAAATCTCTAGAAACAACTGATAAGATCGAATCGTCTCTAAAAGGTAACAACGATTACGTTACTAACATTGCTCAAGAAGCTGAGTACATGATCATTGAGACAATCAAATCATCTTACCCAGAGCACAGCATTATTTCTGAAGAGTCAGGCCTAACTGAAGGTAAAGATTCTGACGTACAATGGATCGTTGACCCACTAGATGGCACCAACAACTTTGTAAAAGGTTTCCCTCACTTCTCTGTATCTATCGCTGTTCGCATGAACGGTCGTACAGAAGTTGCTTGTGTTTATGACCCAATGCTAAACGAGCTATTCACAGCTCAACGTGGCGCTGGCGCTCAACTTAACAACGCTCGTATGCGTGTTACTCAACTAAAAGACCTTCAAGGTACTGTTCTAGCGACTGGTTTCCCATTCAAGCAAAAACAACACTCTGAATCTTTCATGAAGATCATCTCTGGTCTATTCGTTGATTGTGCTGATTTCCGTCGTACTGGTTCTCCAGCTCTTGACCTATGTTACCTAGCAGCTGGCCGTGTTGACGGTTACCTAGAACTAGGCCTTAAGCCATGGGATCTAGCAGCTGGCGATCTAATCGCTCGTGAAGCTGGTGCTATCATGACTGACTTTGCTGGCGGCACTGATTACATGACGTCTGGTAATGTTGTTGCTTCAAGCGCACGTGGTGTTAAGTCTATTCTTAAGCACGTTCGTGAGAACTCTAACGAAGGTATGCTGAAGTAATTCAGACCTTGCGTTAATGCTCTCTAGTTAAGAGCAGAAGATTTTCAAAGCCTCGCTATTGCGAGGCTTTTTTGTATCCGCGATACGAGATACGAGATACGAGATACGACCAAAATGTCGGTTAGTTACAGTGAACACAAATCACTGCTCTGTAAGCTGTATTTAGATCGTCACTAGATAGTGACTTAGCTACTTTGGCACTTGGTATTGGTATTGGTAAATACGACAATGTTCAGTCGGTTCCAAAAGCTAACCCACAATATACAGACATAAAAAAACCGCTAGTTGCCCAGCGGTTTTTTTGGTTTAGCGAAAGTTGTTAAGCCGTGGCCTAAGGCATTTCGTCAAACTCTTCACCTTCTTTATCCACTTGTGGTGGCATTAGGTGTTCACGCGTAATACCCAACTTCATAGCTAGTGCAGATGCAACGTAGATAGAAGAGTAAGTACCAACGGTAATACCCAGTAGAAGTGCAGTCGCAAAGCCGTGAATCATAGCGCCGCCCTGAACGAACAGTGCGATAACTACGAATAACGTGGTACCAGAAGTGATCAATGTACGGCTCAATGTTTGTGTGATTGAGCTGTTCAGCACTTCAGGTGCCTCGCCTTTACGCATCTTACGGAAGTTCTCACGAATACGGTCAAATACCACTATGGTATCGTTAAGGGAGTAACCGACTACCGTTAGCAAGGCTGCTACGATGGTAAGGTCGACCTCAATTTGCATTAGAGAGAACACACCTAGTGTGATGATAACGTCGTGCGCTAGGGCTAATACAGCACCTGCAGCTAATCGCCATTCAAATCGCACTGATACGTAGATCAAGATACAGATAAGAGAAACAAGGATAGCAAGGCCACCAGCTTCTGTTAATTCGTCACCTACGTTAGGACCAACGAACTCGATACGACGCATCTCAACTTGCTCACCAGTACCATCTTTAATTGCAGACAGGATTTGGTTACCAAGCGTTTCGCCCGCAACACCATCACGTGGACGTAGACGAACCATTACCTCACGCGCAGAACCAAAGTTCTGAACCGTAGCATCACCAAAGCCTTCAGCTTCTAGTGCGCTTCGAATGTCAGGTAGGTTTGCTGGCTCCTCAAAGCCCACTTCAATCAGAGTACCGCCGGTAAAATCTAGACCCCAATTCAACGATTTCGTTGTTAGGGTGAAGATAGCAGTACCAATCATCAAGATTGAGAATAAAAAGGCAACCTTTGACCAACGCATGAAGTCGATCATTTTGTCTGCTTTTAGAATCTGAAACATATTAATTCCTAGCCTTAGATCGACAGTTTCTTAACGCGTTTGCCGCCATACATCAGGTTCACGATACAACGTGTTCCGATAATAGCTGTAAACATTGAAGTCAAGATACCGATTGATAACGTTACCGCAAAGCCTTTAATCGCACCTGTACCGACAGCAAATAGAATGATTGCTGTTAGTAGTGTGGTGATGTTGGCATCGGCGATTGTACTAAATGCGTTTGCATAACCTTGGTGAATCGCTTGTTGTGGACTACGTCCATCTCGAAGTTCTTCACGTATACGCTCAAAGATAAGAACGTTGGCATCGACTGCCATACCGACCGTCAATACGATACCGGCAATGCCTGGTAGCGTCATTGTCGCGCCAGGAATCATCGACATCACACCAATAATCAACACTAAGTTAGCCATCAGAGCGACGTTCGCAATCAAACCGAAAGTACGGTAGTAAAGCAGTGTAAACAGCATTACTGCAGCCATACCCCAAACCATCGCCATGATACCCATATCGATGTTTTGTTGACCCATAGATGGACCAATCGTACGTTCTTCTACAATCGAGATAGGCGCAATCAATGCACCTGCACGTAGTAGAAGTGCCAAATTATGAGCTTCAGCCGTTGAGTCGATACCTGTAATACGGAAGTTACGGCCAAGCGCAGATTGAATCGTCGCTTGGTTAATCACTTCTTCGTGCTTACTTAGGATCACTCGGCCTTCAGGTGTTTTACGACCGCTGTCTTTATACTCTGCAAATACGGTTGCCATTAGCTTACCGATATTTTGACGAGAGAATGTAGACATCTTGCTACCACCTTCGCTGTCTAGCGAGATGTTAACTTGTGGGCGACCATATTCATCAACACTTGAGCTTGCATCTGTAATGCTAGAACCGCCTAAGATAACGCGTTTCTTAAGTACTACAGGACGACCATCACGGTCTTGCTTAATTTCACTACCAGCAGGAGCACGGCCAGAAGCTGCAGCGGCCAAATCGGCACTGCTGTCCACTTCACGGAATTCAAGAGTCGCGGTTGCGCCTAAAATTTCTTTAGCACGAGCCGTGTCTTGAACACCTGGCAATTCCACTACGATACGGCTAGCACCTTGACGTTGAACCAAAGGCTCAGCAACACCAAGTTCGTTAACACGGTTACGTAGAATAGTAATGTTTTGCTCTACCGCATAATTGCGGATTTCTTGAAGACGAGTTTCAGTGAAGTTAGCAATCAAAGAGAAACGACCGTTAGATTCTGAATCTACGAACGTCATATCTTGGTGCTTAGATTGCAGTAGCGATTTCGCTTCAGCAAGCTGCTCTTCGTTACGCAGAATCACTTCAACCGCATCTTTACCCGATGGGCGAATAGCACGGTAGCGGATTTTCTCTTCACGAAGTTCACTGCGGAACGCTTCTTCTTGTTGGCCAACCAGTTTTTGCATCGCAGCGTCCATATCCACTTCCATTAAGAAGTGAACACCACCACGTAGATCAAGACCCAGTTTCATTGGTGCAGCACCAATAGATTCAAGCCAATCAGGAGTTGAAGCCGCTAGGTTTAAAGCTACGATAACGTCATCACCTAGTGCTTCTGTGATGATATCACGGGCACTGATTTGCGTATCTGTATCGTTAAATCGAACAAGAATGGAACCGTTTTCGAGAGCAACGGATTTAGTAGAAAGGTTTTCTGCTTCAAGAGCATTGGTGACAGCATCCAGCGTAGACAGATCTACAGAGGCGCCACGCGCCCCTGTAACTTGAACTGCCGGATCTTCACCGTATATATTTGGAAGTGCGTACAACGCAGCGATAGCGATGGCAAACATCACCATCAAATACTTCCATAACGGATAACGGTTTAGCACAGCGAGGATCCTCTAGCTGTTTATAGTGATTTCAGAGTACCTTTTGGTAGCACTGCTGTAACGAAGTCTTTCTTGATAACGACTTCGTTGTTTGCGTTCAGTTCGATAGCAACGTAGTCGCTGTCTTCAGCAATCTTAGTGATCTTGCCGATTAGGCCGCCGCTTGTAAGAACTTCATCGCCTTTGCCCATAGAAGACATAAGGCTCTTGTGCTCTTTAACACGCTTAGCTTGTGGACGGTAGATCATGAAGTAGAAGATCACAGCGAACATACCTAGCATGATAAGCATTTCGAAACCGCCGCCTGCTGGTGCACCTTCTGCTGCTGCGTGAGCTTGAGAAATAAACATTTAAAACATCCTCTATTATATTTTCGTAATTGTTTGTCTAATTGGGTCGTATCCCTTTATTTTCAAGCCCCATCACTCGGAAGAGAGATAGGGCTCGCAAAAAAGAAATACTAAGATTCTTTACCTAGTGGTGGCACTTCACGCCCCATTTTTGCGTAGAACTCTGCAACGAACTCTTCAAAGCGATCTTCATCGATAGACTGACGAATGTCTGACATTACTCGTTGGTAGAAACGCAGGTTGTGAATCGTGTTCAGTCGAGCACCTAGGATTTCGTTACAACGATCCAAATGGTGTAAGTACGACTTGCTGTAGTTCTTACAAGTGTAACAGTCACAATCTGAATCTAGTGGTGTTGTATCGGTTTTATGCTTCGCATTACGGATCTTGATCACACCTTCCGTTACAAACAGGTGACCATTACGTGCATTTCGCGTTGGCATAACACAGTCAAACATATCGATACCGCGACGAACACCTTCAACCAAGTCTTCAGGTTTGCCTACACCCATTAGGTAACGAGGCTTATCTTCAGGCAGTTGAGGACATGTGTGCTCAAGAATGCGGTGCATATCTTCTTTTGGTTCACCTACTGCTAGACCACCTACTGCGTAACCGTCAAAGCCAATTTCTGTTAGGCCTTTAACGGATACATCACGAAGGTCTTCGTATACGCCACCTTGTACAATACCGAACAGTGAGTTCGGGTTTTCTTGCTTATCAAAATGATCACGTGAACGCTGAGCCCAACGAAGAGACATCTCCATTGAGTCTTTAGCTTCTTTGTGCGTTGCAGGATAAGGCGTACATTCGTCAAAGATCATTACAATGTCTGAACCTAGATCCTTTTGGATTTCCATCGACTTCTCAGCGTCCATGAAAATCTTGTCACCGTTTACAGGGTTACGGAAATGAACACCCTCTTCAGTGATTTTACGCGTTGCACCTAGGCTGAATACTTGGAAGCCACCTGAATCAGTCAAGATAGGACCTTTCCAGTTCATGAAATCGTGCAAATCACCGTGCAGTTTCATGATTTCTTGACCAGGACGTAGCCATAGGTGGAATGTATTACCTAATAGGATTTCAGCACCTGTGTCTTTTACTTCTTCAGGTGTCATGCCTTTAACCGTACCGTAAGTACCTACAGGCATGAATGCTGGGGTTTCAACGGTACCGCGTTCAAACTGAAGTTGACCACGACGTGCGCCGCTATTAGTTTTTTTAAGTTCGTATTTTAATTTCACGAAGCCTCCAATATGCCAGAGAAACAATCTGACTGTTAATTCAGAACCTTAGGCCAAACAAAAGTTCAGTCTAGTGGGTTCTATGAGGAGCGGTCGCGTATTCCTTGCGAGAGATTAGACAGACACCCTGCCCGACTCCTAGCTTACTGCTAGCACCCGTAAATTCTGCTTATATCGTTTATAACCAGCTAAAATTAGCTCGTTTTCTTATTGATGAACATCGCATCACCGTAGCTGAAGAAACGGTATTCGCTCTTCACTGCGTGATCGTATGCGCCCATCACATTGTCGTAGCCAGCAAATGCACTCACCAACATAATCAGCGTTGATTCTGGTAAGTGGAAGTTGGTAATCAAGCAATCCACCAGCTGATATTCATAACCAGGGAAGATGAAGATTTCTGTGTCACCAAAGAAAGGAACTAACTCAGTGCCATTTTTCAATGCATCTTGAGCCGCACTTTCTAGTGAACGCACAGAGGTTGTACCAACGGCAATAATACGCCCGCCACGTGCTTTTGCAGCAGCTACGGCATCCACCACTTCTTGCGGTACTTCAACGTACTCAGCATGCATGTGGTGGTCATTGATATTATCGACTTTTACTGGCTGGAACGTACCAGCACCAACGTGAAGCGTCACGTAAGCAAACTCAACACCTTTTTCTTTCATGTCAGCCATTAGCTTGTCATCAAAGTGAAGGCCTGCTGTTGGCGCAGCAACTGCACCCGGCTTTTCATTATAGACAGTTTGGTAGCGCTCTTTATCGGCGTCTTCATCTGGACGATCGATGTAAGGAGGCAGTGGCATGTGACCAACACTGTTAAGAATCTCTAAAACGCTTTGATCGGATGTGAAATGGATTTCAAATAACGCATCATGACGTGCCACCATTTCAGCTTCATACTCATCGTTCTCACCAAGGAACAATTTGGTACCCGGTTTCGGTGATTTAGAACAACGAACATGCGCAAGAATGCTTTTCTCATCCAGCATACGTTCAACCAACACTTCAAGCTTACCGCCTGATGCCTTGCGACCGAATACACGAGCAGGAATCACGCGAGTGTTATTAAAAATAACAAGATCACCTGGCTCAACCAAGTCTAAAACGTCTTTAAACGAACCATCAGCTAGGTTGCCATTATTGCCATCTAATTTAAGTAGGCGGCTTGCTGTGCGCTCCTCTTGAGGGTAGCGAGCAATGAGTTCATCTGGTAGGTCAAAGTGAAAATCTGAAACTTGCATGTGTCGAGTCTTGTCTTAGTTGATGATATTTATGCCGTTGACGAATAATAAGTCGAAGTTGCCGAACAATCGTTTCGGTAAGTAAATCGTTACCAGAAACACATCGTAAACATGACTAAAAATTTCGCAGTGGGCTAGTATAGGCACACGAGCCGCAATAGCAAGGTTTACAGCATTGGATTATTGTAAAGAGTCGTAAAATAATACGACCATTCCCCCTCATAAAAAAACAAAATTAGTTGCATGAAACTCACCCAAAAATGCGTTAGATCTCAGTTATTTTTTGGATAAAAAACTATAGTAATAGCAACAAATAAAAAAGAAGGAGGTCCGTATGATCAAGGTTGAAGATATGATGACTCGCAACCCTCATACCCTATTGCGCTCACACTCACTGGCCGATGCAAAGCACATGATGGAAGCGCTTGATATCCGCCATATTCCGGTTGTTGATGCCGACAGACAACTACTTGGCGTCGTCACACAGCGAGACGTTCTTGCCGCTCAAGAATCTAACCTACAAAACATCCCACAAGCTCAATCCTATACTCTTGCAACACCACTCAATGACATCATGCACAAGAGTGTTATGTCTGTAGAGCCGCGCGCAGGACTAAAAGAGTCTGCTGTTTATATGCAGAAACACAAAGTGGGCTGTTTACCTGTCGTAGAGAACCACGAACTCGTGGGCATCATTACAGACAGCGATTTCGTTACGATAGCCATTAACCTGCTAGAGCTACAAGAAGAAGCGGAACCGGAAGAGGTAAATTAACCACTATTCACCAATAGACACGCTAAGGAAAGAGAGCGAATCCTTAGCGTTGCTGTACGTTATTACGAAGAATTTCAGGGCTACGTGAAATAGACGGAACTTTAGGTGTATGTCGGATAACGACTGTCGGTTCTAGCAACATAGCTTTTGGAAAAGACTCTCCGATTTGAATCAACTCCATCATCATATCAAAACCTAACAGCGCAATTTGATGTATTGGTTGCTTAACACTTGAAAAGCCCAATGACTGGGCAATAAATGTGTCATCAAACCCTACAATATCAACCCTTTCAAGCAGTTGACTGTCTACTGATTTTAACCCATTAAATAGATGACTAGCCGATATATCATCGGAACAAAATACAGCTTCCAGTGGCGAAGAATTATCGACGATCAAGTGTTGGATATATTCTGTCAACGACTCCGTAGTGTAGGGAGCTAACACATGTTTTTTATCCAACAGGATATCGCGAGACTTTAATTCTGTTTGAAAACCAATAAAACGATCCGATTGAATATCACTGGCTCCAATAAAGCCAATACGACGATACCCTCGCTTAGCAAAATAACAGGCAACTTGCTCACCCCCGTGCTGGTGATGAGTTCCTATACTCGCAACAGTAGGGTCTGTCGCTGTCAACAATACGACAGGAAACGGTAGCTCACCTAATGGCTCTAGATGTTCTTTTTTCAACGAGCGAGGGATTAGAAAAACACCATCAACCTTATGGTTGATGCACTCCGAAAGAAACGTCTTCTCTAACTGTAAATTATTCCGGCTATTAAACAACAGTATACTTCGGCCATGCTTGTAGGCCTCTTCCTCAAGAACATCCACTAACTGAGTAAAGAAAGGATTCGACATATTTCGCACAATGACAGCAAACAGCTTAGTTGGCTTTTTACGCTTCGCAGGCGGTTTCTGATAGTTCAGAGCTTCCATCGCACTCATCACAGACAGCTTTGCTTGCTCTGAGACACGCTCACTACCATTTAGCACCCTTGATACTGTCGCGATTGATACACCCGCACGTTTAGCAACATCCCTAATAGTCATGTTCACTCATTCTCTTTAACAATCTACCAACCCAATACATTAACCAAAAACATGTAACAAGACTTGATGTTACATCACAAACGACTACAGATTTAGCCAATATTCACTCAGAACTGCAGGAGAATTCGTCCTCACTATTTTATCAAATCGTCACCCTACCTATGATTTAAACCAAGCAACATGATTAGGTAAGCCATCGTGCAAGAACAAAAATACAAAACAATCAATTTAGCAACGGCTAGTGAAATAACTAAGTTTACTGAAATAGAAAATTCATCAGAAATGAGACCTTTATTTCATATTACGCCTCCCCATGGTTTATTAAATGATCCAAATGGTTTTTGTTTTTTCAATAATCAATACCATTTATTTTACCAATGGTTTCCATTCGATACCTATCATGGAATGAAGCATTGGATGCATTTAACTTCTAATGACCTATTAAATTGGAAGAGGCATGGTTCTAAAATAACACCAAAAGAAAATTACGAATCTCACGGAGCGTATTCCGGCAGTGCTTTTGTAGAAAATAATAACGCTTATTTATTTTATACAGGAAACATTAAAAAAGGCTCCTCTCGAGATGCAAACCAATGTTTAGCATTACTCGATAACACTAATGCCGTCACCAAGTATAGCCCGAATCCAGTGATTAAGTCGGTTCCCAAGGGGTATACCGGGCATGTACGAGATCCAAAAATCGTTAAACACAATGAGCACTATTACATGTTGCTTGGTGCGCAGCGAGAAACCGATCTATCAGGGGCAATCATCATATATCAATCGGATGATTTGCTCCGTTGGGAATTCAAAGGAGAATTAGATCTTCAGTTCTCAGGGGAATTCTTAACCGGTTACATGTTCGAATGTCCTGATCTATTAAACGTTGACGGCCATGACGTTTTAATTTTTTCACCGCAAGGTAGCAAGGCAAACGGAAGTCGATTCCATAACCGATTCAACGTTATCTATTGTTTAGGCAGCATCAACTTCGAAAAACTGACCTTTGAAGTTGAACACTGGGATGAATTGGACCGTGGGTTTGATTTTTATGCCCCACAAACTATGGCGAACACCCCAGATGAGCAAACTCTTATTGCATGGGCAGGGACCGATGAAGAACTACCAAGTCGCCAATTTGGCTGGGTTAACTGTTTAACATTGCCGAGAACACTATCAATTCTTAATCGTCGCTTATACCAACAACCGAAGATTTTGCAATCTGACTCTTTTAATAAGCGTCCATTGGAAATAAATAAAACCAATATACCCATTAAGTTAGAGCAACTTTCATTTTCACTCGATGTAAATGAGTTCAATGGAAATATAAAAATATCCATCGAAAATAAAAATAAGAAATTGTTATTCTCTATTAAAGACAGAGATATTCACTTAGATCGAAGCCAATATAACCACCATCCAGAAGATTGGGAATTTGGAAGCGTCAGACATCACAGAACAAATTATGACATAACGGATGTCAAATTTATATGTGACCAAAGCATCATTGAGATATACCTCAACAATGGACGAGATGTATTTACTTGTTTGTTTTTCCCTGAAAATGAAGAACACAGATTAAATATATTACAAAAAGAAGATACCGATATGGATATCAAACTTAACTACCTTACAATATAATAAAATGGTGAACAAAATGAATTATGACGCTACCGTAAACGAGATACTCGAGAGTATCGGGGGCATAGAGAACATCCGCAACGCAGAACACTGCGCCACACGCTTGCGCCTCATCCTAAAAGACAACGAAAAAGTTGATTCTGAAAAAGCAAAAGAAATTAAACAGATCAGCGGCTACTTTTATCAATCAGGTCAACACCAATTTATTATTGGCACTGGTACAGTCTCTCACGTTTATGACTCATTAAAGCACGCATTAGGCGGAGAGCTTGATAACTCAGATTTTAAACAAGATGCCTTCGCAGATATGACCATAAGTCAAAAAGTGGTTCGCACTCTCGCCGATATTTTGATCCCACTGATCCCAGCACTAGTGACCACCGGCTTACTGATGGGTTTACGTGGCATGATGCTGCATTCTGGCATGAGTTTCTCACCCGAAACGCTTGCCCTATTTAGCATGCTAACCGACACTGCCTTTGCCTTCTTACCCGTTTTAATCGCTTATTCTGCGGCAAAGAAATTCGGTGGCAATGCTATTATTGCCATCGTTGTTGGTTTGATGATGGTCGCCCCACAATTACCTAATGCTTGGGTGGTAGCCTCTGGCGGTGCCGAGCCGATGATGGTCAACTTATTGGGAATCAACTTCCCATTAGTGGGCTACCAAGGCACTGTACTTCCAGCAATATTCGCAGGTTGGTTTGTCTCTTACTTGGAGCGTAATCTACGCCGCTTCATTCCAGCAAGTATGGACCTAGTCTTCACTCCATTTTTAACCATTACGATTGCCGTATTTGTCATCTTGTTTGGCTTTGGTCCGATTCTACAAAGCATTGAACACGGCTGTACTTCTCTAGTACGTATGGCGCTCGACCTACCTCTTGGTATTGGTTACATCCTTTATGGTGCCGTTCAGCAAATGATCGTGATCACCGGTCTACACCATGCTCTTGGTGTCATTGAGATTGGCTTATTAAATGAAACTGGTGTTAACCCACTGCAACCTCTTGGTACAGCTTCAATGGCAGGTCAATTTGGCGCTGCGATAGCCGTCGCGACTCTACTCAAAGATAAACTGAAAAAAGGTAATGCCTACAGTGCTTCGATCTCCACATTATTTGGTATTACAGAGCCACTTCTGTTCGGTGTGAACTTACAATATGGAAAAGTCTTTGTCTTTGGAATGGTAGGCGGTGCTGTAGGTGGGCTTGTTACTTACTTACTCAACATCAGTGCAACCGGTATGGGCATTACCTTTATTCCAGGTATTCTTCTTTATTCGCAATCACTTTCGGCAGTCATTGGTTACCTAACCGTTATAGCTAGTGCATTTGCCACAGCATTTATGCTGACTCGCATCTATAACCCAGTTAAAAACGCTTAATCAACTTTGGGTGATTTGCTTCCCCCTAGGCAAGTCACCCATTTCCCACCTACTTATGCTCAGGTGGGCTTCTATATGAGGAAATAATGATGAATAAGGTATGGTTAACTGGCGATGCTGTGGTGGATTTGATTCCTGAGAGCGACTCTACCTACTTAAAATGTCCAGGCGGCGCCCCCGCAAACGTTGCGGTTGGTATTGCTCGTTTATCAGGTCAAGCTAGTTTTTTTGGCCGAGTTGGTAATGATCCATTTGGTCGTTTTATGTCAGAGGTTCTCCAAGAGCAAGGGGTTGATACGTCCCAACTCAAACTCGATGAAAAACACGGAACATCAACCGTGCTGGTCGATCTTGATCAAGATGGCGAGCGAACTTTTACCTTCATGGTAAAACCCAGTGCAGATCAGTTCATTACAGAAGATGATATCCCCACCTTTAATCAAGGTGAGTGGCTACACTGCTGTTCAATCGCATTAGCAAATGAGCCAAGCAGAAGTACAACGCTGAAAGCGCTTGAAGCAATCAAATCAAAAGGAGGATTTGTTAGCTTTGACCCCAACCTAAGAGAAGAGGTTTGGCGAACCCCTGAAGAAGTTCGTCCTATTGTTATGCAAGCCATCGCCTTAGCTGATGTGGTTAAGTTTTCAGAAGAAGAACTGCTTTTTCTTACAGAAAGCAACACATTAGAATCAGGACTAACAGCACTAGACCGATTGAAAATTCCAGTCACTTTGGTCACCTTAGGTGCTACGGGTTCGATGATGATAGTAGATGGACAACGAGAGCACATTGCGAGTCAAAAAGTTCAAGCTATTGATACTACTGGTGCGGGAGATGCCTTTGTCGCAGGTCTACTCGCCTACCTCTCACAATACGAGGAATGGCATCAACCTGAAATCATTCGACAAGCAGTAATGTGGGGCAATGGCTGCGGGGCATTAGCAACAACACAGAAAGGCGCAATGACCGCTTTACCAGAGAAAAGAAAGCTACTCACATCCCTAAACTAGCTTTAACCCAACAATACAAATAGCCTAATAATCAAGCTATTAGGCTATACCAAACCGAACTTTCCTACTCCATGACTTTGTAATACAAATTAAAGATGCGTTAATAATACGGAAGAGGCCTAAGCAATAACTCTCAGCTGATGTGAAACCAGACGAGCAACAAGCAAAACCCAATAATATCAACAACCTATTTACCCATCATTCTTAGGCATAAAAATATAGTGGATACATACTATTTATTGATATATTTATCGTTAGAATCATGTAAGAATTTGTTAAGAATAAAAACAAGCTGCCTTACTAGGAATGATATTTATGAGTTTAAAGAAATTGCTGTCCTTAGGTTTTGGCGTGATTCTCGCGCTAATTTTGGTTATTTCAGTCGTTGCTTCATTACGCTTTTATCAATCGAGTGATGGGTTTAACACCTACCGCTCTCTTGCAATAACAAGTGTCTCAACAGGTCGAATCCAAGCCAATATTCTGGAAGCTCGTTTATCTGCACTTAAATATATTAAGAACCCTATTCCGTCACATGCTTCTGAACTGAATAGACGTATCACCGCATCAAATCAATTGATAGATGAAATATTAGACTCTCATCTTGACGATCTACACAAAAATGAATTCCTAACGATAAAGAAGCAGCTTGATCAATATAGCCAAGGCTTTAACAAGGTTGTTCAGCTTGTCAATACTCGAAACAACCTAGTTCAAGAAGCCTTAGACCCATCAGGGGTCAATATGCGTGAGGCAGTGACTAACCTAATGACCTAGGCTTCAGCTGAAGAAGATTTAGAAGTTGCTGTCAGTTCAGGACAGCTTCAGCAGCATGTATTGCTATCAAGATTGTACGCTTCTAAATTTCTGACGAGCAATAAAACAGAAGATGCTCAGCGTGCTGAAAAAGAGTTTGCCTCTGCCGCACTACTTGCAGAAACAATCGAATCTCAACTCATGTCGATGGAACAAATCAACTACTTAAACGATTTCACTAGTGCCTTCAAAACTTACCGCAATACATTTTCAAAGATCGTTGACACTATAAACACACGAAATGGCATCATTTCAGGGACTCTTGATCTTGCTGGTGTTAATGCGGCAAAAACAATTGAAGAGATAAAGCTATCAACAAAGTCAGAGCAAGACTCTGTCGGGCCTAATATGGTCGAGCGATTCTCTAACGCGCAATTTGTGCTTGGCGTTCTTTCAATTCTCGTTGTCGCTGCTTCTCTTAGCATTGCCGTTTCGATTTACCGCAGTGTATGGAAAGTCGTTGGAGGAGAGCCAAGTGACATCCAAGCAATTGTTGCCGAAGTCGCCGCTGGTGATCTTTCAAAGCAGATTCCAATTACGGGTAAAGAAACCGGTATATACGCAAACATTTTGGAGATGCGCCAAGAACTACGTCGAATCATCGATGGTTTCCACCAAATTTCAGATAATGTTTCAGCAGCCTCCGTTGAGCTAACCACGGTGATGAGCCAAACAGAAGGAAATGCTCAACAAGAACTGAGTCAAATGGAGCAAATCGCAACTGCTATCAATGAACTTTCTAGTACCGCGAGTGAGGTTAGTCAGAACGCAGCTAGCGCAGAGAGCGCAGCAACTGGGGCAACGACAAATGTCAAAGATGGCAGTGTTTCACTCGATGCATCAGATGATATATCACGAAAAGTTGAAGACTCGATCGAAGAAACATCAAACATCGTTAATCAATTGCAAGAGTACTCGGTAGAGATCGGTAGTGTGATTGAAGTGATCAATTCAATTTCTGAGCAAACTAACTTACTTGCGTTAAATGCAGCCATTGAAGCCGCTCGAGCGGGAGAGCAAGGCCGAGGCTTTGCGGTAGTTGCAGATGAAGTTCGTTCTCTTGCCGCTAAAACACAACAATCAACGGTCGATATTCAAGAAATAATATCTCGCCTTCAGGCTCAAGCGAAAGATGCGAACCAATTTATGCAATCCAACCTTTCGTTAGCAGAAGAATCTAGACAGTATAGCGAACAGCTTCGTGCTGCATTCGCCTCTATCACTGACTCTGTACAACTAATATCTGATATGAACACACAAGTAGCCACAGCGTCTGAAGAACAATCTGGCGTAACACAAGATATTTCACAAAATGTTTCTCTGACCTTTGATATTGTTCATCAAAATGTTTCAGGAATTGAGCAGAGCAAACAGGCAAGTGAAGAACTCTCTTCATTAGCTGTTAAGCAAAAAGACTTGCTGAGTTTTTTCAAAATCTAACGTTATAGTAAAATAGATAAATAAGCTTCTAACGCCACTATTTGTGGCGTTTTTCTTCTCAAATGAACAAACAAAAAGAGCAGCCAAATCGCTGCTCTTTTTCTTTTGAATTTTATTTTCTAGTTTTTTAAAGCAATTCTGAGACTACATCAGCTAACTGATGAAAGGTTTCAAGACGTGACGAACTTGGTCGCCATACAAGGCCTATGTCTCGGTATGCTTGTTGGCCTGGCGGGTCGATCACCACTAAATTCTGATTTTGCAACAAACCATGATCGATCGCCATTTGTGGGATAAAGGTGGTTCCTAAACCATTTGCCACCATTTGTACCAACGTATGTAGGCTTGTGGCGGTGAACGGGTTTATCTTCTCTTTGTCGGTTAGCTTACAAGCTGATACCGCGTGCTCGGTTAAACAGTGCTCGTTCTCCAACAAGAATACAGATTCGTCTGGCAGGTCATCATATTTAATCGGAACACGAATACCATCGGCTTGATTGCGGCTGATTACCATTCTGAAAGGGTCTTGCCCAACAACTTTGCTCTCCATGTTATCGATATCGACAGGCAAAGCCAGAATCAGTACATCCAACTCACCATGACGCAACGCAGCCAATAGGTTAGTTGTCGTGTCTTCCCGTAACAACAAGTTCAACTGTGGAAAACGTTGGTTCGCTTCTTGTACCAAATCGCACAATAGGAATGGAGCAATAGTAGGAATACACCCTACTCGCAACTGCCCTTGCATCGCGTCTCCATTACATAGATTTCCGAGCTCAACCAAGTCTTGCCCTTTCGCCAGTAACTCTCGACCATGCTTAACCACCAGCTCACCCGCTTGAGTGAAAACCAATGGGCTCTTTTTATCTTTCTTCTCATAGAGAGGACAACCAATGAGTTCTTCCAGGTTTTGAATGCCTTTACTTAGTGTCGATTGACTCACGAAGCAGCGATCCGCAGCGTCGCTAAAGTGGCGAGTTTCGTGAAGAGTAACAAGATAGTGAAGTTGCTTAAGACTTGGCCATTTATTCATGAAATTACTTTGTAATATGAGTAGGATAACTTAAGTGAAGGTCATTTGACCTAAGGAACGGACAAAGAATAAGCTTATCGCTTTTTTCGATTAACTTAATCTATTTAATTCGCTTTTTTCTATAGTACCGATTGTACTATAGTTTGTCCCGTAGAAACGGAGCCCAAACAAAGATGTGTTGGGCCAACTAATTTTTTAGGAGATTCCAAATGGTACTAGTAGGTCGTCAAGCCCCTGACTTTACTGCAGCAGCTGTTCTAGGTAACGGTGAGATCGTTGATAACTTCAACTTCGCAGAATTCACTAAAGGTAAGAAAGCGGTAGTTTTCTTCTACCCACTAGACTTCACTTTCGTTTGTCCTTCAGAGCTAATCGCTTTCGACAACCGTCTAGAAGATTTCCAAGCTAAAGGCGTTGAAGTAATCGGTGTTTCTATCGATTCTCAATTCTCTCACAACGCATGGCGTAACACTGCTATCGCTGACGGCGGTATCGGTCAAGTTAAATACCCTCTAATTGCTGACGTTAAGCACGAAATCTGCAAAGCATACGATGTTGAGCACCCAGAAGCAGGCGTTGCTTTCCGTGGTTCTTTCCTAATCGACGCAGACGGCCTTGTACGTCACCAAGTAGTTAACGATCTTCCACTAGGTCGTAACATCGACGAAATGCTACGCATGGTAGACGCACTAAACTTCCACGAGAAGAACGGTGAAGTATGTCCTGCACAATGGGAAGAAGGTAAATCAGGTATGGACGCATCTCCACAAGGTGTTGCTGCATTCCTATCTGAGCACGCTGACGACCTAAGCAAGTAATTACCTCTTAAGCCCGAACTCAACGCGGGTTAATGGTTGGAAGACTCTCTATAAAGAGAAATAAAGCATAAGCTAATAGCGCAAAGCGCACCGCCAATCAGTTAAGAAGTAAAGTCCTATTAAAAGCCCGAAGTTAACGCTTCGGGCTTTTTTCATCTCTCTCCGACGACAATTCTCTACCTAAACCGTCTCTGCAACATTTAATAGAGGCAGTTACAAGAACAAACTTTACCCCTATTTTCCTCTGCTACCACCTATTCATATCCGTATCTAGGTTGTTATGATTTCGTCCGTATCTTTTTGAACGGATAAATACGATGAACACCGAAATTGAAGTCTGTATCGATAACTTAGAATCTCTATATAACGCACTATCTGGTGGCGCGAATCGAATTGAGCTTTGCTCTTCATTAGCACTTGGCGGGTTAACTCCAAGCTTCGGAATGATGAAGCAAGCGGCAAAAATTTCGTCCGTACCAGTTTATGCCATGATACGACCGAGACAAGGTGACTTCATATTCGATTATGACGATATACTCTGTATGCTGGAAGATATTGAAGCTTGTGCGAGAGCAGGGTTGAATGGCGTCGTTCTGGGTGTACTAACACCTGATGGTGAGATTGATATGTCTGCAATGCAAATTCTCTCAAGCAAGGCTCACCAACTCAAACTAGCAATCACCTTCCACCGTGCAATCGACCAACTTCAGGATTATAAAGTACCGTTAGAGCAGATTATTGAGCTTGGATGTGAAAGAATCCTGACGTCAGGACTTGCTATTAATGCAGAGCAAGGCATCAATGTGATCGCAGATATGGTCAAACAAGCCGATGGCAGAATCGATATCATGGCCGGTGCTGGCGTCAACGCAACGAATGCCAAAATGATTCAAAGCACCACCCAAGTACCTGCACTTCACCTTTCAGGTAAATCGACAAGACCGAGTCTAATGGAAAGCAATTCAAGCGCTCAAATGGGCAGTAATGATGTTGATGATTATCAGATACCAGTAACTGATGCGAATAAGATATCCAATGTGAGAGCTGCCCTCACCGCTTAGGGTAATCGTCACTAACACAAATCCAGAGAACCACGCTGACGAATCTAGCGGACTGGCGTATATTAGAGTGAATAGCACAGAAAATTTTCATGGATAGATATGGCTAAAGACCTATTCAGCTCTCTTGATTTAAACCTGTTACGAACATTTCTGATTGTTTATCAAGAAAAAAACACCAGAAAGGCTGCGGAACGTTTATTCGTTTCTCAGCCAGCGGTTAGCCAAGCCCTACAAAAGCTAAGACACCACTTCAACGATGATCTTTTCGTAAAGGTTCATGGAGGCTTACAACCTACGGCATTTTCAGAGCAGCTCACCAATCAAATCAAGCCGTTCATGGACGGTCTATCTATCGCGGTTAATACATCAAACACTTTTGATCCGAAAGAGATCGATTACACGTTGAAAATAGCCCTATCTCCAGTGGTGCTTTCTTGTCTGTCTGGCTCACTTTTTAAAGATATAAAAGCGCAAGCACCAAACGCTAAACTAAAGCTTGTTCCATGGTCAAACTCGTCTGTCTCAGATATACAAAAAGATGAGGTTTTGATGGGAGTAAGCTATTTAGGGGAAAAGACAAGTAAAGAAGTCTATACAAGGCAGCTCATTGAATTAACAGGACGTATATTTGTTAGGAAAGATCACCCTTTAAAGCAAGACACCGTGACTCCAAATGACATGGCAGGGTACGAAATCGCATCTTTAGTAACACCAGGTTGGAATGACAATTTTAGCTTAGCGTCTCAGATTCTAACCGACCTTTCCATCGAGCATCGTATCGGTTTTCGCAGCGAATTGGTCATGGCTATAATCGATGTCATTCAACATACTGATATGTACATGCCCCATTCCAACCTTTTCCCAGTAGAAAACTATCCGACATTACGCGGGATAGATGTCTCAGTGGACGGAAAAACGCTGAAAACTCCGGTCTATAGTTATATACACATTAAAAATCGAAACTCACCTTTAACAAATTGGCTTTCAAAACTCATAGAGCAAGTTTTATCAGAACAAGTACAAAAGTAAGTTCGATTAAAAGTTATATATTGTATTTTACTCTTCCGGACGCCAGCTCAGTGCGCTAGCAATAGTACCGATAACTAATGTGTCTTTTTCAGCGTCATTAAGTTCAGGTAACATCTGTAGCGTTATCATTCCATTTGTCTGTGCAGCCGCTACTTCTTGCGAAGCGTGTTTAAAGCTATACCCTAGTGGTTTTTCTACCGACATTAAAAGGTCTTTACTTGAATGGACAGTTTCTACGTCATATTTATTCGCCCCAACTCGGATGTAGCCAGCTTCTTTCTTTTCTAAGCTAACACTGATCATCCCAGATTGAGGCTCTAAAACGAACTCTCCTATATTCTCATTGCTTTGAGATACAGAACAGCGGTAAGGTTTATTGCCACCAAAATCAACACCCATGTAGTTAACTGAAGTGCCACCGCCAGAACAGACTAAGTTCCACACTTGGCCATTATCGACTCTAGTGATTTCAGCAGCCAGCTCACCCTCTTTGAATGAAACAGTCTCAAACCATGTTGAACCTGATGAATCTCGGCTATATTTACCTTGGTACATACCTGCAATATCAAACGTCCCTTCTTGTCCTAACCCCCAAAAATCACCATCAGTTTTAACCATGAGTTCTGGCTGCTGATTAACCGCATCTGATTTGTCCATGATGGCAACGCTGCCGCACGCAGTTAACGCGAAAAGAGGAGTCACAACGAAAAGAAACTTCTTCATACTGATATCTACCTAAAAATAAATGTAAGGGAAAAATTCAGTAGAAGAATAAATTAAAGATAAGTAAGAATATAGCGAGCATCAATGAGCTATATCGATACTATCGTTATTTTTCTCATGTGCCTTAAACAAATACATTACAGAACATCAGCTTATGTTTAGACACTTCTATCAAGCTCGTTTTGTAAGGCTACGTAAGACCCAAAGATCACGTGTAATGATCACCCCTGCTGATAAGCAAGCATTATCACAGAGATAACCAATGCGAATTAGCCTGCTCTTTCAAAGCCCATATAATGATCACCGTTAGCCAGTGATTTCACTGGGTTCACGCATGGATCGACCTAATGCTAAGGAGAGCGCAAAATTACCTCGGTGGTACCATGAAATATAAAACACTGCTTTTAGCTTCAGCTTTATTCTCAACCTCTGCACTTTCAAATGGTCTTCACTTATCTCCTGAACTAAAGATTGGTTCTTATCATGGCTTTGGAATACAAGCAGGCATTACTGATGTGGCGAATCTAGGTGCGGTTTACCTGAGCTATTCTCACCTATGGTATGACAGCGATCGATACGATGAGACTGTCGATGCATACCGCGTTGGTATTCAAAATATGTTTGGAAGCAACCAGAACCACGGCTTTCAGGCGGAGATTGGTGTAGCGAGTTATGACGGAACAAAGACGCGCAACGGCGAAATTGAAGAGAAGACAGCACATGGATTAAGTCTTGGTGGAGCCTACGTTTACCAAGCAACACCAATACTTGGGCTACGTGCTGGTGTTGATATGAATATTTTTGATCACAATAAGACCTTTGTGCCTTACGACACAACAATCAACCTTAACCTTGGTGCAATTATTCGGTTCTAAAGTTAATACCTACTTCAGTGCGTCATCTAGGCTTTGATCACCAAGGTGGCGTACATCTTTACCCTTCACAAAGTAAATAATGTATTCACAGATATTTTGGCAACGATCTCCCACTCGCTCAATCGCACGAGCTGACCACATCACTTGCAGGATATTGGGGATGTTCTTAGGATCCTCCATCATGTACGTCATCAACTGACGAATCACAGCTTCATATTCCGCATCCAGCTTATCATCAAGTTTATGTACTTCTGCCGCCGCATCTACATCCATACGAGCAAACGCATCTAATACTTGATGCAGCATAGTAATTGCCTGACGACACAATGGCTCTAACGAGACGTGAAACTTTTGCTCTTTCGTTGAAGGGATCTCAATCGCACCCTGTGCGATTTTAGAAGCCACATCGCCAATACGCTCTAGATCAGTAATGGTTTTGATGATCGCCATAATCAAACGCAGATCTTTGGCAGTCGGCTGACGCTTCGCAATAATACGAGTACACGCCTCATCAATCGACACTTCCATCGCATTCACTTTATGGTCGTCACGAATTACTTTTTTGGCCAATTCAACATCGTCTTTATGGAGCGCCTGCATTGCAAACGAGAGTTGCTGCTCCACTAACCCGCCCATGGTCAATACATGAGTACGGATCGATTCTAACTCGACATTGAATTGCCCTGAAATGTGGCGACCGAAATGCATACTTGCTCCTTGAAAGAAATGAAGAAAGCCATTTTTGTAGAGTGACTTAGCTCTAGATGACACCTTTGTAGAGGTTAGCCATATCTACCAGTAATGTAGTCTTCCGTCTGGTTTTTCAATGGAGACGTAAAAATTGAGTCAGTATCTGAGTACTCGATCAATTTTCCCATATGAATAAAGGCAGTATGGTCACTTACACGCGCGGCTTGTTGCATGTTGTGGGTAACAATCACCACTGTGTATTGTGTTTTTAGATCGTTGATCAGCTCTTCAATCGTCAGAGTAGAAATCGGATCGAGTGCCGATGTTGGCTCATCCAATAACAGTACTTCAGGTTCGATGGCAACCGCACGAGCGATAACCAAACGCTGCTGTTGACCACCCGATAAACCAAAAGCGTTCTCATGCAATCGGTCTTTCACTTCATCCCATAGCGCGGCTGCACGCAAAGAGCGCTCAACTGCATCATCAAGATCTCGACTGTTGCTCACGCCTTGCAGCCTCAATCCATAAACCACATTCTCATAGATGGATTTAGGGAAAGGATTAGGGCGTTGAAACACCATGCCGACACGACGTCGTAAGGTCGCGACATCCACCTTAGGGTGATAGACGTTCTTGCCATGAAGCTTCACTTTGCCGGAAACCTTACAACCTTCAACAAGATCGTTCATGCGATTAATGCAGCGCAGTAGAGTCGATTTACCACACCCTGATGGGCCAATAAACGCGGTCACCTGTCCCTTTGGGATTTGCATTGAAATATCATCAAGTGCTTGGCTCTCTTTATAGTAAAGATTCAGCCCTTCAATCGAGATAGCAATTTGCTCATCCTTCAAGTTGTGAACATCAAGTGGTGCTTGGTAACCCAAGGTTTCATTAATCGAGAACATCTAATCTTGTCCTAAGGTTCGGTATTTTTCACGCAAGTTATTACGGATATTGATGGCCGTTAAATTCAATCCAACAATCACAGTAACCAGTAAAAATGAAGTCGCATACACTAAAGGTCGTGCCGCTTCGATATTAGAGGTTTGAAACCCAACATCATAGATATGAAAACCTAAATGCATGAACTTTCTATCTAAATGCAGGTATGGGAACTGACCATCCACAGGCAAGCTTGATGCGAGTTTCACCACCCCCACCAGCATAAGTGGGGCAACCTCCCCCGCAGCTCTCGCGATTGCCAAAATCAAACCCGTGATAATCGCAGGGCTTGCCATCGGTAAAACAATGCGCCAAAGCGTCTCAAATTGAGTGGCGCCAAGCGCCAATGAACCGTGCCTCACCGAGCTAGGGATACGCGTTAAGCCCTCTTCCGTTGTTACAATAACAACGGGTAATGTTAATACCGCTAAGGTCAGTGCAGACCATAAAAGGCCCGGCGTACCAAATGTCGGAGCGGGTAACCGTTCTGCGTAAAACAAAGAATCGATTGAGCCACCGATGGTATACACAAAGAATCCTAAGCCGAATACACCATACACAATCGACGGTACACCCGCTAAGTTAATTACGGCAATACGAATCAAACGTGTTAATGCGTTGTTTTTTGCGTATTCATGAAGATATATCGCAGCAACCACACCAAGAGGCATCACTACAATCGACATAAGAATAACCAACAGTACCGTGCCAAAAATCGCAGGAAACACACCGCCTTCAGAGTTTGAGTCTCGCGGGTTCTCCGACAAGAACTTCCAAACTTGTTTGCCCCAATGTCCAACCTTTTCAAGATAAGACATATTATTCGGGTACCAATAATCCAAAATATGACTGAGCGAAATTTCAACCTGCTCTCCTGTCATATCTTCTACCAACAAGCTTTCGACATTGAGCTGTGTTCTAAGATGCTCAAGCTTTACTTCGGCTTCAGCCAACTGGCGATTTAATTCCAATTTAGTTTGAGTATAGGTTTTAAGGTATTCATCGCTCACTGACTCATTGAGTTCAAGCTTACGTTTTTCTAAACGCAAGTTTTCCAATTGCCAGCTGATATTGCGGATTTCTTGGTTCACAACACGCGACGTCTCTTTGCGTAACGTATCAGCGAACGCCAAGCCTTGCTCGAGCTTTTGGTCTATGTTCGAATCAAATGTGCCAGAAGTGGTTTTAAAACCCACTGGTTTACCAAAGAAATAACCACCTCGACTTCGCTCAATCACAGCCCAGTCAGGTGGGGTGGTTGGTTCACGTAAGTTAACATCCAAAATGGAAACAAAGTCCGCTGGATAAATCTCCCTGTTGGCAACTTTGATACTTAAGCGCTGAATTAGCCCAGTCGACAGGTTTTGAGTCGACAATAGGTCTTGTACTTGTGGGACTTGCTCTATCGGGATGTATTTTCGTTCATATAACTGGCCAATCAATACATCTTGCTTTACTACCGTTTCGTCGAGGCCGACAACTAACGATGCATCTTTGGAATCCACTTGCCATTGGTACAAAGGAGCAGGCCAAAAATAGGTTAAGCCCTTCCAGCCGATCAGCAGCATTAGGCCAAGAACCGAAAGCATACTGATGCTCACCGCCCCACCCGTTAGCCATATCCACGGAGAGCCTGATTTAATCCAAGACAATAATGACTTCAGTTTATTCATTATGAACGACCTTGCTCTGACGTGCTGAACCCAAGGAAGAGCCAAGTTCGTGAGATACACTAGTCAAACAGCTAACAGCCATTGAGACACATTGAGGTAGAGCTTTAAAACTAAAGCGCACGATATTTATCTCTCAGTCTTTGTCTAACCCACTCTGCGACAGAGTTCACCGCGAATGTAAAAATAAACAGTAAGAGTGCCGCTAAGAACAACAAGCGGAAATGAGAACCGCCCACCTCAGATTCTGGTAATTCAACAGCAATCGTTGCCGATAATGTCCTCATCCCTTCCAAAATATTCCAGTCAAGAATTGGGGTGTTACCTGTCGCCATCAAGACAATCATAGTCTCGCCAACCGCTCGTCCTAGCCCCATCATGATTGCAGAAAAGATACCAGGGCTAGCCGTCAATAACACCACATAAATAAGGGTCTGCCACGCCGTCGCTCCCAAAGCCAGTGAGCCATCGGATAAATGTTTTGGCACAGAGAAAATAGCGTCTTCTGCAATCGTGAAAATTGTCGGGATCACAGCGAAGCCCATAGCGAAGCCAACCACCAACGCATTACGTTGGTCAAAGTCGATGCCATAGTTAGCTAAGAAAGTACGAATATCACCACCAAACAACAAGGCTTCCATACCATTTTCACCAGCAAAGACTGCTATCACAGTAATCACCAATACCGGGATCAATATCAGAGCATGCCAACCATTAGTAAAACGGCTCGTTACCATTTTAGGCAAACAGAACCAGACAAACCCAGTCAGTAGCGTGCTCAGTGGCAATAGCACCATTAACGAGAAGACGGCCGTTAAATGCGTTTCAACAATGGGAGCAAACCAAAGCCCGGCTAAGAATCCTATAATAACGGTCGGAAGAGCTTCCATCAGCTCAATCGAAGGCTTAACCACTCTTCGCATTCGTGGAGACATGAAGTATGCGGTGTAAATGGCTCCGAGCACAGCAACCGGCACGGCAAACATCATTGCAAACAGAGCGGCTTTGATAGTACCGAATGTGATAGGGACTAAACTGAATTTTTCTTCAAAGTCATCGTTCGCCGACGTTGATTGCCAAACGTATTGTGGCTCAGGATAGCTTTCGTACCAGACTTTTTGCCAAAGCGATGAGAATGATATTTGCGGATATTCGTTATCAACTTTAGCCACGCTGATGGTGCCATCAATCAGCGTCGCCAAATGCAGTTCGTTAGCAGACATAGCCGCTAATTGTGGTGACTTATCAAATGCGCGCTCAAACAGCGACAGCTTTTCACTGGTCGTATAGTGGCTTTGTAATGTGCCATTCTGATAGAAACTATAAAAACCCTTTCTATAAGTATCTGGCAGAATAAACTGAACCTCTTCGGCGAGTTGGAAGTCGCGAATATGGGTCAGGCTACGCTTTTCATCTTTGAGTACATCGAACCACTGAGAAACCTGTCCGTCCTCATGCGTAACCAACAGTGAATAAGCTCCAGACAGTAAATCGATACTTTTCACCGAGTGCTTCGCATCATTTAAGCTAAGATCAATCACTTCACGAACATTGAAGCCGCTATCGGATAACTTCAATACAACTAAATCCGATTGTGCTCGAAGATATAAAGTTTGGCCATCAGGCGTGACTAACAACTGTTGCTGTAAACCCAACTTATCCGACAGCCATTGACTCTTCTGAAAAACATACTGACCAGTAAGATCACTCTGGTACCACTTAACCAAAACTCGTTGATCGCTTAGCTGAGCGGCAACCGTGATACCACGTCCATTCTTAGAGAACGCAAATTTTTCGATTGTTGTTCCGTTTGATGATTCATCATTTAAAAACGGTTCCGGGAGATCGATTTGCTCAATTTTAGGTTCGGCTTCACTGCCCTTTTGCAGCACAGGCGCACTATACTCAGGGTAGAAAAAAGTAAGGTTGCTTGCGCTATCAGCAAAGGCAAACCAGTTTTCAGATGGGGTATTTCGAGAAAAAGCGATGGGGTTAGCTAAAACATTACGCTCAAAGTAAGAATGTGTATTTTGAGACTCTAAATCCCAAAACTGAACCAAACCGGATTTTTCGATAGTAAACGCATGCTGACCGTATTCATCCACGGATAAGGCGATAGGCTTTTCTATGGCTACGGTCTTCACGGCTTGGTCTGTCTCTAAACCAGTATCAGAAAATACCGGTAAAATGACCATCGCCAAGTAAACAAAGATCAGCACCAGAGCAGCTAGAACACTGACCGCGCCACATGTCACCGAAAAACGGACGAGACGATCTTTCAACCATCTTTTTTTGTCGCGCTCTTTCAATGAAAATTGGGCTGAAGCCATCTGTTTATCTACCTTTTTTTAGCTACTGACATAATATGTACGTTAGATGACAATTATATTACAAGTTACGTTAAACAACTGAAACTAATAACAAGTTTGTTGACCATATTTCTTAAAGTAAGATCATAGATTTTGTGAATTTTGTCATTCTAGATTAAAGTAATTAGCTCTATAGCCAGCACTCAAGGATTATCATCTCGATGGAAAAAGACTATGCCACAAAAGAACTTAGCTGGTTATCCTTCAACGAAAGAGTACTCCAAGAAGCGGCCGACAAGTCAGTTCCCTTAATCGAAAGAGTTCGTTTTTTAGGTATTTACTCGAAAAACCTCGATGAGTTTTACAAAGTCCGATTTGCTGATGTGAAACGAAAGATCTTACTTCAAGATCCTCAATTACCTGCCAACTCGCAGAAAACCCTGCTAACTCAAATGCAGAGCCAAGCAAGTAAGCTCGATGCTCAATTCCATGAATTGTATAGCGAATTACTATTGGAACTGGCGCGCAATCGTATTTTTCTGGTCAACGAACAGCAAATCAGCGAAGAGCAAAGTGAGTGGATCAAAAAGTATTTTAAGAAAAAAGTGCTGCCACATTTAACTCCGTTTCTCTTGAACGAAGATAGCCAGTTACTCAATATTATCAAAGACGAGCAAAGCTACTTGGCGATCGACATTGAGCAAGAGACATCTTCTCAATATGTCTTACTCGAAATCCCATCTGAAGCTCTCCCTCGATTTGTTAAGTTACCAGACACTTCGGATTCACAGCGTACGACTTTGATCTTATTAGATAATATAGTTCGATTTTGTTTAGATGACTTGCTTAAAGGATTCTTTGAGTATGACTCCGTGCGTTGCTTTGCTATAAAAATGACTCGTGATGCCGATTATGACCTTCAAGAGAGCAATGAAAATACTCTACTAGAATCTATGTCGTTGGGTTTAGAACAGCGTTTGACGGCACTACCGATACGCCTTATCTATGAGTCAGAAATGCCCGCTGAAATGCTCAATTTCTTACAAGTCAGACTTAAACTATCTGACTATGACAGTGTCATTGCGGGTGGTCGCTACCATAACTTCAAACACTTCTCTGAGTTCCCACGCCTTAATCGACGTGATTTAGTTAATCGTCCACTACCCGCGATTAAGTGCGCGCATTTCAGTCATTACCCAAACTATTTCGAAGCGATCAAAGCTCGTGACATCTTGTTGCATTACCCTTATCACACCTTTAATCACATTACTGAACTCGTGAGGCAGGCTTCCTTTGACCCGAAGGTAACTTCCATAAAAATAAACGTTTACCGTGTTGCAGAAGGATCAAAGCTCCTTAGCTCGATCATCGATGCGGCGCACAATGGTAAGAAAGTAACTGTCGTCGTTGAGCTTCAAGCTCGCTTTGATGAGCAAGCCAATATTCAATGGACCAAGAAACTTCAAGAAGCCGGTATAAAAGTCATCCATGGCATCCCAAGTTTGAAAATCCACTCCAAGCTGTTGCTCATTAAACGGAAAGAAGGCAAGCATACGGCGCATTACGCTCATATTGGCACCGGTAACTTTCATGAAGTAACAGCGCGCGTGTATACCGATTTTTCTCTGCTCACTGCAAATGAAGATTTGACTCAAGAGGTGAGACAAGTCTTTAAGTATATTGAAAACCCTTATCAAAAATCACAGTTCAAGCAACTGATTGTGTCACCAAAGAATACAAGAAAACGCCTGTATCAGTTGATAGATAATGAAATACAAAACGCGATAGAGAACAAGCCTGCAAGTATCACTCTAAAACTCAACAATTTGGTCGACCGAGAGATCATTGAGAAGCTCTATCAGGCTAGCCAAGCCAATGTGAAAGTGAGAATGGTCATTCGTGGTATGTGCTCTCTCGTACCGGGAGTCTCCAATATCAGTGAGCAGATTGAGATTGTTAGTGTGGTCGATCGTTTTCTCGAACACCCAAGAGTGATGATCTTTGGTAACGCTGGTAATCCAAAAGTCTATATCTCCTCTGCCGACTGGATGACACGAAACTTCGATCATAGGATCGAAGTTGCAGCCCCAATTTTAGATCCAAAGATCAAGCAAACCATTATCGATATCACCGAGTTTCATTTCGATGACAGCAACAAAGCTCGAGTGCTAGACCAATCGATGAGCAATCCTTACATACAAGCTCCAACAAACCCACTCGATTACCCGACGTCACAACTCTCCACTTACCACTATATTAAACGTATGGAGAAACTTGCTCGCAAGAAGTACAAACAAGAGAAGAAATCATGCCGCTAATTGATAACAAACATTCTCGATGTATTGCCGCTATCGACTTGGGTTCGAACAGTTTTCATATGGTGGTTGCCCGAGTATTCGAACAACACCTGCAATTAGTCAGCAGACACAAACAGAAAGTGAGATTAGGTAATGGGTTGGATGAGTTTAACTTCTTATCCGAAAGTGCTATCGAGCGAGGCTTGGAGTGCCTCAAAGTGTTCGCAGAACGACTAGCGGATTTTGAACTTGATGATGTAAGAGTTGTTGCGACTCATACCCTAAGAAAAGCCAAAAACGCTCAAGACTTCTTAGAGCAAGCCAAACCACTGTTTCCTTTTCCAATAGAGATCATTTCAGGTCAAGAAGAAGCTCGAATAATCTATAACGGTGTAGAACACACTCAAACCGCTTCCGAATCTAAATTGGTTATTGATATCGGTGGAGGGAGTACGGAACTCGTCGCAGGGCAAGGCTTTACGCCCCTAATTATGCGCAGTTTACCTATGGGATGCGTCAGCTTCACTCAACACTTCTTTGCTGACGGAGAGCTAACCTCACAACACTTCTCAGATGCTTATACCGCGGCTACTCGTCTATTGATGCCATTGATTGAAGAATACACAAAGGCCCCTTGGGAAATCGCCTTTGGCTCATCAGGGACGACTAAGTCAATAAAAGAGGTACTCATTGGTTTAGGCTTTACCGATGGTCTCATTACGCCGCAACGTCTGTCCTATTTGAAAAATCACTTATGTGAGTTTTCATCATCCAAAACCTTAGACCTTTCAGGTTTAAGTGATGAGAGAAAGCCGGTGTTTGCTGCTGGCGTCATCATTCTTTCAGCAGCCATGGATACGCTAGACATAAAGGAGTTACATTTTTCTGATGGCGCCCTGAGAGAAGGCGTTCTTTATGACATGGAGGATAGGTTTAAAGATATTGATGTTCGAACAAGAACTGCCGAAACGCTCGTCTCTCGATACCATGTTGACGTAGCGCATGGCCAGAGAGTCAAAGAACTCGCCCTTGCATTACTGAAACAAGTGCAGCCTCAAGTAACGACTATGGTCACTAATGAGCTGTATGATCTAGTTGGTTGGGCTGCACTACTTCATGAGGTAGGGCAAAGCATCGCATTCCAAGGCTATCACCGCCATTCGGCTTATCTGCTTAAGCACACGACAATGCCCGGTTTCAATACTGAGCAACAACGTCTTATCTCGACATTGGTTCGCCACCAAAGAAAAGCGATTAAGCGACAAGACTTGCCGGAACTGTCTCTATTTTCTCCACAACAAATAACGCTACTAATTCGCATATTAAGACTCGCTATCTTACTCAATCGTCAGAGAAATCAAGCACTAGTCCCAGACACGACTCTAACGATTGAACAACAGGATAACTGGGGATTGAAAGGATCTAACAGCTATTGGTTGGCCCAAAACCAACTGCTTGAATATGAACTCAAAGAAGAACAACAACGTTGGCAAAATGCTGGATGGTCGTTAAAGGTAGAATAACGACCAGTCAAAATAAAAACAGCCTGCGACTTAGCAAGCTGTTCATACGTTCGTTTTCTAAGTTTGTATTAGCCTCAATCAGAGCCCGACTTTTGCCAACTCTTGCTCCGCGAACTCAGGCGGTATCGCTAAATAGCCATCTTTCTCTACCAGTTCTTGCCCTTGCTTCGAGAATACAAAAGTGAGGAACTCTCTCTCTACAGGAGAAAGCGGTTTATCTGGGTGTTTATTCACATACACATAGAGAAAGCGCGATAGAGGGTAATCTCCGCTTAAAATATTCGCTCGAGTAGGCTCTACGTAATCAGAACCATGCTCCGCAATAGGAATTAACTTTACACCAGCCACTCGATAACCAATACCTGAGTACCCTATCCCGCTGATTGATGAAGCGACCGACTGTACAACCGACGCTGAGCCTGGCTGTTCATTGACTCGGTTCTTGAAGTCGCCACTACATAATGCGTTTTGTTTGAAGTAGCCGTAGGTTCCCGAAACGGAATTACGACCGAACAGTTGGAATCTATGTTTTGCCCACGGCTGGCTGATACCTAAATCTTGCCAATTGTTTAGCGGCTTAGTCGCGCCACAGCGCAATGTCTCCGAAAATATGCTGTCAATTTCGCGAAAATTAAGCCCCTCGATAGAGTTATCACGATGCACAAAAAGACCAATCGCATCGATAGCAACTCGAAGCGCCGTCGGCTTATAGCCATGCTCCCTTTCGAACGCTTCCACTTCTCGTAGGCGCATTGGACGACTCATAGGCCCAAGGTGAGCAGTACCTTCCGTTAATGCAGGAGGTGCAGTGGATGAACCAGAAGCCTGAACTTGAGCATTCACGTTCGGGTAGTAAGACTTAAACTCTTCAACCCATAACGTTGTCATTCCCGCTAAGGTATCGGAACCGACAGACAACAAGCTGCCAGAAATACCCGGACCCTTAGAATAATCAGGAAGAGAATCGACACTTTGCTCGGCATGAACAGGGGTAACCAAAGCTAATGCTAATAATGAACTGATGGGGAAACGCATCCGGCGTATTAAGGAACTCATGACACTGTCAATCGGCTAGGTAGCGTGAAATGGAATCGGCTACCAACACCCAATTCACTTTGAATTTCTAAATGTGAATCATGGTGACTAAGCGCATGTTTCACAATCGCTAACCCTAGGCCACTGCCCCCAGTATCGCGTGAGCGTGCTTTATCAACACGATAGAAACGCTCTGTAAGTCGATGCAAGTGTTGTGGTTCGATACCGTCTCCGGTGTCTGACACATCCAAACACGCACCTTGACTGGTTTGATACCAACGAACCTTTACGGTCGCACCAGGCGGCGTGTATTTCACTGCATTGTAAACCAGATTCGATATCGCACTTCTTAACTGATCTTCATCAGCTAATACGCGTAAGCTCTTATCAATATCAAATTCCAGCTTGTGTTCTCGCTCTCCACTGAGACTAGCGGCTTCTTTTTCAAGAACTTCCAACATCGCCGGAACATTCACCACTTCATCCAATTCATGCATTGGCGCCGCTTCTATCTTAGAAAGAGTAAGAAGCTGATTGACCAAACTGTTCATACGATTTAACTGCTCAGTCATCACACCATGAGCCTTAGGCCACATAGGTCCAACGACCATGTCTGGATCTTCCGTCATTTCAAGATAGCCCTGAAGTACGGTCATTGGAGTGCGTAGCTCGTGAGAAACGTTAGCGAAAAAGTTACGACGCATGCCTTCTAGCTGTTTTAGCTGAGTAACATCACGTACTACCATCAAATGCTCACCTTCAGTATAAGGTACGATACGCAGCTCAAGCATACGCTCCACGTTAAGTGGCGAAGGCATCTCTAACGGCTCTGAGAAATCTTGTTTGTTAAGGTACTTGATGAAGTCCGGCGTGCGGATCAAGTTAGAGATCGGTTGACCTGAATCGTCTGGCCAGCGAAAACCCAGTAAATACTGAGCAAGCTTGTTACACCAAACAATATTGCCTTCACCGCGAAACACCACAACGGCATCGGGAAGGGATTCAGCACCGTTTCGGAAACGGCGGATAAGGTTGGTCAATTCTTTGCGTTTGCGACGCTGCCTCTGCTGCATACGATAGATACCGTTGAACAGAGACTCCCAGTTTCCAGAACCTGAAGGGGGTGTTAACCGCTTTTCATCCCACAACCAAGCAGACAAACGCATTTGATAGTGTAGATGCCATGCTAACTGTAATACTGTTGCAGCCAGCAATAACCAAGGTAAATAACCGAATATCCATCCGACTATAATCCAAGGTGCGTAAAAAAAAGCCAGCTCCCAAGCTAGCTTTTTCCAGGTTAACTTCTCAACCATTCAGGACTCCATAAACTGGGCAGTGAAGCCACATTAAGCCTTTGTAGAAAAACGGTAGCCTGCACCGCGAACCGTTTGAATTAATTTGTCATGACCAGCAGATTCAAGTGCTTTGCGTAAACGTCGAATATGAACATCAACCGTACGATCTTCAACGTAAACGTTAGTACCCCAAACGTTATTTAGCAGTTGCTCTCGGCTGTATACTCGCTCTTGGTGAGTCATAAAGAAATGCAGCATTTTGAACTCGGTTGGGCCCATATCAACGGGACCTTCACTTGCGGTAACGCGGTGAGATACAGGGTCTAGCTTAAGGCCTTGTACATCAATCACATCTTCTAGTGCAGTAGGCGTTACACGGCGGATAACCGCTTTCAGGCGAGCAACGAGCTCTTTTGGCGAAAATGGCTTGGTGATGTAATCATCAGCGCCCACTTCTAAACCGCGAACCTTATCCTCTTCTTCGCCACGAGCCGTCAGCATCACCACTGGGATGTTGCGAGTTAACTCTTCACGCTTCATGTGCTTGATAAAGTTTATCCCGCTACCACCAGGTAGCATCCAATCTAGTAATACTAGATCTGGGAAAGGTTCACATAGCTTGTTTACCGCTGTATCGTAATCTTCAGCCTCTACTGCTTGGTAGCCTTTTTGCTCAAGTACAAAACACAACATCTCACGAATAGGTGCTTCATCTTCAACGACCAGAATCCTTCTCGACATAATTGAATAGCCTTAGTATTTAATCAACGCATTGCATTATCTGGTTTAATTATGACACTTTTGTGACCTTTGAAAACAAATTTTCATATAACTGTCTCAAACATTTCACTTTTAATTTTTATTGCAGGTATAAGACAAATGGATCGAAATCTCCTATGATGAGCGTCTTCAGATAAAGGTATGAGAAATATTTATGTGGTTTAAGAATTGCCTCGTCTATCGCTTTAATCGTGATATAGACTTCAACGCAGATCAGCTAGAGAAACAACTTGAAGAGTTCCGTTTTACCCCTTGTGGCAGCCAAGACAAACAGAAGTTTGGTTGGGTAAACGCGATGGGTAGACACGGCGATATGATGACGCACGTATCAGAAAACCGCATTCTCATCTGTGCAAAGAAAGAAGAGAAAATGCTTCCAGCTTCAGTGATCAAAGATTCATTGAATGCAAAAGTAGAAACGCTTGAGGCAGAGTCTGGTACTCCTTTGAAAAAGAAAGAGAAAGACAGCCTAAAAGAAGACATCATCATCGATCTTCTTCCTCGTGCTTTCAGCCGCAGTAACTTTACTTACGCGCTGATCATGCCGAAAGAAGGCTTTATTGTTGTTGATGCTAGCAGCTACAAAAAAGCAGAAGACGTACTAGCATTACTACGTAAAACAATGGGTAGCTTGCCAGTAGTGCCAGCTATTCCAGAGCAAGCGATTGAAACAACGTTAACGGAATGGGTTAAGTCAGGTGATACGCCTAAAGGCATCACCATGCTTGATGAAGCTGAGCTTAAATCAATCCAAGAAGACGGCGGTATTGTTCGAGTTAAGAAACAAGAACTAGAAGCTGATGAGATTAAGAACCACATCGAAGCCAATAAAGTTGTGACTAAACTTCTGATCAACTGGCAAGATCGCATTGAGTTCATTCTTGCTGAAGATGGCAGCATCAAGCGTCTAAAATTCAGTGATGAACTAAAAGATGAGAACGACGATATTCCTCGTGAAGATCAAGCTGCACGTTTTGATGCAGACTTCTCTCTACTTTGTGGTGAGTTCAGTGTTTTCCTACCAAACCTATTCGAATCATTAGGCGGGTTAACTCAACCTAACGCTTAATTGTTCCGATTTGAAGCTCAGGCATCGACGATATCTGAGCTTGTTTTCTTCTCCACCCCGCTTATCAACACCTAACAACACTCTTCACAATACCATTGTTATCTTTAGGGCTATCAACCAAACTCATTTTAGCGTAAAATTTGCGCCCCTTTGATATCACTTGGTGGTATCAACCTGACTTGAGATCAGATTAGAGAACGAAGCAATGACTACACAAAAACCATTTGTACCTGAACTATTATCACCGGCAGGAAGCCTTAAAAACATGCGTTACGCATTCGCCTATGGCGCAGATGCAGTATACGCAGGCCAGCCACGTTACAGCCTTCGTGTTCGTAACAACGAGTTCAATCACGAAAACCTACAAATCGGTATCGATGAAGCTCATGCTCAAGGCAAAAAGTTATATGTTGTATGTAACATTCAGCCACACAACTCTAAATTAAAAACATTTATCCGCGACCTTAAGCCAGTTGTTGAGATGGGCCCAGACGCACTTATCATGTCAGATCCAGGTCTTATCATGATGGTACGTGAATCATTCCCTGAAATGCCGATCCACCTTTCAGTTCAAGCAAACGCAGTAAACTGGGCGACCGTTAAGTTCTGGTCAACTCAAGGCGTTGAGCGTGTGATCCTATCTCGTGAGCTATCTCTTGAAGAAATCGAAGAGATTCGCGAACACTGCCCAGAAACAGAGCTAGAAATCTTTGTTCACGGTGCTCTATGCATGGCTTACTCTGGTCGTTGCCTACTTTCTGGCTACATGAACAAACGCGATCCAAACCAAGGTACTTGTACTAACGCTTGTCGTTGGGAATACAAGACCGAAGCTGCGAAAGAAGACGAAAATGGTCAGATCGTTGAAGCAAACCCAACAGGTGTTGCTATTCAAGAAGTAGAAACTCAAGGTATTGAAGTTCAAGACGAACGCCCAGACAACACTCTAGGCCTTGGCAAGCCAACAGACGAAGTCGTGTTGCTTTCTGAGTCACACAAGCCAGAAGAGAAAATGGCAGCGTTTGAAGATGAGCATGGTACTTACATCATGAACTCAAAAGATCTTCGCGCAATCCAACACGTTGAGCGTTTAACTAAGATGGGCGTTCACTCTCTGAAAATCGAAGGTCGTACTAAGTCTTTCTACTACTGTGCACGTACAGCACAGGTTTACCGTAAAGCTATCGACGATGCTGTTGCAGGTAAGCCATTTGATGAGAGTCTAATGGGTACGCTAGAGAGCCTAGCTCACCGAGGTTACACTGAAGGCTTCCTACGTCGTCACACTCACGATTCATACCAAAACTACGAATACGGTTATTCTATCTCTGATACTCAACAGTTTGTTGGTGAATTCACAGGTAAACGCCGTGGCGACCTAGCTGAAGTAGAAGTGAAAAACAAATTCCTAGTTGGTGACAGCCTAGAAATGATGACACCGAAAGGTAACATTGTTTTCAAACTAGAAGTTATGGAAAACCGTAAATCTGAAGCGGTAGACGACGCAAAAGGTAACGGTCACTTCGTATTTATTCCTGTACCTGCTGATCTTGATCTAGAATTTGGTTTGTTAATGCGTAACTTGAGCGCAGGCCAAGATACACGTAACGCTTCAGGTAAATAACGGTTACTTTGGAAAGATAAATGGCTCTACTAATAACTGACAAGTGCATAAACTGCGATATGTGTGACCCAGAATGCCCAAATGGCGCAATCACTATGGGTGACAGTATCTTCGAAATCGATCCTGATTTATGTACTGAGTGTAAAGGTCACTATGAGAAGCCAACATGTCAGTCAGTGTGTCCCATTACAAAATGCATAATCACTGACCCAAACCATATTGAAACTGACGACGAATTATTAGAAAAGTTTGTCATTATTCAAGGCTTGACCTAAAAGGTAAAAGGTTCAACTTAATCATCAAGTTGAACCTTTTTTTTAACCCGATTTTTCAATGGGATATATGTTGCAGAACATCTCTTTCTCAAATTGATATTCGAGTCGTTCACGCCAGTTTATTGATTGAGCTATCGGAACAAGATAGAAGTTTTCTCTACTGGTATCAGTCACAAATGCCATTCCATACTGCATTAATTCATAGTGAACATCATTTACGAAGCTAGGGTCTAAACGTTGTCTGCCTGTTAGCTGATTGATATCAGCTCTTGAAATAGAAATACCCGAGCTTTCAGCGTTGAACCTATGTCTTAACCATTCGGAAAATTCCTTTGCACAAATCATAGTCATAGTCTTATCCTTGAATTATCTATCGACGGGCATCAGACTCTGATTTCGCATACTGCGTATAAGCCGCATCTTTCACCCCAAAAAACACTCAATCCCTGACCAAACCTTGTCAAATTCGTCATCGTCGCCTTTGCTGATATCGTTATTGGTTTTATTGATATCAAACGATGTTCTTAATCTCGTGTTTATAAACTCTAGACAAAAGTGTGATATTTCTCCAGTTTTAGAGTCGAGAAAACCAGTGGCATTACCACTGCAAAAATTCTCGATGAACAGGATTACTTATTTGATATCAAGGCCAAACATTGACTTGGCATCACTTTAACTCTCTTTTTTTTCTTACTTTTAGCGACTTTTTTAGGTGGAGGAACGGGAATGGTCTTTGGAGCCCAACTTGCAAGTTCATCTCCACAACCATCACCTTTAGGAGGGCTTGCTTGAGCTATACAGTTTGAGCTGCCTTTAGGGCATTTTAAACGAACATGAAAATGAGAATGATGTCCCCACCAAGGCCTAATTTTACCTAACCAAGCTCTCCCATTGGCATCAGAGTTTTCTTGTTCACAAAGGGTGTGCTTAATAACTGGGTGAACAAAAATACGCACCACTTTTTCATCTTTGGCTGCATAGCGAATCACTTGAAAATGATCATCGGTCCAATTCGATTCACGCAATTTGTAGTTAGTGAGATCGACAACGCTCAATGGCTTAGGTACGGCAAGTTCATTCTCTGAAAGTTTTTTATCAGTGAGCCTTAACCATATATCAATATCCAAACCAGTCTGGTGACTTGAATGACCCGAAGAAAAACGCCCTCCACGAGGCAGAGAAATATCACCCACCAATAGATTTGTGTTGAGTTGTTTGCTTGTAGTTAAACCTAGCCTTTCAATAAACTGAATTGACTCTGTGTGGCCATAATAGCGCTCTCTCTGAGGGCGGATCACCTGATAACCTTGCCCATTAATTGGCAAAGCTTGCGCCCCGTCAAGACAACCATTAGCGTAACTACCTATGGATGAGGTTGAATTTCTTGTTGGGCTTTTCTCTTTTTCCCACGAGGTTGCAGATACAACAAACGAACAAAAGATAAGAGCCAATGTACAAAATAACCTCATAACAATTCCAAATAAACGATCACTGTTTTTATACTAGTCGTCATTAGGGAATTGGTGTATGTCGAGAGTGATATTTTTGGGATAGCTTGAGAGTTATCTACTGACTTTAGATATTTAAGTGAAAAAGCTTCACTATTCCTAGCGAATCTTCTCAATCTGTAGCGATATTATCGTAGTCGAAGACAAAAACTCACAGCCCTGAAACGACGAAAGCCTAGTCATAAGACTAGGCTTTCTAATAAATGGCGGAACGGCTGGGGTTGCAGGCACCGGGACTCGTTGGTCGCAGACCAAAACACTAGACATGAAAAAGCCCTAACATTTCTGTTAGGGCTTTGTCTAATAAGTGGCGGAGTGGACGGGACTCGAACCCGCGACCCCCGGCGTGACAGG